>DATLIG010000279.1:0-2153 GCA_035539555.1 Nocardioides sp. | reverse complement strand
GCGTCCGGGTCGAGGTCGGAGCCGTGCACCGCGCGCACGCCGAGCCGGCGGGCGGCCGCGACGAGGAAATGACCCGTCCCGCAGGCGGGATCGAGCACCGACCCGGTGGCCGGCAACGCGCGGTCCAGCACCCACGCGACGAGCTCGGGCGGCGTGTAGAACGCACCCTGCGCACGGCGGCGGTCGCGGTCGTGCTCGGCGAGGTGCCGCTCGTAGGCGTGGGCGGCCTCGTCCGCCTCCGTCCCGCGCGCCATGCTGGGACCCTAGAGGACGCCCGTTATGGTCATACTGACTACAACATCGAGGAGCTGCGATGGACCGCCCCGTCCAGACCACCGGACTGCTCACCGACCGCTACGAGCTCACCATGCTCGACTCGTTCGTCCGCGACGGGAGCGTGGCCCGGCCGGCCGTCTTCGAGGCCTTCGCCCGCCGCCTGCCCGACGGCCGCCGCTACGGGATGCTCGGCGGGCTCGGCCGACTGCTCGACGCGATCGAGGCCTTCACCTTCGACGCGGACGACGTCCGGTGGCTGCAGGAGCAGGGCGCGGTCAGCGAGCAGACCGCCGCCTGGTTGCGGGACTTCCGCTTCCGCGGCGACGTCGACGGCTACCGCGAGGGCGACCTCTACTTCCCCGGGAGCCCGGTCCTCGCCGTCACCGGCACCCTCGGCGAGTGCCTGCTGCTCGAGACGATCGTGCTCAGCATCCTCAACCACGACACCGCCATCGCCAGCGCCGCCGCCCGGATGGTCGACGCCGCCAACGGCCGCCCGATCATCGAGATGGGCAGCCGTCGTACCCACGAGGAGGCGGCGGTCGCCACGGCTCGCGCCGCCTACGTGGCCGGCTTCGGCTCGACGAGCAACCTGGCCGCGGGCCGGCGCCACGGCGTCCCGACCGCCGGCACCGCCGCGCACGCGTTCACGCTCGCGCACGACACCGAGGCCGACGCGTTCCGCAGCCAGGTCGAGGCACTGGGCGCCGGCACCACCCTCCTCGTCGACACCTACGACATCGCGCAGGGCATCCGGACCGCGGTCGAGGTGGCCGGCACCGGGCTGGGCGCCGTACGGCTCGACTCGGGCGACCTCGCCGAGGAGTCGCACAAGGCGCGCGCACTGCTCGACTCGCTCGGCGCGACGTCGACCCGGATCGTGGTGACCAGCGACCTCGACGAGTTCGTGATCACCGCGCTCGCCGACGCCCCGATCGACGGCTACGGCGTCGGCACCCGCGTCGCCACCGGCTCGGGCCACCCGACCGCGAGCATGGTCTACAAGCTGGTCGCGATCGCCGACGGCGACGGGGAGCCGCTGCGCCCGGTCGCCAAGAAGTCGAAGGACAAGGCGTCGGTCGGCGGGCGCAAGCACCCCTTCCGCGAGTACGACGCCCACGGGATCGTGCGCGCCGAGTGGTTCACCGGCCAGGACGCGCCGCACCCCGGCCCGGAGGCTCGGCCGGTGCAGGTGCCGCTCGTCCGTGGCGGGGAGGTCGTGCACCGACCGACCCTCGACGAGGTCCGCGCCTTCGCGGCCAGCACCCTCACCAGCCTCCCGGCCGACGCCCGCGGCGTCGCCGCCGGGCCGCCGTACCTGACCACCACCCTGAGAGAGGACAGCGCGATGACCGACACCGAGCGCGCACAGCGCGGACTGATCGTCGTGGACGTGCAGAACGACTTCGTCGAGGGCGGCTCGCTCGGCGTCACCGGCGGCCGCGAGGTCGCCGGCCGGATCAGCGAGCACCTCGCCGCGCACGCCGGCGACTACGCGGTGATCGCCGCGTCCCGCGACTGGCACCACGCCGGCGACAGCAACGGCGGACACTTCCACGAGCCCGGCGAGGACCCGAACTACGTGACCACCTGGCCGGTCCACTGCGTGCAGGGCCAGCCCGGCTCGGACTACGCGCCCGAGCTGGAGACCAGCGCGGTGACGCACCACGTCGTGAAGGGGATGGGCGTGCCGGCGTACTCGGCCTTCGAGGGGATCGCGGACGGCGGCGAGCGGCTGCTCGACGTGCTGAAGGCGGCGGGGGTGACCGAGGTCGACGTCACCGGCATCGCGACCGACTACTGCGTGCGCGCAACCGCGCTCGACGCCGTGGAGGCGGGCTTCCGGGTCCGCCTCCTCGACGGCCTGCACGCCGGGG
>DATLIG010000278.1:0-30468 GCA_035539555.1 Nocardioides sp. | reverse complement strand
CTCCGACGAGAGCGAGACCGCGATCAACCTCGCCGACCCGGAGGGGATCGGCGGTGCGGGCGACGCGGGCTGCCTGATGATCGTCGGCTACGAGGGCACCCCCGCCGCGGTCGCGGCGAAGAAGGCCGCCGTCACGGCCGCACTCACCGAGCTGGGTGGCCGGCCGCAGGGTGCGGAGCCGGGCGAGGCGTGGGCGCACGGACGGTTCAACGCGCCCTACCTGCGCGACAGCCTGCTCGACAACGGTGTCCTGGTGGAGACCCTCGAGACCGTCGCCTTCTGGAGCAACCGCGAGAACCTCTACACCCGCGTGAAGGCCGCGCTGGAGGCCGCGCTGCCCGGCGCGATGGTGCTCTGCCACGTGTCGCACGTGTACGCCACCGGCTGCTCGCTCTACTTCACGGTCGCTGCGCCGGGCGGCGAGGACCCGCTGGCCGCGTGGCTTCCCGCGAAGGCAGCCGCGTGCGAGGCGATCGTCGCCGCGGGCGCTGCGATCACCCACCACCACGCCGTCGGCACCGACCACAAGCCGTACCTCACCGCCGAGATCGGCGAGGTCGGCGCGTCCGTGCTGCGCGCGGTGAAGCAGGCCGTCGACCCGACGGGCATCCTCAACCCCGGAGTGCTGATCCCGTGAGCACGCGGAGCTTCGCGTTCCTCGTCAACCCGAGCTCGGGTGGGGGCGCCGCGCCGAAGGTCGTCGTACCGCTGACGCGGGCGCTGCGCGAGGCGGGCGCCTCGGTCGAGGTCACCTACACCACCTCCGTCGCCGAGACGCCCGCACTCGTCGACGCGGCGGTCGCGTCGGGCGCGGTCGTCGTCGCCGTCGGGGGTGACGGGATGCTGTCGTCGGTCGCGGGCTCGGTCGCCGCACGGGACGGGGTGCTGGCCGTCGTACCGGCGGGGCGTGGCAACGACTTCGCCCGCATGCTCGGCGTCCCGCACACGACCGCCGAGCAGGCCGCGCTGCTGCTGGACGGTCCCGAGCGCCGGGTCGACCTGCTCCGCGCGATCTCGGGGGACCGTACGACGCAGGTCGTCGCCGGCTCCGTCTACGCCGGTGTCGACGCCCGCGCGGGCGAGATCGTCGACCGCTCGCACTGGCTGCCGTCGAAGCTGCAGTACCCGGTCGCGGCCGTCCGCGCCCTGGCGACCTACCGCCCGATGGAGTGCGTCCTCGAGGTCGACGGCGTCACCTCGCGTCACCTCGCGGCGACGGTCGTCGTCGCCAACTCGCGCTACTACGGCAAGGGCATGGCCATCGCCCCCGCCGCGTCGGTCTCCGACGGCCTGCTCGACGTCATCGTCATCGAGGCTGCCGGCCGGCTGGACCTGATCCGCTCCCTGCCCAAGGTGTACGACGGCCGCCACGTCGAGCTCGACGAGGTGAAGGTGCTGACCGGACGCCGGGTCACCCTCTCCGGTGCCTACGCCCGGGGTGGCGCGGTGCCCGTCGGCGCCGACGGCGAGGCGCTGGCCCCGCTGCCCGCCTCCGGCGCGCCGCTGGTCGTGGAGCTGCTGCCGGAAGCGCTGCGGATCATCGCCTGAGTGACGTAGGGTCGGGCTCTTGTCGCGAGGGGGTCGGGGTGCGGGTGCGGACCGGGGTGGTGGCGCTGGTTGCCCTCGTCGGGGTGGGCCAGGGAGCGCTGCTCGTGCTCGGCGGGAACGACGACGCCGACTCCGAGGCATGTCCGACCCTGTCGGCCGAGGAGATGGCCGAGCTGTCCGACGACGGTCCGGTCGTCGTCACGGGCGCCTGCAAGGGCGACTCCGAGGACTGCCCGCACCTGTCGGAGGACTACCTGGAGTCCGAGGAGGGTCAGCGGTACCTGCGCGACCTCGAGAAGCTGACGGGTCCGACGGACTCGTCCGGCTGGTCGGGCGATTCCTACGCGACGTACTTCGCCGTCAGTTGCGACGACTGAGCCATCGCAGGAGCGATCCCCGTCGTACCGGACGTCCTGGTCGTGGATCGACCCGATCCAGGACCAGGACGTCCGGTACGACGGGCAGAGGTCAGCTCGGTGCGGGCAGCGACCGGCTGATGATCTCCTTCATGATCTCGCTCGTCCCGGCGTAGATCTGCGAGACCCGGAGGTCGGCCCACGCCCGGGCGATCGGGTACTCGTTCATGTAGCCGTAGCCGCCGTGCAGCTGCAGGCAGATGTCGGCGACCTTCTGCGCGCGCTCGGAGCACCACAGCTTCGCCATCGCCACGGTGGGGATGTCGAGCTGGCCCTCGAGGTGCAGGCCGATGCACTCGTCGACGAAGGAGCGGGCGACCCGGGCCTCGGTGGCGACCTCGGCCATCTTGAACTTGGTGTTCTGGAAACCCCAGATCGGCCGGTTGAAGGCGTGCCGGTCGTGCACGTAGCGCATGGTCTCCTCGAAGCAGAGCTCCATGGCGGCGACGTTGGAGACCGCGACGATGAGGCGCTCCTGCGGGAGCTGCTCCATCAGCTGGATGAAGCCCTGGCCCTCCTCGGTCCCGAGCAGGTTGGTGACCGGAACGCGGACGTCGGAGAAGTTCAGCTCGGAGGTGTCCTGGCCCTTCATGCCGATCTTGTCGAGGACGCGGCCGCGGGAGAAGCCGGGGGTGTCGGTCGGCACGATGACCAGCGAGATGCCGGCGGCCGCCTCCTCCGGGTTGGTCTTCACGACGACCACGACGACGTCGGCCTGGGCGCCGTTGGTGATGAACGTCTTGGAGCCGTTGATGACGTACTCGTCGCCCTCGCGGATCGCCTTGGTGCGGACGTTCTGGAGGTCGGAGCCGGTGCCGGGCTCGGTCATCGCGATGGCGGCGACGGCCTCGCCGCTGGCCATCTTCGGGAGCCACTCGTGCTTCTGCTCCTCGGTGCCGTACTTGAGGAGGTAGTGCGCGACGATGCCGTTGTGGAGCGAGGCGCCCCACGAGCTGTCGCCGACCCGGGCCTGCTCCTCGATGAGGATCGCCTCGTGCGCGAAGGTGCCCCCGCCCCCGCCGTACTCCTCGGGGATGGACAGGCAGAGCAGGCCGACGTCGCCGGCCTTGTTCCACAGGTCGCGGTCGACCTGCTTGTTCGCGATGTAGGTCTCGACGTTCGGCTTGATCTCCTTCTCGCAGAAGGTGCGGGCGAGGTCGCGGAAGTCGTCGAGGTCCTGGTTCATCCAGGGAGAGCGGCGGGCCATGGTGATCCTGTCCAGAGGTCGGGTACGGCGGCTGGGTACACCGTGTATCACGCACAGGGTGCCACGCGGACGCCCGTGGATACAAGGTGTATCCGCGCGCTAGCCTCGGCCTGTGGTGGACGTGGTGAAGTGGGTCGACTCGACCGTGCGCCGGCGCAACGCGAAGGAGGCGCTGGAGAGCGACGCGCGGCGTGCGCAGGTCGTGCAGGCCGCGATCGATGCGATCGAGGAGGGCGGCTCGGCCGTCGGCATGGGCCAGATCGCCGAGCGCGCCGGCATCCCGCGGCCCAACGTCTATCGCCACTTCGCGAGCAAGGAGCAGCTCGACGCCGAGGTCGCGCGCTACGCCGCCACCGAGCTGCTGCGCCGCGTGCGCCCTCACCTGTCGACGCCGGGGACGCCGGTCGAGATCATCCGCGGACTGATCGCGCCGTGCGTCGCCTGGGCCGCCGAGCACCCGCACCTGTTCCGGTTCCTCGCCGCCCAGCAGCAGACGAAGGCGCTGCACCGCGCGCGCCTGGGCCGGACCCGGCTGCTGAGCGAGATCGTCGACGCCGCTCGTGCCTATCTGCGCGAGACGCCGCTCTCGGCCGACCCGCCCGAGGGGGTCCTGGTCGGGGTGATGGGGATGGTCGACGCCAGCATCATCTGGTGGTTCGACCACCACGACGAGACCCAGGAGCAGCTCGTCGAGCGGCTGACCCGGCAGGTCGCGGCGGTGCTGGTCGACACGCTCGGGCAGTACGGCGTCGTGGTGCCCGACGACATGGTCTTCCGTCCCGAGGCCTGAACCCACCGGTTCAGCGTTGCCGCCCGTGAGCCGACCGGCGGACCCGACCCACCACCCAGCCCTCTCGCTGCTGTGGCCGCCGTCGACCCACGCCTGTTCCGTGCAGCAGATTTCCCCACCCACCCGGAATACCGGGCGCGCCCGCCGACTTGTCCCTTCATCATTTCAACTTTGAAATAATGGAGTGACCATGACGACCTGCCTCACCCGCGCCCCGCGCACGACCGCCGTCCCCGAGGTCCCCCGCGCCGCCGCACCGGCCGCCGAGGTGCGGACCCGCGTCGTCGTACCCCTGCGCTTCCCGGACGGCTACGCCACCACGGCGGACGTGATCACCTTCCACGGCCTCGTCGACGGCAAGGAGCACCTGCTGCTCGGCCTCGGCGACTGGCGCGGGCGGCTGGCCGCCCTCCCCCACGGGGGTACGCCGCCGCTCGTCCGGCCCCACAGCGAGTGCCTGACCGGCGACGTGTTCGGCTCGGAGCGGTGCGACTGCGGTCCGCAGCTGCGCGAGGCCGTCGAGCGGATCGCCGACGAGGGAGGGTTCCTGCTGTACCTGCGCCAGGAGGGTCGCGGCATCGGCCTGTACGCCAAGCTCGATGCCTACGCGCTGCAGGACGCCGGCCTCGACACCTACGAGGCGAACCTGGCGCTGGGGCGGGGCGAGGACGAGCGTGACTACCGTGCCGCCGCGCAGATGCTGCGCGCGCTGGGCGCCGACCGGATCCGGCTGCTGAGCAACAACCCCGACAAGGCCGCCCAGCTCGCGGCGCACGGGATCACGGTCGACGAGCGGGTGCCCACCGGCGTCCACCTGTCCGAGTCCAACCGCCGCTACCTGGCGGTCAAGCGGGATCACACTTCGCACACCCTGGACCTCGGCGATCTGGGAGAATTGAGCGCGTGACCCGGTGGCTCGACGAGGACGAGATGGCGGCCTGGCTGCCCCTCATCCGGATCGTGCACGCCCTCCCGCAGGCGCTCGACAAGTCGCTGCGCGAGGAGGCCGGCATCCCGCACAACTACTACGGGATGCTGGCCACCCTCTCCGCGCACGCCGACCGCACCCTGACGATGGGCGACCTGGCGCGACTCACCGCCTCCAGCCCGTCGCGGCTCAGCCACGCGATCGCGGCGCTCGAGCAGCGCGGCTGGGTGGTGCGCCGGCAGTGCGGTGAGGACAAGCGGCGCCAGTTCGTGACCTTGACCGACGACGGGCTCGCCATGCTCGAGGAGGTCGCGCCGAGCCACGTCGCGCACGTGCGCCAGCTCGTCTTCGACCGGCTCACCCCCGAACAGGTCCGCCAGCTCGCCGCGATCGGGTCGGCGATCGTCGGCAACGCGGAGCTCGGCGAGGCCTGAGCGTCGTACTTCCTGGCCGGAACTCGCGCTTCTTGGCCGTTGCAACGGCCGTGAAGCGCAGGAATCACCTCCTCCGAGGTGATTCCTGCACCTCGCAAGGCGTCACGCGAACGACCAGACCAGCAGCTCGGTCGGCACCGCCGCCGTCACCGTGTACGACGCCCCGTCGGCCAGGCAGAACGCATCGCCCGCGCTGAGCGGCTCCGCCAGCGAGGAGCGCAGCAGCGCGCCGGTGGCGACGAAGGCGTGGACGAGCGGGGCGGCCGGCAGTGCCAGCGACTCCCCGGCGCCGAGCCGGGCGACGTCGAGTGCCGCTCCGGCGACCCCGACCGCGAGCGGGCCACCCGCGCCCACCGACCGGACGAGCCCCTGCCCGGGCGCGGCGGCGACGGCGGACTTCGCGTGCCGCGGTGCGGCGTCGGGGGAGTCCGGGGTGAGCCACACCTGGACGAAGCGGGTCGGCCCGTCCTCGCCGGCGATCTCGGAGTGGCGCGCGCCCGCGCCGGCGCTCAGCACCCCGCATTCGCCCGCCCGCAGCACGGCCGAGGCGCCGGTTCCGTCGCGGTGCACCAGCGCCCCCGAGATCACCCACGTGACGATCTCCAGGGCCGCGTGCGGGTGCTCCTCGAAGCCTGTCCCGCGGCCGAGCACGTGGTCGTCGTGGCACACCATCGGACCGAACGACAGCCGGTCCGGGTCCAGGTGCGGACCGAACGAGAAGGCGTGGTGGGTGAGCCGCCCGGGGGCGCGCTCGACGAACCGGTCAGTTCCCCTGCGGATCTCGACGTTCACGTGCGACATTGTGGCCGTGTCCGATGGCGCACGCGCGGCAGGCCGTCGTCCGGACCTCGTCATGGGAGGGTGGTCCCGATGGCGGACAGGATGAGGGACCTGGCCGGCCGGTTGCCGAGGGGCTTCACCTTCGGGACCAGTACGGCGTCGTACCAGATCGAGGGAGCGGTGGCCGAGGACGGCCGCGGGCCCTCCGTCTGGGACACCTTCACGTCCGTCCCCGGGCGGATCGTGGACGGCTCGAGCGGCGCGGTCGCCTGCGACCACTACCACCGCTACGCCGAGGACATCGAGCTGATGCGCCGCCTGGGCGCCGGCGGCTACCGGTTCTCGATCGCGTGGCCGCGGATCCAGCCGACCGGCTCGGGACCGGCGAACGAGAAGGGCCTGGACTTCTACGACCGCCTCGTCGACGGACTGCTCGGCGCCGGGATCAAGCCGATGGCGACCCTCTTCCACTGGGACCTCCCGCAGGCGCTGGAGGACGACGGCGGCTGGCTCAACCGCGCGACCATCGAACGGTTCGCCGACTACGCCGCGATCGTGGGCGCGCGACTCGGCGACCGGGTCGCCGACTGGGTCCCGGTCAACGAGCCCAATGTCGTCACCCTGATGGGCCACGCCGTCGGCATGCACGCGCCCGGCAAGGCGCTGATGTTCGACGCGCTGCCGGTCGGCCACCACCTGCTCGTCGCCCATGGCCGCGCGGCCATCGCGCTGCGCGCCGCGGGTGCCCCGAGCGTCGGCTGCGCCAACAACCACGCGCCGATCTGGCCGGCGAGCGACGACCCCGCCGACGTCGGCGCGGCCAAGCTGTTCGACGCGATCTGGAACGGCCACTACCTCGAGGGCATGCTGCTCGGCCGCTACTCCGACGAGATGATGATGCTGCTCGAGGAGCACGTCCGCGAGGGCGACTTCGCGACCATGCGCCAGCCCCTCGACTTCTACGGTGTCAACTACTACAACCCGATGCGGATCGGCGCCGCCGACGAGACCTCGGAGCTGCCGTTCGAGTTCCGCGACGTCCTCGGCTATCCGCTCACCGACTTCGGCTGGCCGGTCGTGCCGGACGCATTGCGCGAGTGGTTGATCATGTTCCGCGCGCGGCTCCGCGCCGCCGTACCCCCCATCGTGATCACGGAGTCCGGCTGCTCCTACAACAAGGGCCCGGACGAGCACGGTGTCGTCGACGACCACGAGCGGGTCGACTACCACGCCGCCCACCTGGCCGCGGTCGCCGAGGCCGTCGAGCGGGGCGTCGACGTGCGCGGCTACTACGCGTGGTCGCTCATCGACAACTTCGAGTGGTCCGAGGGCTACACGCAGCGCTTCGGACTCGTGCACGTCGACTACGAGACCCAGGTGCGCACCCCGAAGCGCTCGTTCAACTGGTACGCCGACCTGGTGGCCCGGCATCGTACGGAGCACGCCGTCTGAGTAGCCTGCGATCCATGCGCGCGGTCCAGGTCCTCACCACCACCGGTCCCTCCGACATCGTCGTCACCGACGTGCCCGACGCGGTGGCCGCGCCCGGCCAGGTGCTGGTCGAGGTGCACAGCGTCGGCATCTCGTTCCCCGACCTGCTGCTCAGCAAGGGCGAGTACCAGTTGCGCCCGGAGCCGCCGTTCACCCTCGGCGTCGACTTCGCCGGCGTCGTGGTCTCCGGTGACGGCTTCGAGCCCGGCCAGCGGGTCGCCGGCGTCGGTGGGTACGGCGGCGCCGCGGAGCTGGTCGTCGGCTCCAGCGAGAACGTCTTCCCGCTGCCCGACGCGATCTCCTTCGACGAGGCGGTCGCGCTCCCGATGAACTACCTGACGGCGCTCTTCGCGCTCGACGAGCGGGGCAGCCTGCAGCCCGGCGAGACCGTCCTCGTCCACGGTGCCGCCGGTGGCGTGGGTACGGCGACGCTCCAGGTCGCCAAGGGGCTCGGCGCGACGACGATCGCGGTCGCCAGCACGGAGGAGAAGCGTGCCTTCGCGCTGGCTGCCGGCGCCGACCACGTGATCCCGGTCGAGGGGTTCAAGGACGCCGCCCGGGAGATCACCGGCGGCAAGGGCGTGGACGTCGTCCTCGACGTCGTGGGTGGCTCGCTGTTCACCGACTCGTTGCGCTCGCTGGCCCGGCAGGGCCGGGTGCTGGTCGTCGGCTTCGCCGCCGGGGAGGGCATCCCGGAGGTCAAGGTCAACCGCCTGCTGCTCACCAACACCGACATCCGCGGGGTCGGCTGGGGCGAGTACGCCTTCTCCCACCCGGGCTACATGCAGCAGCAGTGGGCGCAGCTGGTGCCGATGATCGAGGCCGGTGTCGTGAAGCCGCCGATCGGCAAGGTCTACGCCATCGACGAGTTCGGTCAGGCCCTGATCGACATGGACGCGCGCGCGACGCTCGGCAAGTCCGTCGTACGCATCCGCGGCTGACGCGTCACGGGCCCGTCAGCGCCGGCCGAGGTCGACGGTCCACCAGTAGCGGCCGTTGCCGCCGCGGACGACGCCTGCGCCGAAGTCGCGGTAGCGGCAGTTCAGCAGGATGCTCCGGTGCATCGAGCTGGCCAGCCACATCCGGACGGCCGCGGCGCCGGTGGTCGGCCCGAGCGCGATGACCTCGCCGAGCATGGTGGCGCCGGTGTAGCCGGCGTCGGCCACCCGGCGCCCCATCGTGGCCTCCCCGGCCAGCCGATGGCTGAGCGTGCCCTGCCGGGCCATCCGGGCACTGTGCCGGCGGGCCGAGACCCGCAGCGCGGTGTTGACCTTCAACGTGGGACAGCCCGATCCCGCCCGGGCCCGGTTGATCGCTCTCATCGCGTCGCTCTCCAACGTCAGCGTCGCGGTCGACCGAGCCGGTGTGGGGCCGGCGGTCGCCGCGACGGACGCAACGGCAGCGGACGTGGTCGGCCCCGCGAGGGGGCCGGCCAGGACGACCAGGACGACGAGGAGAGCAAGTCCGAGCCTGGACGTGTTCGTCGACGTCCCGAGAGCGAGCGTGGGGAGCACGGGGCTCATCATGGTGGTCGTGTCAACGACCGCGCGGGCGAACGTCCGGATCAGCGCCGACCGAAGTCGACGGTCCAGTACATCCGCAGGCCGTTGAAGACCACGCCCACGCCGACCTCGCGCAGCGTGCAGTCGGTGATGTTGCGCTTGTGGCTGGTGCTCGCCCACCAGGCGCGGGTCACCGAGCCGGCGGTCGTGTAGCCGGCCGCGATGTTCTCGGCGACGCGGGTCCAGCCGAGGTACCCGGCGCGGGTGATCCGGCGGCCCAGGCTGAGCTCGCCGGGCAGCTGGTGCGACATCGTGCTGGCGGCTGCCATCTTCTTCGAGTGGGTGCGGGCCGCCTGGCGCAGGTCGCTGTTGACCTTCAGCGCCCGGCAGCCGGCCAGGGCCCGCTGCGTGTTGGTGAGCAGCACGACCGTGTTCTCCAGGATGTTGTTCACGGTCAGCGTGAGCGACGCGCTCTTGAGCTGCACCGCCGTGGTCGAGGCCGTGGCTCCCGGCGTGGCGGTCGGTGCGACGGCGGCCGCCAGGATGACAATGGCGGCGATGACGAATTTCTGAATCCCCCGGTTCATGACAACGATGGTCCGGGAGCGGTGAGGGTCGTCACATCGATGCTCCGTCCGTCGTTGGATAGTCCGATCGGACTACCGTTACGCGGCGTCCGGACCCCGTCCGAGGGGGCGTGACCGGATGTGGTCGCAGGGGTGTCGTGCATGCTCACCACTTCCTCCCGAAGTTCTGGGTCCACCACAGCTGACCGTCCTCGAGGGCCACGCCGACGCCGAGGTCGCGCAGCCGGCAGTTGAGGATGTTGCGCCGGTGGCTGGGGCTCGCCATCCAGGCCCGGACCACCGCGGCCGGACCGCTGAAGCCGCGCGCGACGTTCTCCGCGACGAGGCTCCAGTCGCGGTAGCCGGCCCGGGTGATGCGCTTGCTGAAGTACGGCTCGCCGGGCAGCTGGTGCGACATCAGGTCGTGCAGCGCCATGGTCACCGTGTGGCCCCGCGCCGACTTGCGCAGGTAGGCGTTCGCCCGCAGCGCCGGGCAGCCGTGCCGGCGGCGCTCGACGTTGGTCAGGGCGAGCACCCGGTCCTCGAGCAGCCGCTGCACCAGCACCCGCGTCGGTACGACGTCCTGGACGGTCACGGCAGGCGACGCCCCCGCCGGGGTGGGCAGCGCGCCGAGCACGAGGCCCAGCAGCACGGCCGCCCCCAGACAGCGCACCCGTCGGACGATCCTTGCCATGGGTGCCGGATCGGCCCGTCGTCGTACCCGGCTGAGCGGGTGGCCCGGAATTGGGCCCAAGGTCCCCGCGAGTCCGACCGACCGGCCAGCCGACCCGGCCGGGCGAACCGTCTGATTGACCCGGGTCCTAGGCTCGGTCCCGTGAGCATCCTCGACGACGCCCGTCCCGGCATGGACCCCGCCATCCGACCGCAGGACGACCTGTTCGGCCACGTCAACGGCACCTGGCTCCGCGACGCGGAGATCCCCTCGGACCGTTCGAGCTGGGGCCCGTTCGTCCAGCTGGCCGACCAGGCCGAGGAGGACGTGCGAGCCATCATCACCGAGCTCGCGGAGTCCGGCGACGGCGACGAGGACGCCCGCAAGATCGCCGACCTCTACAACTCGTTCATGGACACCGACCGGGTCGAGGCCGCCGGCCTGGCCCCGGCCCAGCCGCTGGTCGAAGCGGTCGCCGCGCTGCGCGACGTGCGGGACGTCGCGGCCTTCCTCGGTGAGTTCGAGCGGATCGGCGGCTACGGCCTCTTCGGCTCCTACGTCGACACCGACGACCGCCAGTCCGACCGCTACCTCTTCCACCTGGTGCAGGGCGGGCTCGGCCTGCCGGACGAGTCCTACTACCGCGACGACAAGTTCGCCGAGATCCGCGAGGCCTACGTCGCCTACCTCACCCGGCTGCTCACCCTCGGCGGCCACGAGGACCCGGCCGGCGCCGCGCAGCGCATCCTCGAGCTCGACACCGACCTCGCCAAGGGCCACTGGGAGCGGGCCGAGACCCGCGACGTGCAGAAGACCTACAACCGGCTCACCGCCGACGAGCTCAAGGCGCTGTGCCCGGGCTTCGACTGGGACGCCTACATCACCAACCTGGGCGGCCACCTGAGTGGGCCGCAGGCGACGATCGCGGAGGTCGTGGTTCGCCAGCCGTCGTACCTCCAGCACCTGTCGGGCGTCCTCGAGGCGACGGCCATCGAGAGCTGGCGCGACTGGTTCCTGTCGCGCGTGCTGCGCTCGGCGGCTCCGTACCTGTCCGAGGAGTTCGTGCAGACCAACTTCGACTTCTACGGCCGCACCCTCTCCGGCACGCCGGAGCTGCGGGCGCGCTGGAAGCGCGCGGTGTCCTTCGTGGAGGGCGCGATGGGTGAGGCCGTCGGCAAGGAGTACGTCGCCCGCCACTTCCCGCCGTCGTCCAAGGCGATGATGGACGAGCTGGTCGCCAACCTGCTGGCGGCGTACCGGCAGTCGATCAGCAAGCTCGACTGGATGACCGAGGAGACGAAGGAGCGGGCCTACCAGAAGCTCGACACCTTCCGGCCCAAGATCGGCTACCCGGTCAGGTTCCGCGACTACACCGCGCTGGTGGTCGTCCCCGACGACCTGGTCGCCAACGCGCAGGCGGCGGCCGGCTTCGAGACCGACCGCCAACTCGCGAAGATCGGCGCGCCGGTCGACCGCGACGAGTGGTTCATGCTGCCGCAGACCGTCAACGCCTACTACAACCCCGGCACCAACGAGATCTGCTTCCCGGCGGGCATCCTGCAGAAGCCGTTCTTCGCGCCGGACGCGCTGGCGGCGGAGAACTACGGCGGCATCGGCGCGGTCATCGGCCACGAGGTCGGCCACGGCTTCGACGACCAGGGTGCGCAGTACGACGGCGAGGGCAACCTCAACGACTGGTGGACCCCCGACGACAAGGCCGCCTTCGAGGTGAAGTCGAAGGCCCTGATCGAGCAGTACGACGGCTTCGCGCCCCGCAACCTGCCCGACGAGAAGGTCAACGGCGCCCTCACCGTCGGCGAGAACATCGGCGACCTCGGTGGCCTGACCATCGCCCACACCGCCTTCCTCATCGCGGAGGCCGCCGCCGGTCGTGAGGCGAGCGTCGAGGACCGCGAGAAGCTCTTCTTCAACTGGGCCTACGTGTGGCGCACCAAGCGGCGCCTCGAGCAGGAGCAGCAGTACCTCACCATCGACCCGCACAGCCCGCCGGAGTTCCGCGCCAACATCGTGCGCAACCTCGACGAGTTCCACGACGTCTTCGGCACCTCGCCGGGTGACGGGCTGTGGCTCGAGCCGGGGGACCGGGTCCGGATCTGGTGAGCATCGGGTGAGCAAGCCGTCTCGGGAGGACCAGCCCACACCCCAGCAGAAGCCGAAGCCGCGGTGGCGGACCTACCGTCGACCCGTCGCGGACGAGGTCGAGCGGGAGATCAGCGGCCTCGACGGGCGACCCCTCGTGGACGAGTCGCCGGGCGTCGTACCGGCGCGGTCACGGCTGAGCCGCCGGCAGCTCGCTGCCTGCGGGGTCGCCGCCGTCGCGATCGGCACGGGCGGGTTCGTCTTCGCCACCCTCGGCGAGGACGCACCGGAGCCGTACCCGCGCGAGGAGGCGCACGTCCCGATCGTCACCGGCCGTGGCCTCGCGAAGGTGGCCGGCGAGCTGCGGGCGAGGACCGGATCGACGCAGGTGCTCGACGCGTGGTTCGAGGGCGACGACGAGATCCGGCTGTCCACCCCACCGGCCGAGGCCGGCGACCTCGCCGACCTGTGGCGCTGGGACGGCGAGGCGTTCGAGAAGTGGTCGGCCGAGAAGGTCGGTGACCGGGTGCCGTTCGACCTGACGTCCATCGATCCGGCGGTCCTGGTGGCCGTCGACGAGCAGGCGCGCGACCGCAGCGACGGCGACATCAGTGCCAGTCGCGCCCATGTCGAGCGGCCCGCGACGAAGGACGACCACTGGGTCTACGTGAAGGTCGACGAGGTCGACCGCGGCGGTGTGGTGCTGTGGACGGACCTCCGCGGCCACGTCGAGGACGACCTGGTCAACGAGAGCTGGCGCGACGACTGAGGAGTACGAGTGGCGAGGGTGAGGGTGACCCGGTGGGCCGGTCTCACCCCCACGACTCACCCGATGCCCGCCGGGTCAGCTGGGCTTCACGGGAAGATGGCGCAGACCAGGCGAAGGTTGACCGTGTCGCTGGACTCCACGTCGGGGCTGTAGGCGGTCACGCCGGTGTTGCTCGTGTCGAGCTGGACCGCCGCGCGTGAGTTGGTCATCCATCCCGTGGCGGCGAGGACGCGGTAGCCCGAAGGGCAGCTGGCCGGCGCGGTGTTGTAGCTGCCGCCGAGGACGGGCGCTGAGGCGAGGATGACCTTGGGAGCCTGGACGCCACGTGCGGTCGTGGCCAGGTCGCCGCGCCCGACACTCGCGTTCTTGATGTCGGTGCCGGTCAGGCTGCCGTTCGCGATGTCGGCGCTGGTGACCGTGCCGTCCTTGATCTGCTTGCCGGTGATCAGGGCGCCGGCGACCGCTCCTCCCGTCCCGGAGGCGACGACGATCCCGGCGACGATGGCGATGGTGGCGACATTGGACGTGGTGAACAGGCGCATGTGCCCAAGGTCGCCGTCCCGGAGGTGCGGCCGCAATGGGGATCCGGAGTAATCAGGCGGCTTCGACGAGCAGCTTCAGCAGCGTCTCGCTGATCGCGACCAGCTCGTCCTCGGTCATGCCGGTGGCCTGCGCCAGGTTGAGCGTGTAGATCACGGTGCCGGAGAGCACGCCGCCCGCGACCTGCAGGTTCTCGCCGCCGGCGATCGTGCCGATGTCGACGTAGGCCGCATCGCCCAGCCCAGGCACCTCGTGCCGGGTCGGGCCGTCCATCGCGCCCTTCGTGCCGGACTGGTACGTCTCGTAGCCGCCGGCGCCCTCCCCGAGCTCGGTCGCCACGAGGGTGCCGCTGAGCGCACGCGGATCCTCCTGCGAGAAGGCGCAGCCGCCGAACGGGTCGGTCTCCAGCGTCACCGAGGCCCCCACTGCCTCGGTGAGCTGGTCGGCGGTGAGCAGGTCGCAGAACTTCGGTAGTGCGGCCGGCTCCCCGGAGTCCGATCCCGGGTTCGACGCGGAGGTCGTCGGCGCGGTTCCCCCGTCGTCGGACGCATCCGTGCCGTCGTCGCCGCAGCCGGCGGCCAGGGCGGCCACCACCGTGAGTCCCGTGATCAGTGCGCGCTTCATCGAGGTCCCTCCGTCGTCCCGGAAGGCGACTCTGGCGGCTCCACCACGTCGGCGTAAGTAGGGAATCGACGTAATGCGAATCGCGGAACGGCCGACACGACCGCACCGGGACGTGCGAATCTTCGGTCCATGGCCGCAGGAACGCTCCTCGACGACGTCCTCGGCCACCTCGCCGCCGGTACGCCGGAATCCACCCGCGACGCCTGCCTGGCCGCTGCCGAGGACGTCGGCCCGGCGGCCCTCGGGATGGCCGCCCTCGCGGACTTCTGGCTCGGCGACTTCGCCGCGGGCACCCGCCACGCGCAGGCGGGCCTCGCCCGGGCCGGCGACGACCGGACCCGTGCGCTCTGCCTGGCCGCAGCCTACCTCGCCGCGGCCGGCGACCTCGCCGCCGAGGCGGTCGACGAGGACGAGCTGCGCCTCCTGCTCGCCGGCGCGGACGACGCGTCGTCGCGTTGGTGGTCCGCGGTCCGCTACGTCGCCTCCGAGGCCGCACTGGTCGGTGCCCGGATCGGCACGGCCGCCGCGTTGGACGCCACCGGCCCGCCGGCCGGCGCGGCCTGGACGGGCCACCCCTTCGCCCCCGTGATGTGGATCTGCCAGGCACGGATCGCCGCCTTCTCCGGACGGATCGATCCGGCTCGGGCGATCCTGCCGTCGGTGCGCACGACCGTCGTCGCGGACAGCCGGCTCGCCTCCGTGACCGAGGCCGTGACCGTGCTGATCGAAGGCAACGCCGGCGACGCCGACGGCATCCGGATCGCGGCCGACATCGCCGCCCAGGTCCCGGACCAGCCGCGGGACTTCATCGACCGCGGTGCGCTGCTGCTCCTCGCCTTCGGTGCGATCGCGGTGTACGACGTCCGGACCGCTGCCGGCCTTGCCTTCCGGGCGGGCGCGGACGCGGGGCTGAGCCACTGCACCCTGATCGACCGTGCGCTCTGCTTCGAGATGTTCCTCAACGCCGCCCTGCTCGAGGAGGACGCGGAAGCGGTCGGCACCTGGCTCGAGGCACTCGCCGAGCTCGGCGAGCATCCCGCAACCGCGCCCAGCGTCCGCCGCGCCCGCGCCCGGGTGGCGTTGGCGGCGGGCGACACGGATGCCGCCATCGCGCTGCTCGGTCCGAGCATCGAGGCCTGCCTCGCCGACGAGCGGGCGGTCGAGGCCGCCGAGGGACAGATCCTGCTCGGCCGCGCGCGGATCCTCGCCCGGGACGTGGGCACTGCCTCACGTGAGCTCCGTGCCCTGGTCGTCGACAGCGACCGGACCGGCTTCGGAGCCGTACGACGCGCTGCCGTCGCGACCCTCGCGTCGTCCGGGCGCCGCCTGCCGCCGGTCGCCGGCGGGGGCTGGGACGTGCTGTCCGAGCGGGAGCAGGAGGTCGCCCGGCACGTGCTGCTCGGGCAGGAGGTCGACGACATCGCGACCGCCCTGTTCCTGTCGCCCGCCACCGTCCGGGCCCACATCTCGCGGGTGCTCTGCGCGTTCGGCGTGCCGACCCGGATCGGGCTGCTCGCCGCTGTCGGGACCATGTCCCGCGATGTGCCGCAGCCCCCACCGGCGCGGCTCAGCCCGCGTCAGGCGGAGGTCGCCCAGCAGGTCGCGCAGGGCGCGACGAACCAGCAGATCGCCGCCGAGCTGGGCATCTCGGTCAAGGGCGTGGAGAAGCATGTCGGCGACGTCCTCGCCCGGTGGGGGGTCCGGTCGCGGTTCGAGATCGCCCGGGTGTGGTGGGGCTCCGACGACGTCACCGCGGCGGCGACCTGAGCCGACCTTGGCCGACCTGGGCCGACCTGGGTCAGCGGGGACGGCCGAACAGCGCCCGGACCTGCGCCCGGACCTGCGTGCTCGCCTGCCGCACGGTCGTCCTGACCGATGTCGTCGCCGCCGCCAGCGCGCGCCGGACCGCCCGCCAGGGGGCGAGGACGACACTGCGCCAGACCGCGCGGATCGCGTGCCCGACGGGCGTGAGGACGTGGCGGTAGAGCCACACGAAGGGCCAGGCGAGGACCCGGCCGAGGAGCGCCAGGAGGCGGCCCGCGGACCGCCACGCCCAGCCGATCGCGTCGCCGACACCTCGCAGGACCGCGGCGAGGGCACGGAGCAGCGGCTGGACGAGGAACCGTCCGATACCCATGACGACGGCGATGACGGCGACGGCGAGGGCGCTGCCGACGGGCTTGAGGACCCAGCGCCACAGCAGGACGAGCGGCGCGGCGAGGGCTCGGGCGAGCAGGCGGCCTCCTGCCGCGAGGAGGCCGAGCAGCATCTCGAGCGGCCGGACGACCAGGGTCCGCAGGACGTGGCCGAGGCCGCGGCCGATCGACCCGAGGGCGCGGCCGAGGGTGGCGAGGACGGCGCCGGCGGCGCGTCCGAGCGCCCGCAGCACGGCCGCGACCGTGCCGGCGACGGCTGTCCAGAGGGCGGCGACCCCGCCGCCGATCAGCCGCAGGACGGCGGCGAGGCCGCGCACCAGCGGCCGGAGCAGGCGGTCGGCCAGCCAGGTGAGCAGGGCGCCGACGGCGGCGGTCAGCGGCAGGAGCAGCGCGCGCCCGATCCAGCGCAGCGGCGCGAGGAGCGCGGCGACGACCGGTCGCACGACCGCCACGACGGCCCGGCCGAGGGCGCCGAAGGCCTTCTCGAGCGTCGTACCCACGGCCCGCGCGGCGCCGCGCAGCACCTCCCAGACCGCGCGGACGGGCAGGACGATGCAGAAGGCGATCACCCGGGCCGGCCAGAGCAGCCAGGCGACGGGCTCCGGATCGGCGCGAGGTGCCGGAGCCGCGGACGCTTCGGACTCGACGGCGACGGGCGCTGCGTAGGGGAGGTAGTCCTGCTCGCCCGTGGTCATGGGCCCATGATGTCCGGCCGCTGCGCGTTCCATGCGCTGGTCTGGAAATAGGTGCAGCCGCCGGAGTCTCGGGTCTCCGGCGGCTGCAAGACAGACACTAGTGCGCCGCGCGGAGGCGTGTCCGCGGATTCCGAAAACTTCCCATCCCTCGGATCCGCGGACAGTGCCCCCGCACGTGCCGGTGGGACGACTACTGCACGACGGCCCAGATGAACTCGTGGTCGGAGTAGTAGCGCTCCGCGCAGCCGGAGATGTTGTCTGCGGCCTGGGACCCGCCCTGCCCACCGGGCTGTCCGGTCTGGGAGTCACCGTCGTAGAGGCGGTGGCAGTCGAGGAACGCGTTGGGGAACAGCGCCGGGTCGGGGAACCTGGTGGGTCCTGCCGGATACGGCTCGCGATAGTCGCTGTCGTCCCGGGCCGTCAGGATCGTGCCGGTGGTGAAGAGGTTGTCGACGGAGTCCTCCGTCGCCGGCAGGGCCGCCGCGTAGGTGCCTGGGGCGTCCGTCGAGGACGTGGTCATTGCCGACCAGAGCCCGGAGGTCTGCTCCCCGGCAGCGCCGGTGCAGCGGGTCATGTAGCCGCGGCTCGCCAGCGCGGCGTTGGTGTAGTTGATGCAGGGGGTGCGGTTGAAGTCGCCGGCGATGACCGGCGTCGCGCCGGCGTAGGCCGCGATCTCGGTAACCCTGCGCTTGAGGAACTTCGCCCAGGTCCCGCCGTAGGCGTCGTGATCCAGGACCGCGTTGTGGGTCGCGAAGTGGGTGGCGTAGACGGCGTACTTCTTGCCGGTCCCGCGCTTGGTGACCAGGGCCGTGGCCTGCCGCAGCGAGAGCCAGGTGTTCTCGACCTGGCTCTCCGGGTAGCTGAGGAGGGACGCCGCCGGGCTGGACAGGATCACTGACTCCGTGTTGTAGACGATGGCCGTCTCCCGGCGCACGATCGGACCGGTCGACGGATTGCTCTCGACCGCGCCCGGACCCGACGCGGCGGTGACGCCGACGGCGTAGCTGCGGCCGGTGTAGCTGGTCAGGAGCGTGGCCACCGTGGACGCGCTCTCCGAGGTGACCTCCTGCAGCAGGACGACGTCGGGAGCGGCGACGGCGATGTTCGGGTTGCTCAGGACGTTGCGCACCCGCCACGCGAAGTGGGCCATGTCGCGGGTCTCGCCCAGGTCGTTGTTGTTCCACATCTCGAAGAGGTTCGCGCTGACGACCGTCAGCTGGTTGCCCGGCGTGAGGGGCATGTCCTCCGTCGTCGCGGCCGCACGGCCGTCGGGCGAGGGCGGGCCGATCACGCTCAAGGCGGTCGTGGCCGTGAGAAGGGTGGCAGCAAGAATCCGTTTCATCCCGAGCTCCTGGTTCGTCAGCGCGGCTGCAGCACTCCGCTGCGCCGGTGGGGGTGACTCTGGCCCACCTCCGGCGGCGACCGCAACGTTCTTGGTGAAGGTTCTGGCAATGTTCGCCTTCGCCGGAAGTCTCCTCGGCGGGCGTTCGGGCCCTGCGGACACCATGCAGGCTGGGTCGGGCACCGCTGGTAGACACGACGCATGACCACCGACGCCGCGTCCACGGCCACCCGCGACCGGGCGGAGGAGCACCTCCGCGCCCTCGTGGGCCGTCCCGACGCGCGCCTGTACGACGACCAGTGGGCCGCCATCGCCGCGCTGGTCGTCGACCGGCGCCGGTCGCTGGTGGTGCAGCGCACCGGGTGGGGCAAGTCGGCGGTCTACTTCGTGGCGACCCTGCTGCTGCGCGAGCAGGGGAGCGGTCCGACGGTGATCATCTCGCCGCTCCTCGCGCTGATGCGCAACCAGATCGCGGCGGCCGAGCGGGCCGGCATCCGCGCGGTCACCGTCAACTCCACCAACATCGAGCAGTGGGACGACATCCACCGGATGATCCAGGCCGGGGAGGTGGACGTGCTGCTGGTCAGCCCGGAGCGGCTCAACAACCCCGGCTTCCGCGACGAGGTGCTGCCCCGGCTGGCGGCGACCTGCGGCCTGCTCGTGGTCGACGAGGCCCACTGCATCTCCGACTGGGGCCACGACTTCCGGCCCGACTACCGCCGGATCCGCACCCTGCTGCGGGACCTGCCGGCCGGCATCCCGGTGCTGGCCACCACCGCGACGGCCAACCAGCGGGTCACCGACGACGTCTCCGAGCAATTGGCTGCGACCGAGCGCGTCTCCGGGGATCAAGGCGGCAGCAAGCTGCCGGGAGCCCCCTCCCGCCGCGCTGCCGGTCAGTCGGGCGCGGAAACGCTGGTGCTGCGGGGCAGCCTGGATCGCGAGTCGCTGCGCCTCGGCGTGGTCCGGCTGACGACCGCCGAGCAGCGGCTCGCGTGGCTGGCGGACCACCTCTCCGAGCAGCCCGGCAGCGGGATCGTCTACTGCCTGACGGTGGCCGCGACCCAGGAGGTGGCCGACTACCTGCGCAGCCGCGGCCACGTGGTGGCGGCGTACTCGGGGCAGACGGAGCAGACCGAGCGGCTCGCGCTGGAGCAGGCGCTGATCGACGGCGAGGTCAAGGCGCTGATCGCCACCAGCGCGCTCGGCATGGGCTTCGACGCCTCGCTCGGGTTCGTGGTCAACCTGGGCGCGCCGAACAGCCCGGTGGCGTACTACCAGCAGGTCGGCCGCGCGGGTCGCGGTGGCAACCTCCCGCCCGAGGGCGCGTCGGTGGTGCTGCTGCCGGCGATCGAGGACCGCGACATCTGGGCCTACTTCGCCTCCCTCGCGTTCCCCCGCGAGGAGCTGGTCCGCGAGACGCTGGCCGCGCTCGCCGAGGAGGGCAGGCCGCTCAGCACCGCCGCCCTCGAGCCGCGGGTCGACCTGTCCCGCAACCGGCTGGAGACGATGCTCAAGGTGCTCGATGTCGACGGCGCGGTCCGCAGGGTGCGCGGCGGATGGGAGTCGACCGGCCGGTCGTGGGACTACGACGCCGAGCGCTACGCACGGGTCGCCGCCGCGCGCGAGGTCGAGCAGAGGGCGATGATCGACTACCTCGCCAGCGACGAGTGCCGGATGCTCTACCTCCGTCGCCAGCTCGACGACCCCGAGGTGCTCGCCGATCCCGGCTGGCGCTGCGGGCGCTGCGACAACTGCGGCGGCCTCGCGCTCTCCGCCGAGGTGTCGACCGAGGCCGTGTCTCAAGCGGCCGACCGCCTCGCCCGCCCCGGCGTGCCGATCGAGCCACGCAAGCTGTGGCCGACCGGCATGGCCGCGATCGGGATCGGCCTGTCCGGCAAGATCAACCCGCCCGCCGAGGAGGGCCGCGCCATCGCCCGGTTCACCGACCTCGGACACGGCCCGGCGCTGCGGGCGCTCTTCTCCGCCGGTGCGGAGGACGGCCCGGTTCCTGACGGCATCGCCCGCGCGATGGTCGGCATGCTGCAGGACTGGCAGCCCAAGGTCGACGCGATCGTGGTCGCCGAGTCCGAGCAGCGGCCGCAGCTCACCGCCGACCTCGCCGCCGGGTTGTCCCGGTTCCTCCAGGTGCCCGTCGTCGGCCGCTGGGCGGTCGTGGACCCGAGCGTCGGTCCCGACCGCGGCGCGACCAACTCCGCCCAGCGCGTCGCCGCCGTCCAGCGCCGGTGCGCCCTCCGGCTCGACGAGCACGCCTCCGTCGACGGCGCCCGGGTGCTCCTGGTCGACGACCGCACGGTGACCGGGTGGTCGGTCACGCTCGCGGCGGCGGCGTTGTACGACGCGGGCGCGGCCGGCGTCGTACCCCTGGTGCTGGCGACGAACGGGTGACCCTCGACAGGAACTAGAACGCGTTCTACTCTCGCGCCATGAGCGCTCCCCGGTTCGACCGTCCCCTCCGCGTGATCCAGTGGACCACCGGCAACATCGGCAGCCGGTCGGCGCACGCGATCCTCGCCCGGCCGGACCTGGAGCTGGTCGGCGTCTACGCCCACGGCGCGGAGAAGGTCGGCAGGGACGCCGCCGAGCTGTGCGGCTGGCCCGAGCCGACCGGCGTGATCGCCACCGACGACGTCGACGCGCTCCTCGCGCTGCAGCCGGACGCCTGCTGCTACAACCCGCTCTGGCCGGACGTCGACGAGCTGGTCCGGCTGCTCGAGGCCGGCATCAACGTCTGCACCAGCGCCGCCTGGATCACCGGCGGCAAGCAGACCCCGGAGGACCGGGCCCGGATCGAGAAGGCCTGCGAGCAGGGCCGGTCGACGATCTTCGGCAGCGGTGCGCACCCGGGCATGACCAACCTCGTCGGCATGGTGCTCAGCGGCTCCTGCGACCGGGTCGACGAGATCCGGATCACCGAGTCGGTCGACTGCTCGACGTACGAGTCGGCCGGCACCCAGGTCGCCATGGGCTTCGCGCAGGACCCGGACACGCCGGGCCTGGCCGAGTCGGTCCGCCGCGAGAGCGAGGTGTTCGCCGAGTCCGCGGCGATGATGGCCGACGCCCTCGGCGTCCAGCTGGACCGGATGACCTTCGACGTCACCTTCACCCCGGCGACCGGCGACTCCGACCTCGGCTTCATGACCATCCCGGCGGGCACCGTCGGCGGCGTGATGGGCTACCACCGCGGCTGGGTGGGCGAGCGCAACGTCGTCAGCGTCGGCTTCAACTGGACGATGGGCAGCCACGTCACCCCGCCGAAGCCGCTCGCGCACGGCCACGTCATCCAGGTGTTCGGTCGGCCCAACATGCGCACGGTGCTGCACTGCCTGCCCCCGGAGGACTGGACCGAGCCCGGCTTCATGGGACTCGGCATGATCTACACGGCGCTGCCGGTGACGAACGCCGTGCCCTACGTCGTCGCGGCAGACCCGGGCATCGTCACGCTCGCCGACCTGCCGCCGATCACCGGGCGGCTGCGCGTCTGACGGCGGCTCGACCTCCCCGGTTCGGCGGCCCTCCGGGCCTAGATTGGCCGGTATGACCGATGACTCCCCGTCCCCGGACCAGCCGGCAGCAGGCGGCAGTGACACCCCGCCGCCGTTCGAGCCGGACAAGACGGCGATGCGCCCCCGCGACCCGCAGCCCCCCGCAGGTGCGATCGACAACGGCGACGGAGACCCCGGGGAGACGCAGCCGCTGCATGCCGACGGTCCCCCACCGCCCCCGCCGACGATGACGCCGGCGGACGCGCCGTCGACGGCGTTCGCGCCGCCGTCGCCGGCCACGACGGCCGTCCCGACCGGCAATGACGGCATCCCGCTCGGCGGGTTCGCCGGCGAGCCCCCGTCCCAGCCGGGCGGTCCGATCGAGCCGGAGTTCCCGATGCGCGCGTCGCGGGCGGGCTTCACGGGTGCGGTCGTCGCGATCGGCACCGGCCTGCTCGCCGCGGCCGTGATCATCGCCGGGTTCCGGGCGCGCAGCGACGGCGACCTCGACTGGTCCAACTACGGCATCGCCCTGGCCGCCACCGGCGGCCTGCTGGCCATCGCGCTCCTCGGGGCCCTCTCCGGCCGGAAGGTCGGCGGCCGCGCCCGCGAGGAGGTCGTCACCTGGCCCGGCGTCGCCGGCATCCTCGGCGTCGCCCTCTGCATCGGGATCGGCATCAACGAGGACGAGAGCTGGGTCGCCTACCTCATCGGCGCGACCCTCGTGGCGCTCGCGGCGATCGGGTACGTCGCCGCGCGCCGTGCCGCCTTCGTGGTCGTCGCGATCGCCGGCCTCGCGCTCGTCTACGGCGTCGCGTTCGACGACTTCGTGGCCGACAGCATCGGCGACGGGCACCCGGAGGTCACCGGCGCGGTGCTGATCTCGGTCTTCGTCGTGGTCGTCACGCTGCTCGGCTGGGCGCTGCCGAGCCGTGCGGTCTCCGGCGTGGTCGTGGGCGTCTTCGGGCTGGTCGGGTTCGTCGGGATCCTGATGTCGTTCATCGTGTTCCGCTACATCGGGGCCTTCTTCGGCGGCATGCCGATGTTCATGAACGACTCGTCCCTCGGTGGAGTCGACATGGACGGCGCCATGGCGAGCACCCTCGAGGTCAGCTTCCACGAGGGCGACGTCTGGTGGGTCCTCGCCCTCGCCGCCCTGGTCACGATCCTGTGGGCGCTGGCCGCAGCCGTCTCCAACCACTCCGGCTTCACGATCCTCGCGATCGCCTCGCCGGCCGTGCTCGTCCCGCTCGCCACGGTCGCCCTGGCGGCCGAGCACCCGTCGATGTGGGCGGGGATCCTGGCCGGCGCCGGTGGTGTGGTGCTGCTGGGCGGGGTCGTCCTGGCGCGGCTCCGCGGTCGTCGTACGGCCAACGAGCTGGAACCAACCGTCTGACCCACCCGTTAACGTCCCCATGTGAGCTTCGTTCCCGTCTCCGGCCCGGCGACCTTCCGGTCCGGAGACGCCGGCGAGCCGCTGATCGAGTTCACCGACGCGGTGCCTGCGCGCCGCACGGTCGCGCTGCCGGTCCGCGCAGCGCTGCCGGTGCTGAGCCGCGCGCACACCGCGGACGACGCGCACCCGAGCGTCGCCCTGCTCAGCGGGGCCGCGCTGCTCGGGCTCCGACTGGTCGCGGCCGGCAAGGTCGCGCCGACCCGGGGCGAGGAGCGGCCGGGCTGGCGGGTCGACGGGCTCGACGACCGCGACCACGACGCCGTACGACGCCTGGCCGAAGCCCGTGCGCACGACGGCCTGGCCGCCGACGAGGCGGCGGGCCTGGTCCGCCGGGTCCTCGACGCCGTCGCCGACGCGATGCCCCGCGCGGCGCCGGCGGTCCGCACCCGGACACGCCCCGCGCCGGACGGTCCTGGTCCCAGCGCCGAGGCGCCCGACCGCACCCCCGACGACTTCGCCGACCGCGTCCGGCGTCGCCTCGCCGAGCGCACTGCCCGTGAGGAGGCGGCCGCGGGCGCCCGCAAGCGGATCGCGGACCTGCCCGAGCTGGTGCGGATCTCGCTGCGCGTCGAGGCCGACGAGGAGGAGCTCGTCGCGGGCTCGGTCCGGGTGGTGCTCCAGGTCCACGACGAGCGCGACCCGTTGCACGTCTGCGACGCGGCCGTGCTGTGGACCGGCTCCGACGAGGAGCACGGCTTCGGGCCGCGGGCTCGGATCCACGCCAGCATCGCGCTGCGCGCGGCCGCCGACGTGTGGCCGGTGGTGGACCGCTTCCTCGCCCTGTCGGTGCCCGACCAGCTGACCCTCGACGGCGACGAGATCACCGGCCTGCTCACCCAGGTCGGTGCGCTGCGCGAGGTCGGCGTCGACGTGCACTGGCCGCGCGCCCTCGGTCCCGAGCTCACCACCCGGGCCGTGCTCGACCGGCAGCGCGAGAAGGGCGAGCGCAACGCCGAGCTGCCGCTGCAGGAGAGCCCGTTCTCGGCCGCGGGGATGTTCGCGTTCTCCTGGCAGGTCGCGCTGCACGGCGAGCCGTTGACGGACGAGGAGATGGCCGAGCTCGCCCGAGCGGCCAGCCCGGTCATCAAGCTGCGCGGCGCGTGGACGATCGTCGACCCGACCACGGCGCTGCGGGCCCGCAAGCGGCTGATCCGCAAGGCGACGGGCGCCCAGGCGCTGGCCGCGGCGCTCACCGGTGCCACCGAGGTCCCGGCCACCGACGAGGAGCCCGCCACCGCGGAGGTGGTCGTCGGGGCGAGTCTGCTGAAGGTGCGCGAGCAGGTGCTCGCCGCCGCGACCCGCGACCCGCTGCCCGAGCCGCCCGGGCTCGACGCGCACCTGCGCGACTACCAGCGCCACGGCCTGACCTGGCTCGCCGACCTGACCGGTCTCGGTCTCGGGGCCTGCCTCGCCGACGACATGGGGCTCGGCAAGACCATCACCCTGATCGCCCTCCACCTCCACCGCCGCTCCGCGGGCCTCGCCGGCGACGCGCCGACCCTGGTGGTGTGCCCGGCCAGCCTGCTCGGCAACTGGGAGAGCGAGATCCACCGGTTCGCGCCGGGCGTCGCCGTCCGCCGCTTCCACGGAGGGTCGCGGTCGCTCGACGACCTGCGCGGCGGGTTCGTGCTGACGACGTACGGCACGCTCCGTCGCGACGCCGCCACCCTCACCGCCGTCGAGTGGGACCTCGTCGTGGCCGACGAGGCGCAGCACGTCAAGAACTCCCGTACGACGACCGCGCGCGCCCTGCGCCAGCTGCCCAACCGGGCTCGGGTGGCCCTGACCGGGACGCCCGTCGAGAACGACCTCACCGAGCTGTGGTCGATCCTCGACTGGTGCGTGCCCGGCCTGCTCGGCAGCCGCCAGGCGTTCCGGCGGGTGTGGGGCGCGCCGATCGAGTCGGGCACCGAGCCGACGAAGGCGCGGCAGTTCGCCGACCTGATCGGACCGTTCCTGCTGCGCCGCCGCAAGTCCGACCCGGGCATCGCGCCCGAGCTCCCGCCCAAGACCGAGACCGACCACCTGCTGGGGCTGACCCGCGAGCAGGCCGTCCTCTACGAGGCGTTCGTGCGCGACTCGATGGAGCGGATCGAGCGCGCCGACCCGGAGACGCGCCGCGGGCTGGTGCTCGCGCTGCTCACCGGCCTCAAGCAGATCTGCAACCACCCCGCCCAGTTCCTCAAGCAATCAGGAGCCGTCCGCCTCAGCGGGCGCTCGGAGAAGCTCGAGCTGCTCGACGAGCTGGTCGCCACCGTGCTCGCCGAGGGCGGTGCAGTCCTCGTCTTCACCCAGTACGTCGCCATGGCCCGCCTCATCGAGCAGCACCTCGCGACCGCGGGCGTGCCCCACCAGTTCCTGCACGGCGGCACACCCGTCGCGCAGCGCGAGTCGATGGTGCGGCGCTTCCAGGCCGCCGACGACGAGCACGGCGTGCCGGTCTTCCTGCTGTCCCTCAAGGCCGGTGCCACCGGCCTCAACCTCACCCGTGCCGACCACGTCATCCACGTCGACCGCTGGTGGAACCCCGCCGTCGAGGAGCAGGCGACCGACCGCGCCTACCGGATCGGGCAGACCAAGCCGGTGCAGGTGCACCGGATGATTACCCAGGGCACCATCGAGGAGCGGGTCGCCCAGCTGCTCACCCGCAAGCGCCAGCTCGCCGACGCGGTCCTCGCCCGCGGCGATGCCGCGCTGACCGAGCTCAGCAACGAGGAGCTGCGCGACCTGGTGACCCTGCGCCGTTCGGCCCGCGAGGCGGCTGCCGAGGCGGGCGACTGATGCGCACCACGTTCGCGCGTCGTACCCACCCTCCGCGCGGGGTCCGGACGTGGTGGGGCAAGGCCTGGCTGCGGGCCGTCGAGGAGGCGGCGTACTCCGACGCGGAGCTGCGCCCCGGCCGCGCCCATGCCCGCCGCGGCGACGTCGGCGGGATCACCGTCGACGCCGGCACCCTGGTCGCGGCCGTGCGCGACGGCGACGACGCGTGGACGGTCGAGGTCGCCGTCCCCGTTCTCGAGGAGGCCTCCCGCCGCGCCTTCGTCGAGGCGGTCGCCGCCGAGTCCGGCCGGATCGCCGAGCTGCTCGCCGGCAACCTCCCGCACGACCTCGTCGAGCATGCGGAGGAGGTGGGCGTCGAGCTGCTCCCGTACGGCGGCGAGCTGGCCGCCACCTGCACCTGCCCCCACTACCTCGACCCCTGCGCCCACGCGATCGCGGTGCTGCTGCAGGCGGGCTGGCTCGTCGACACCGACCCCCTCGTCCTGCTGGCCGTGCGCGGCCTCGACCGCGAGGAGCTGCTCGCCGCCCTGCACGCCCGCGCCGTCGGCGGGTCCGGGACGACGCCCGGTGAGGAACGCGTGGGCGACCTCGCCGACGACGTGGAGCTGGTCGTCGACGCCGCCCTCCGGGCCCGGGCGATGATCGACGCGTTCGAGTCCGGTCCGACGCCGGCCTGAGGGCCGCCCCGGGCCGACGCGCCCCGCCGCTCAGCGCCCGATGGCCAGCGCCCGCAACTCGGCCTGGTAGCCCGCGTACGCCGACCGCATCGCCGCAGCGGGCCAGTCGCGGGGGAGCAGCGCGGCCGGGAGCAGGGGGTCCGTGGCGAGGTGGCGGACCACGTGGGCGGCGACGGCGAGGCGCGGCGCGGGCTCGGCCGTCACGGTCAACAGGTCGACGAGCTCCCTCCCGGCGGCGGCCCAGGCGCGCAGGTCCCACAGCGCGGCCGCGAGCGCGACCGGGTCCTCGTCGGGAGTCGCCGTGAACGTGCTGAGGACCGCGTCGTCGGCGTACGACCGCGGACGGCTGAGGTTGGCGGGCCGGGTCCACACCCCCTCGCGCAGCTCCGCCAGCCGGTACGACGAAAGCCGGTCCCGCAGCGCAGCACGCTCCGGGCCGGGCCGGCCGGCGACGACCACGACCGCGAGCTCCCACCCGCCGTCCCAGGGGGTCTCGGCGTCGAGCACCGCCTCGTCCTGGCGGCGCTGGCGTCGCGCGAGCCGCTCGCCGAGCACGTAGTCGCCCGCGGAGCGGTGCAGGTCGCCGGCCGCCACCGCCCGGGTGAGTGCGACGCGCGTGGTGGCCGCGGGGATGCCGAAGTGCTCGCCGGCACGAACCAGATCGGCGGCCGACATCCGGTCGGGGTGGGAGCCGAGCAGCAGGCTCAGCACCACGGAGCGCGCGGGGAGCGGAGCGAGGTCGACCACCACGGGCAGGATCCTTCCACGCTACAGATATCGACACAACCGTGGCCAAACATGTAACGTCGCGGCCATGACCGATGCTGCCGGCTGGCGCCGTAGCGCGCACGAGGGCCCGGACTCGCCGTACCGCGACGCGGGTGCTGTCGCCGACGACGTCCCGGCGTACCGGACGCTGACCTACGAGGTCGACGGCCGGGTCGCGCGGCTGACTTTCAACCGGCCCGAGCAGGGCAACTCGATCACGCCCGACACCCCGGTCGAGCTCGCTGACGCCGTCGAGCGCGCCGACCTCGACCCGCGGGTGCACGTGATCGTGCTGAGTGGCCGTGGCAAGGGCTTCTGCGGCGGCTACGACCTCGCTGCCTCCGCCGAGGGCCTGCTGGACGGGCAGATGGCGGGAGCGACGCCACGCCGGGGCACCGTCCTCGACCCGTCCGTCCAGATGCACAACCACGACCCCGCGGGCACGTGGGACCCGATGGTCGACTACGCCATGATGAGCCGCTTCACCCGCGGCTTCGCCAGCCTGCTGCATGCGGACAAGCCCACCGTGGCGAGCATCCACGGCTTCTGCGTCGCCGGCGGCACCGACATCGCGCTGCACTGCGACCAGATCGTGATCGCCGCCGACGCGAAGATCGGCTACCCGCCCACCCGGGTCTGGGGCGTCCCGTCCGCCGGACTGTGGGCCCACCGGCTCGGCGACCAGCGCGCCAAGCGGCTGCTGCTCACCGGCGACACCCTCACCGGTCGCGAGGCCGCCGAGTGGGGCCTGGCGATCGAGGCGCCCGAGCCCGAGCGACTCGCGGAGCGCACCGAGGCCCTGGTGCAGCGGATCGCGGCCATGCCGCTCAACCAGCTGATGATGGTCAAGCTCGCGCTCAACTCCGCGCTCCTGGCGCAGGGCGTGCAGAACAGCCAGATGATCAGCACCGTCTTCGACGGGATCTCCCGCCACACCCGCGAGGGCCACGCCTTCCAGCAGCGCGCCGCCGAGGCCGGCTTCCGGCAGGCCGTGCGCGAGCGCGACGGGGCGCCGTACGACGACGGCGGCCCCCGGACCAGCAATGTCATCCACCAGCCCGACCACCCCACCAGCGAGGGATGAGCACCATGTCCAGCACGCACGAGGTCACCAACCAGGTCCCGCCGCTCGTCGGCCACGACACCTCCGCCGACCCGGCCCTGCTCGAGGGCATCGAGCGCGAGGGTGCGGGCTGGGCGCTGCCGGAGATCCGCGAGGTCGGCCGCCTCGCCGGCACCCCGGAGGCCATGGACTGGGGGCGGCTCGCCGAGCGCGTCCCGCCGCGCCTGCTGACGCACGACCGCTACGGGCGTCGCATCGACGAGGTCGAGTACGTGCCGGCGTACCACCAGCTCATGGAGACCGCGGTCGGCCACGGCATCCACGCCGCCCCGTGGGCCGACGACCGTCCGGGGGCCCACGTCGCCCGCGCCGCGAAGTTCTACTCCTGGAACGTCGACGCCGGCCACGGCTGCCCGATCTCGATGACGTACGCCGTCGTACCAGCCCTGCGTGCGAACCCCGAGCTGGCCGCGCGCTTCGAGCCGCTGCTCACCAACCGTGCCTACGACTTCGGCCTGCGCGACCCGGAGACCAAGCGCGGCCTGATCGCCGGCATGTCGATGACCGAGAAGCAGGGTGGCTCGGACGTCCGCGCCAACACGACCACCGCGGTGCCGCAGCCCGACGGCACGTACCGGATCGTCGGGCACAAGTGGTTCACGTCCGCCCCGATGTCGGACATGTTCCTCACCCTCGCGCAGGCGCCGGGCGGCCTGTCCTGCTTCCTGCTGCCGCGCGTGCTGCCCGGCGGGGACGCCAACCCGATCCGCTTCCTGCGGCTCAAGGACAAGCTCGGCAACAAGTCCAACGCGTCGTCGGAGATCGAGTACGACAACGCGGTCGGGTGGCTGGTCGGCGAGGAGGGCAAGGGCGTCAAGACCATCGTCGAGATGGTCAACATGACCCGCCTGGACTGCGTCATCGGCTCCGCCGCGGGCATGCGCTCCGCGCTCGTGCAGGCCGCCCACCACGCCCGCCACCGCGCGGCCTTCGGCAAGCTGCTCATCGACCAGCCGCTGATGCGCAACGTGCTCGCCGACCTCGCCGTCGAGTCCGAGGCCGCGACCACCGCGATGATGCGGCTCGCCGGCGCCAACGACCGCGCGATCCACGGTGACGAGGGTGAGGGCGCGCTGCGCCGGCTGGCACTCGCGGCGACGAAGTACTACGTCTGCAAGCGCGGCCCGGTCCTCGCCAACGAGGCCCTCGAGTGCCTCGGCGGCAACGGCTACATCGAGGACTTCGACCTGGCCCGGATCTACCGCGAGCTGCCGCTGCTCTCGATCTGGGAGGGCTCCGGCAACGTCGCCGCCCTCGACGCGCTCCGCGCGATCGGTCGCGAGCCGCAGTCGCTCGACGCCTTCTTCGCCGAGGCCGAGCTGGCCCTCGGGTCCGACCAGCGCTACGACGACGCGGTCACCTCGCTCAAGAAGGAGCTCACCCAGTTCGACGACATCGAGCTGCGCGCCCGCCGGCTCGTCGAGCAGATCGCCGTCGTCTTCCAGGCCGGCCTGCTGATCCGCAACGCACCCGCCGCCGTCGCCGACGCCTTCTGCGCCACCCGCCTCGCCCGCGACTGGGGCAGCGCGTTCGGCACCCTGCCCGCCGGTCTCGACCTCGGGCCGATCCTGGAGCGCACCGAGCCCGGCTTCTGAG
>DATLIG010000277.1:0-5865 GCA_035539555.1 Nocardioides sp. | reverse complement strand
CGACGACGACCGCTACGTCGTGGTCCGCACCCTCGACGCCGGCTCGGACAAGCCGATCGCCTTCGCCACGCACCCCGACGAGGAGAACCCCGCGCTCGGTGTCCGCGGTCTCCGGTTGTCGTTCACGGACCACGGCCTGCTCGACCGGCAGCTCGACGCGGTCGCGGCCGCAGCGAGGCAGAGTGGGGCCACGACGTGGGTGATGGCACCGATGGTGGCGACCGTCGACGAGGCGCGGGACTTCGCGCAGTCGGCGCGGGCGCGCGGTCTGGTGCCCGGCGTGATGGTCGAGGTGCCCAGTGCAGCGCTGCTGGCCGACCGGATCCTCGCCGAGGTCGACTTCCTGTCGATCGGCACCAACGACCTGACGCAGTACACGATGGCCGCCGACCGGCTGTGCACCGACCTGGCGCACCTCACCGACCCGTGGCAGCCGGCCGTGCTGCAGCTGGTCGCGATGACCGCCGCCGCCGGCGGGCGGGCCGGCAAGCCGGTCGGCGTCTGCGGGGAGGCCGCGGCCGACCCGCTGCTCGCCTGCGTGCTGGTCGGGCTCGGGGTCACCTCGCTGTCGATGGCCGCGGCCGCCGTACGGCCGGTCGGGGCGCGGCTCGCGACGGCGACGCTCGAGCAGTGCCGCGAAATGGCGAACGCGGCGCTCGCGGCTGCGGATCCCTCCGCAGCACGCGAGGCCGCGCGCGCCGTACTCGCCTGACGACTGCCGTCAGGCGGGGTCGATCTCGTCGGTCGCCGGGGCCTGGGGGGCCTCGGCGACCTCGGCGGGCCCGCCCGCGCCGTGCTCGGCGAGGGCGCGGCGCGAGGAGTCACGGATCTCGAAGACCTCGGTCGCGAAGCCGCCGACCGCGGCCGCGACCTCACCGACGGCCCTGGTCAGGATCGTGGCGACCTCGCCGACCGTGGTGGCGGCCGCCTCGGCGCCGGCCTGGATGGCGTCCTTGGCGATCTCGCCCTTGCTCAGGTGGTCACGTCCACTCATGGCGAGCATTCTCCCCGCAAAGACTCAGGCGGCCAACGAGTCGTCGGTCACTGCCTGCGGTCCACGGACCGGGGCCTCCTTCTGGGCGCCGCCCGGGAAGGAGAGGCGCACGATCTTCGCGAACACGCTGAAGAGCTGCTTGTGCAGCGGGCCCTTGTTGTACGGCAGGCCGTAGCGCTCGCACATCTCCTGCACCTCGACGGCCATCTCCGGGTAGCGGCGTGCCGGGATGTCCGGGAAGAGGTGGTGCTCGATCTGGTGCGACAGGTTGCCGCTCATCACGTGCATCAGCTTGCCGCCGGTGATGTTGGCCGAGCCCAGCATCTGGCGCAGGTACCACTGGCCGCGGGTCTCGTTCTCCGTCTCCTCGACCGAGAAGGACGCGACGCCGGCCGGGAAGTGGCCGCAGAAGATGATGTTGAAGGTCCAGATGTTGCGGACCAGGTTGGCCACCGCGTTGCCGGCAAGGGTGCTCAGGAAGAGCGGCCCGGTCAGCGCGGGGAAGAGCACGTAGTCCTTGAGGACCTGCTTGCCCATCTTCTTGCGGATCCGGCGCCAGATCGGCGCGTTCTCCCCACCGAACATCTTGCGGCGCCCCGCGAACACCTCCTCGGTCTCGAGGTCGTGCAGGGCCACGCCCCACTCGAAGAAGGTCATCAGCAGGAACGCCCACAGCGGGTTGCCCAGGTAGTAGGGGTTCCACTTCTGCTCGGGGTCCATCCGCAGGATGCCGTACCCCACGTCGCGGTCCTTGCCCACGACGTTCGTGTACGTGTGGTGCATGTAGTTGTGGCCGTACTTCCAGTTCTCGGCCGGCGCCATCGTGTCCCAGTCGAACATCCGGGAGTTGTAGTTCGGGTCGCCCATCCAGTCGTACTGGCCGTGCATCACGTTGTGGCCGATCTCCATGTTGTCGAGGATCTTCGACACGGAGAGCGCGGCGACCGCGGGCAGCCAGCCGATCACGGGCAGGTAGAACAGCGCGCGGCCGGCGATCTCGAAGCTGCGCTGGGCCTTGACGACCTTGCGGAGGTACTCCGCGTCGGTCTCGCCGAGATCGGCGATGATGCGCAGGCGCAGGGCGTCGAGCTCGGCGCCGAGCTGGTCGATCTCGGCACGGGTCAGGCCGTGGTACTTCTCGTCGGTCGCCGAAGCGACCTCGGCGGTCGGGGAGTCCATCAGTTCGGTCATGATCGGTTCCTCTCTCTGGGGGCGGATCACAGGTCGATGTGGCAGTCACCGGCGGCGGCGGTCACGCAGATGCGGACCTCCTCGTCCGGCAGCGCGGACTCCTCGCCGGTCAGGATGTTGCGGACGGTGCCCGCGGTCTTGGTGCGCGTGCAGGAGAAGCAGATGCCCATCCGGCAGCCGAACTCCGGCTTCAGGCCGAGCTCCTCGGCCTGCTCGAGCAGGCTGGCGCCGGAGGCGGCCACGGTCTTGCCCGAGCGGGTGAAGGAGATGTCCCCCTCGACCTCCTCGCCGGGCTGGGCGGCACGGGCGACGGCCGGCTTGAAGAACTCCATCCGCAGGCGCGTCGAGTCGCCGTAGGCCGCCTTGACCAGCTCCACCAGCCCGGGCGGGCCACAGAGCCAGGTGTCGGTCTCCTTGTAGTCCGGGACGAGGCGGCGCAGCTCGAACTCGCTGAAGACCTGGTCGCCGTGGCGGAGGTGGACGTCGACGCCGTTGTCGGCGGCAGCGATCTCGGCGAGCTCGTCGGCGAAGATCTGGTCCTCGGCGCTGCGCGCGAAGTGCAGGAAGGTCACCTTGCGGCCGGCGTGGCCGTCGTACCCGTCCCGGAGGAGGGTCCGGACCATCGACATCGCGGGCGTGATGCCCGAGCCGCCGGTGATGAAGAGCAGGCGGCTGATGGTCGGGGTGGCCGGGCTCTCGACGAGGGTGAACTCCCCCTGCGCCTGGCTGAGGTGGAGGATCTGGCCGGGCTGCGCCGAGCGGACGAGGTACGACGACACCTGGCCCTCGTCGTGGGCGCGGATCGTGAGCGTGAACTGCTCTCCCCTGCCGGACGCCGCCGAGGAGATCGAGAACGCCCGCGTGAACCGCTTGGCGCTGCCGGGCATCTCGACGCCGACGAGGACGTGCTGGCCGGCGCGGTGGCCGCGCCAGGTCGAGGTGGGCTGCAGGGTCAGGGTGGCGACCGGGGCGTCGCCCTCGGTCTCGCGGTGGACCGAGACGATCCGGGCGCGGACGTCGTGGGCGGCCCACATCGGGTTGAACCGCTCGAGGTAGCTGTCGACGCCGTGGGGGCTGGCCAGCGCGGTCACGAGCCTGGAGCGCAGGACCATGCCGAGCGGGCCGCCGCCGGCGCGGCTGCGGCGGGGGCGAGTGGGAACGGCCGCCGGTTCGGAGATGAGCGCGGACATCGCGCCTCCTTCGGTGGAAGTTTGGGTGTACGTCTGTACACCCAAACTCTCGCAAGCCGTCCTGGGTCAGGTCAACGACCACGGGCCGTGACAGTGCACACATGTTCACTCAAGTTAGGATGGGTACATGACCGGGTCACGCGTGGAGCAGAAGGAGCGCACCCGCCGCGCGATCCTCGACGCGGCGCTCGCACTCTCCGAGGGCTCCACCCTGGTCGCCCTCTCCCTGCGCCAGGTCGCGAAGGAGGTCGGCATCGTGCCGACCGCGTTCTACCGGCACTTCCCCTCCATCGAGGACCTCGGACTCGCACTGGTGGAGGAGTCGCTCGACACGCTGCGGGCGTTGCTGCGCGAGCTGCGGCGTACCGCGGGCGACGACTTCCGCTCGATCATCGACGGGTCCGTGAGCGTGCTCGTGACCCAGGTCCGCCAGGACCAGGCCCACTTCGGGTTCATCGCGCGCGAGCGCTTCGCCGGGCCGCCCACCGTGCGGGAGGCGATCGCCCGTGGCATCGAGCTCGCCGAGCGCGAGCTCGCCATCGACCTGGCCCACCTGCCCGGCACCGACCAGTGGTCCGAGGAGGACCTGCGGGTGCTGTCCACCCTGATCGTCGGCGCGATGGTGACGACCGCAGAGCGCCTGCTGACCGCCGGCCCGGGCTCCGCCGAGGAGCGGCGGATCGCGGACACCGCCCGGGCCCAGCTGCGGATGATGCTCATCGGCGCGATGCACTGGCGCTCGCGGACCTGACCGGCCGCCGGCCAGCGCCGCCGCGGACTCGTCACAACCATTCGGCCGTTCGCGACGTCTCCCCTGGTGTCATCCGTTCCGACCCCAGGGAGTTCCCGTGTCCGTCCCCACCCGCCTGCTCGCCCTCCTCGGCCTCGTCGCCTGCCTCCTGGCGCCGACCGCCGCGGCGACGTCGTCGGCCGCCACCACCTCCGAGCCCCACCGCACTCGGGTCGTGGTCCGGGTCGCCAACTGCGAGGGCTGCCAGGTGTTCCTGCAGCAGGGCCTGCGCGAGCGGTGGTGGAGCAGCCGCGTCCACCGCGTTCGCGACGGCCGTGCCGTGTTCGACGTCTGGTCCGGGCACACCCGCGGCATGTCCGTCGGCATCACCGGAACCTGGGAGGCGACCAGCCCGCACCCCTCCGGCTTCCAGTCGATCGTCACCCTGCGCTACCGCGGCATCGCGGCCGGCGAGCGGGTCAGCCGTGCCGTCGCGGAGGGCAAGTCCTACGGCTCCGCCTGCTTCCCCGGCACGACGGCCGAGCGCCTCGTGATCCACGTACAGGCCCGCAAGGTGCGGATCCCCGGCAACGGCGGACCGGCGCTGAGCACGCTCGCGTGGGCCAGCCCGCAGACCCGCACCATGGCCGGCACCCAGGCCCGCCTGTTCCACGGCATCCAGGGTGCGCAGGACATCGTCCCCTGCTTCTGACGGCCCCCTCCGGAGAGGCTCCGCTCACACCCACGGCGGGCGGCGGCGTCACGCTCATCACGTTCGGTGGACGCGAAGTTACCGACCAGTCACCATGGCGCGGTGCCCACCGCAGTCCAGAGCCTGACCAGCCTGACCACCACCGCCGCCCGCAACGCGTGGGCGATCTCCCCGCTCGGTCCCGGCATCGAGCAGTACGACGGCCTGCCGGCCACCGTGCTCAGCGACGCCCCGCACCGCCGGCTCTCGCGGTACGACCGCACCACGCCGGCGACCGCCGCGCGACCGGTCCTGCTCGTGCCGCCGCTGGCCGTGTCGGCCCGCTGCTTCGACCTCCGGCCCGGCCAGAGCCTGGCCGCCCACCTGCTGGAGAGCGGCCGGGCGACGTACCTCGTCGACTACGGCGCCATCGGGTTCGCGGACCGGGCGATGGGCTTCGAGACCTGGATGGACGACATCCTCCCGACCGCGATCCACGCGGTGCTCGACGACCACGCCGAGGCCGGCGACCGGGCCGACGGCGTCGACCTCGTCGGCTGGTCGCTCGGCGGCACCATCAGCCTGCTGACCGCGGCCGCGCACCCCGACCTGCCGATCGCCTCGCTGACCGCCTTCGGCACGCCGATCGACTACTCACTGATCCCGGCCGTCCAGCCGCTGATCATGGCCGACCGCCTGCTCGGCTCGCGCGCCGTCACGGCGCCGACCGCCGCGCTCGGTGGCGTGCCGAGGCACCTGGTCCGCGCCAGCTACCGGGCGATGGCACCCAGGCGCGAGCTGACGAAGGCCTACCACCTGGCGAAGAACATCCTCGACACCGAGACCCTCGCCCGGACCACCGCGATCGACGGCTTCATCGCCGAGATGCCCGGCTACCCCGGGCGCGCCTACCACCAGATCCACACCCGGCTGATGGTCCGCAACGAGCTCGCCACCGGCACCGTCCACCTTGGCCGCGAGCGCACGGTGCGCCTCGGCGACATCGACACCCGCGTGCTGTTCGTCGGCAGCGAGACCGACAACATCGCCGACGGGCCGGCGGTGCGGG
>DATLIG010000276.1:0-4793 GCA_035539555.1 Nocardioides sp. | reverse complement strand
GAGCGAGGGATCCGTCCACGCCAGCTGGACCACCTCGGCGCCGCGGTCGCGCGAGACGACCCGGCCCCGACCCGGCTGGGCCGGGCCCGGCCGGATGTTGCCGAGCAGCACGCCCTCGTCGCGGTTGCCGGACAGCAGGATGCCCGGCATCGCGAGGTCGCGCAGGGTCTGGATGACCGGCTCGTAGATCGCGCGGGACGCACCACCGGAGCGACGCGCGATCACCACGTGCAGGCCGACGTCGCGGGCCTGTGCGAGCAGCGGCTGGAGCAGCGCGATCGGCGAGCTCTGCTGGGTGGCGACGAGGTCGTAGTCGTCGACGACGACGAAGACCTCGGCGCCCGACCACCACGACCGGTTGCGCAGCTGCTCGGGCGTCACGTCCGGACCGGGCAGCCGGTTCTGGAGGTACGTCGCCAGGTCGGTCAGCGCGGGCTGGGCCTGGGTCGCCGAGGTGAGGTAGTTGAGGAGGTACTCCTCGGGCACCTCGCCCAGCAGCGAGCGGCGGTAGTCGACGACGACGATCTGCGCCTCGGCCGGCGTCCGGGTCCGCATGATCTCCTGGCAGTAGGTGCGCAGGAAGTTGGACTTGCCCGACTTGCCGTCGCCGAACAGCAGCAGGTGCGGCTCGGCGTCGACGTCGAAGGCGACCGGGGCGAGCTCCTTCTCGTTGATCGCCAGCAGCAGGCTGCGAGCCGGCGGCGTCGCGACCAGGCCGCGGACGTCGTCGAGCGAGATCCGGTCGGGAAGCAGGCGCAGCTTCGGGCCGGCCGGTCCGCGCCAGGCCTTGGCGACCGCCGAGATCAGGTGGTCGACACCGTCGCCGAGCGTGCCGGCCGACGGGTCGCCGTCGATGCGCGGCAGGGCGCCGAGGAAGTGCAGCTTCCCGGGCACGAGGCCGCGGCCGGGCCGGTTCACCGGCACCAGGGCTGCGACCTTGCGGTCGATCTCGGAGTCGATCGGGTCACCGAGGCGGAGCTCCAGCTTGGTGCCGATCAGGTCGCGCATCGCCGCACGGAAGTCCGGCCAGCGGGTCGACGACGTGACGATGTGGAGGCCGAAGGTGAGGCCACGGCCGGCGAGCTGCTGGATCTCCAGCTCGAGGTCGTCGAAGTCCGACCGGAGGGTGCCCCAGCCGTCGATGACGAGGAAGACGTCGCCGTACCCGTCGTCGGCTCGGCCCTGCATGCGCCGGCTGCGGTAGGTCTCGATCGAGTCGATGCCGTGCTGGCGGAAGTAGGCCTCGCGGCGGTCGACGATGCCCCTGACCTCGGCGAGGATCCGACGCACGACCTCCGGCTCGGAGCGGCTGCCGACGCCGGCGACGTGGGGCAGCGCGGACAGCGGTGCGAACGTGCCGCCGCCGAAGTCGAGGACGTAGAACTGTGACTCGAGCGGCGTCGACGTCAGCGACAGGCTGGTCACGATCGTGCGCAGCAGCGTCGACTTGCCGCTGCGCGGACCACCGACGACGCCGACGTGGCCGGCCGCGCCGCTGAGGCTGATGGTCAGTGTGTCGCGGCGCTGCTCGCGCGGCCGGTCGACCGTCCCGAGCGGGATGGTGAGGTTGCCCGCCTGGCGCCACTGCAGGGACACCAGGCCGAGGTCGGGGTGGGCGGCGAGGTCGGGCATCAGCTGGTTGAGCGTGTCCGGAACGTCCAGCGGCGGCAGCCACACCTGGTGCGCCGGGAGGCCGCGCCCCTCCATCCGCGTGACGGCGATGTCGAGCAGCGAGGCGGTGTCGCCCGACGTCGGCGTGGGCGTGGCGTCCGTGGCGTCGCCGTCGTCGGCTCCGGGGTCGTCGAAGGTCTGCACCTCGGAGATCGTGAACGGCAAGATGCCGACGACCTTGCCGCCGCCGTCGCGGGTCACCCGCCGGCGTCCCGTCTCCGGCGGTCCCGAGACGTACGCCGCCTTGAACCGCGTGAGCTGGGTCGGGTCCGGCTTCAGGTAGCCCAGGCCGGGGACGGCGGGCAGCTCGTAGGCGTCGGGGACGCCGAGCACCGCCCGTGACTCCTGCGCGCTGAAGGTGCGCAGGCCGATCCGGTACGACAGGTGCGACTCCAGTCCGCGCAGCCGGCCCTCCTCCAGCCGCTGCGAGGCGAGCAGCAGGTGCAGGCCGAGCGAGCGCCCGAGGCGACCGATCGCGACGAAGAGGTCGATGAACTCCGGCTTCGCGGTGAGCATCTCGGAGAACTCGTCGACGACGATGAACAGCGACGGCAGCGGTGCCAGCTGGGCGGTGGCGGGGTCGCCCGACGTACGTGCCTTCTCGTAGTCGCGGATCGACGCGAAGTTGCCGGCCTCGCGCAGCGCCTCCTGCCGGCGGACCATCTCGCCCGACAGGGCGTCCTGCATGCGGTCGACGAGCGTCAGCTCCTGTGACAGGTTGGTGATCACCGCGGACACGTGCGGCATCTCCGACATTCCGGCGAAGGTCGCACCACCCTTGAAGTCGACCAGCACCATGTTGAGCTGCTCGGGCGAGTGGGTCATCGCCAGCCCGAGCACCAGGGTGCGAAGGAACTCCGACTTCCCGGATCCGGTCGCGCCGATCACCAGGCCGTGGGGGCCCATGCCCTGCTGGGCGGACTCCTTGATGTCGAGGTGGATCGGTGCCGCCGAGTCGCCGACGCCGATCGGCACCCGCAGGCGGTCGCGGGCCGGCCGGGAGCGCCATGCTGCGTCGGGGTCGAAGGTGAAGACGTCCCCGAGGCCCAGCAGGTCCATGAAGTCCGTCGGGGCGGTGATGTCGACGGCGTCGTCGCCGACCGCCGCGCCCGCGCTCGGCGTGAAGAGCGGGGTCAGCCGACGGGCCAGGGCCTCCGCGGTGGCGACGCTGCACTGGTCGCCCTTCGCGCGCACCGGCTCGGTGCGCAGCCGCACGGCCATGAGGGGGACGCCGCCGTCGGCCGCGCGCCGGTCGGCCAGCTCGAGCCGGAGCGCGGTCGGGCTGTCGAGCTCGCCCCAGTGCGCGGGCAGGTCGATGACCGTCACGCCGTGCAGGCCGTCGGGCGGGATCACGTGGTTGCCCGGCGGCAGCTCGGCACCGTCGGTGATCAGCACGATGTGCGGGATCGCCGGGCGCTCGTCGGCGCCGAACCGCGGCCGCTCGCTGAGGTCGGGCGGCAGCATCCCGGCGAGGTCGGTCAGCGAGGTCGTCACCATCCGGGCCGGGCCGACCGCGTCGTTCTGGTGCTGGCTGTGCGCGTGCGGCAGCCACTTCACCCAGTCCCAGTGGGCGAGCGTCGCATCGGTCGCGAGTACGGCGACCTGGAGGTTCTCGGGGGACTGGAAGGTCGTCGCGGAGGTGAGCAGCGCCCGCGCCATGGAGCGCGCCTCCTCCTCGCCGCCGCAGACCTCGATCCTGTCGAAGGCGCGCAGGTCGATCGACGCCGGAAGGTCGGGCTGCAGCCGGTGGACCACCAGCAGGCGGTGCAGGGCGGAGGCGGATGCCGGGTCGACATCGTCGATCGGGGCACCCTCCGGCGGCACGAGCTCGAGCGCGAGCGGCTGTGCGCACACGCCGTACCGGACCTGCAGGAAGGCGGGGTCGGCCGAGGACCGCTCCCACACCCGCGTGCGGTCCTCGGCGAGCGAGGGGAGCGCGGTCGGCTCGGGGTGGATCCAGGTCAGGGCACGGCGCTGCTGGTCGGCGGCGTCGCGCGCGACGCTGCGCACGGTCGAGAGGTAGCGGAGGTACTCCGTGCGCGAGCCGGTCACCTGCTGCTGGCGCTGCTTACGCTGCCGGTCGATCTGCACGATGATGAAGCCGAGGGTCGCGAAGAGGAACATGCCGGCCGCGATGAAGCGCAGCGCCTGGTTCTGCGCGTTGCCGCCGAGGCCGGCGACCAGCACGATCGAGCCGAGGCTGCCCAGCATCGGGATCGCGTTCATCGCGACGCCGGCGGCGCCCTCGCTCGGCTGGATCTGCGGCGGGGGCTGGATCTGGAGCTGACCCCCGGGCAGCTCGGGGCGCTCGCCCCTGCTGCCGCGTTGGGTCAGGCTTCCCGGTGAGGCCGCCCGTCGTCCGGTGCTGCTGGCCTGGGTCACGCTGCGGTCCCCTGTCGTCGACGCCCGATCGTCGCGATGCGACGCGGACGATGATAGGCCGGGCACGGGACGGGTAGGAGAAGCCGCATGATGCCGAGGACTACCCTGCGGGCAGGACCATCAATCTCGGGAGGCCCGATGTCCGGTACGGGGGCCCGGCCGCCGGCGGCCGGCGCGGTCACTGCGGTGACCGTCCACGGACCGCGCGGCGTGCTCGACCTGACCGTCCCGACGGGCGCCACGCTCGCCGACGTGGCCCGCACCTACGCCGCCGAGGCGGGCCTGCCCGCGCCACTGCCGTTCGTCACCCGCACCGGGACGCCGCTGCGGATGACCGACGAGGTCGGCGCCGTGGGCCTGGTGTCCGGCTCGATGCTCGTCGCGGTCGACCCGGCCGCGGTCCCGCCCCCGACCCGCCGTCGTGCCATGACGGGCGACGGCGCCCCTCCTGTCGTCGCCGGTACGACGTCCGCCACCTGGCTCGCGGTGGCCGTCGGCGTCGCGGTGGTCGCCGGATTGTGCACCGCCCTGCTGCCGGAGGACGACCGTTGGCCGGCGGTGGCCGTGCTGCTCGCGGCCGCCTTCCTGGGCTGCCTGCCGTTCGGCGCGCTCGCCGTGCAGCGGGTGGTCGCCGCCCCGGTCTTCGCGGCTGCCGCGATCCTCGCCGTCGTCTGGGACCCGCTGCCCGAGCGGCTGCCGACGGTGCTCGGCGCCGCCGCGCTGGCCGGTGCGGTCACGGC
>DATLIG010000275.1:0-3412 GCA_035539555.1 Nocardioides sp. | reverse complement strand
CTCGAGGGTCAGGTCGACGTCGGCGTTGTCGCGCAGGTCGCCGACGAGCATCCGCAGCAGGGCGACGTCGGTCGAGCCGAGCAGGTCGGAGGCGGCCTGGTTGGACATGAACAGGTCCTGCCCGATCGCCACCACGGCACGGCGGCGGGTGCCGGCCGCCTGGAAGGCCGCGAGGAGCTGCTTGTCGGAGACGCGGCTGCGGTCGAGCAGGCGCTGCTCGATGTCGGCGACGGCTCGGGCGACCAGCGGGGGCAGCAGCGGGCTGGCCTCCTCCATCAGCGCGGTGATGTCGAGGACCCCCTCGATCCGCCGTGTCGTCGGGTGGAAGATCGGGTGGCCGTAGCAGCTGAACCGGCGCAGCGGTACGGCGAAGTGCTCGCCGCCGTTGATGGCGATGCTCGTGCGGGTCTCCAGCACGGTGCCGAGGGCGTTCGTGCCCACGGCCTCCTCCAGCAGCGAGGCGCCGACGTCGAGGCCGAGGTTGTCGAAGGCCCGCCGGCCGCCGCGGTCGCCGCACCAGCGCTGGGCGATGCGGCCCTCGCGGTCGACCAGCAGGGTCGAGAACATCGTCCCCTGCAGCTGGTCGTTGAGCTCGTCGAGCACCGCGGAGGCCGCCGAGAGGAGGGGGCCGGACGTGTCGACGTCGCTGTAGGTCAGGTGGTCCAGTGCGTTGCCCGGGGTCAGCCCGGCCATCGCGGCGCGCTGCCACGACTTCGCGATCGGGTCGCGGAGCTCGTCGGTTCCTGTCGTCACGCGTCTCTCCTCAGCTGCAGCCTCGTGACCGCGGTCACAGTAAACGCCAGGGGGTTGGCACCCGGTTGTCCAGTTTCTGAACATCCGCCGGGCTGCCACGTTGCGAGTGTGGCCGACGTCACGTCCCCGTCGCCGACGCCCCGGCGCCCCACCCAGGAGAACTCCCATGAAGACCAAGGCCGCAGTCGTCTACCAGGCCGGCAAGCCCATCGAGATCGAGGAGCTCACCCTCGACAAGCCCCGTGAGGGCGAGGTGCTGATCCGCTACACCCACGCGGGCCTGTGCCACTCCGACGTCCACATCGCCCACGGCGACCTCGAGGCCCGCCTGCCGATGGTCCTGGGCCACGAGGGCGCCGGCATCATCGAGGAGGTCGGCCCCGGTGTCACGCGGGTCAAGGTCGGCGACCACGTGGTGTGCTCGTTCATCCCGAACTGCGGCACCTGTCGCTACTGCGCCAACGGTCAGCAGTCGATCTGCGACATGGGCGCCACGATCCTCGAGGGCTACCTGCCCGGCGAGCGCTTCCCGATCACCGGTCCCGCCGGCCAGTACGGCGCCATGTGCATGCTCGGCACGTTCAGCCAGTACGGCGTCATCCACCAGAACTCCTGCGTCAAGGTCGACGACGACCTGCCGCTGGAGAAGGCCGTCCTGGTCGGCTGCGGCGTACCCACCGGGTGGGGCTCCGCCGTCAACACCGCGGAGGTGAAGGCCGGCGAGACCGTCGTCGTGATGGGCGTCGGCGGCATCGGCATCAACGCCGTGCAGGGCGCCGCCCTGGCCGGCGCGAAGAACGTCATCGCCATCGACCCGCTCCCCAACAAGCGGGAGAAGGCGATGGAGCTCGGCGCGACGCACGCGTTCGAGTCCGCCGAGCTGGCGATGGAGACCATCACCAACCTGACCCGCGGCCAGATGGCCGACTCCGCCATCCTCACCCCCGGCCTGATGACGTCGGAGATCGTCGCCGACGGATTCAACGCCGTGGGCAAGGGAGGCAAGGTCGTCCTGACCGGCCTCAACAAGCTGGAGGAGACCAACATCCAGCTGCCCGGCTCGGTGCTCACGCTCTACCGCAAGGAGCTCCGCGGCAGCCTCTTCGGGGACTGCAACCCGACCGTCGACATCCCCCGCATCCTCGGGCTCTACCAGTCCGGGGACCTCAAGCTCGACGAGATCATCACCAACACCTACACGCTCGAGCAGGTCAACGAGGGCTACGACGACCTGCTCAACGGCAAGAACGTCCGGGGCGTCGTCATCCACGACCACTCGTGACCGCCCTGGTCAAGGAGAGCGGGGACAGCTGCAGCCGGACCGGCGACGGGGTCGTCGACCGGGAGCGGGAGACCGAGCTGCTCGAGGCGGCGTTGGCCAGCGGTGCCAACGTCGTCCTCGAGGGGCCGCCCGGCACCGGCAAGACCACGCTGCTGCGCCGGGTCGCGGCTGCCCGCGCGACGTCCTTCGCGCTCGTCGAGGGCAATGCCGAGCTCACGCCCGCCCGCCTGGTCGGCCACTTCGACCCGGCCCTGGTCCTCAGCCGCGGCTACCAGCCCGAGGTGTTCGTCGACGGGCCGCTGATCACCGCGATGCGCGAGGGCGGCCTGCTGTACGTCGAGGAGCTCAACCGGGTGCCGGAGGAGACCCTCAACACGCTGCTCGCCGTCATGTCGGAGCGGGAGATCGTCGTACCCCGCCTGGGGCCGGTGCGCGCAGCGCCGGGCTTCGGGGTGGTCGCCGCGATGAACCCGTACGACGCCGTCGGCACCGCCCGGGTCTCGAGCGCCGTCCACGACCGGACCTGCCGGATCGCGATGGGCTACCAGTCGGCCGAGGCCGAGTCGCGGATCGTCGCGCTGCGGGCGCCCTTCCCCTCGGACGCCTGGCGGGACCGGGCGGTCGCGCTGGTGCGGGCGACCCGCGGCCACCAAGAGCTGCGCGTCGGGTCGTCGGTGCGCGGCGCCATCGACCTCGCGGGGATCAACCACCAGCTCGCCCGGGCCCGCGGCGTCGCGGAGGACGACTGGCAGGTCGGCCTCGACGCCGCGCTGGTCGCGCTCAGCGGCCGGATCCGGGTCGACGAGTCGTCGACCCGCAGGCCGGAGGAGGTCATCGAGGAGCTGTACGCCGCCGTCTTCGGACCGCCACCCGGCGAGGAGGGAGCCGACCCGGGGGAAGCCTGAGCCCGTCTCCACCAGAGGCGGGCTCGCCCCCGCCGGCCGGGGCGCCGTCCGACCAGCCGCAGGCCTCGCGCCGCGGCCGCCCCGACCGGACCCACGGTCGTGACGAGCTGGCGCGCAACCAGCGCTTCGCCGAGCTGTCCCCGGAGGTCGGCCAGCTCGACGTGGAGGCGGTCGAGGCCGCGGTCGCCGAGGATCCCGACGGGGTGCTGCCGCTGCTCGCCCTGATGAGCCGGGCCACCGATCCGGCGCTGCGCGCGAAGGTGCAGGCGCTGGTGCCGCGGCTGGTCGTCGAGCGGGCCCGGAGTGGCGCGAGCGGCCGGATCGGCGCCGGGCGACTGCGTCCGGCCCGGGCCGACCGGGGCGGCGACCTCGACCTGGACGCGTCACTGGAGGCGGTCGCCGCGGCGCGTGCCGAGGGCCGGCAACCGGGGCTCGACGAGCTGACCTCCGTGGTGTGGCAACGCCCGTCCAC
>DATLIG010000274.1:0-21304 GCA_035539555.1 Nocardioides sp. | reverse complement strand
GACCTCGACCCAGCCGGACCGCGCCGCGGCCACCTCCCCCCGGCCCGCCGCGTCCCCCAGCCCCGCCAGCGCCGCGCGCCCGGCCGGTGGGCAGGCGGCCTCACCGCGCCCGGTCGGCTTCACGGCCCCGTCCGGCGGCCTGCCGATCGTCCGCAAGGGCGGCTATGACCGGGAGGCGGTCGACGCCCAGATCCGCCAGCTGTCCAGCGAGAAGGCCACGCTCGGCGCCAGCCTGACCGAGTCCGAGCAGCGCGTCATCGAGCTCGAGCAGGAGCTGACGAAGGTCCGCGCCGAGCTCGCCGAGACCGACAACCCGTCGTACGCCGGTCTCGGTGGCCGCGCCAGCGCGATGCTCCGGCTCGCCGAGGAGGAGGCCGGCGAGATCCGCACGATCGCCGAGGCCGACGCCCTCGAGATCCGCGAGCAGGCGGCCCGCGACGCCAAGGCGATCCGTGCCGAGGCCGCCCGCGAGGCCGACGACATGCGCGCCGTCCAGCTCCGCGAGCTCGAGGAGAACCGCGCCCGCCTGCTGACCGACGCGGAGCAGGAGCGGACCCTGGCCCGGAGCGAGGCGGCCGACGTGCTCGCCTCCGCCAAGCGCGAGGCCGACCAGCTGCGCCTCGCCGCCCAGCAGGAGGTCTCCGAGCAGCGCAGCCAGGCCCAGCGCGAGGTCGAGCAGGCCCGCGCGGCGGTCGACCGCGAGGTCCAGGAGGCCCGCCGGGCACTGGCCGTGGAGAAGGAGCGGCTCGCCCGGGAGGCGACCGACCACCACAACAGTGCGGTCGCCGAGACCCGCCGGCTCGTCGACGAGGCGGAGCAGCGGGCCAATGCCGCCGAGGCGCGTGCCGCCGAGGCCAGCAAGCAGGCGGCCGAGAACCGCGCCGCCGCGCAGTCGGAGTCCGAGGCAGCGCTCGTGCGCGCGCGCCGGGAGGCCGAGCAGATCGTGGCCTCTGCGCGTGCGCAGGCCGAGGCGATCACCGCGTCCGGCAACTCCGAGGTGGAGCGCGAGATCTCCGCCCGCCGGGCCGAGCTCGACCGGCTCACCAAGCGCCGCGCCGCCATCACCGCCCAGCTGTCCTCGCTCGCCGACCTGGTCGCCGGCTTCGGCGAGGACGAGAGTTGAGCCGAGGCCACGATGCCGCTGGTCACCCCGTCGACGACGCGGACAACGCCGTCGACGGGGTGGCCGAGCACGGCGGGATCGACCCCGCCGCCCCGGAGCCGAGCGGAGGCGAGACGCCGTACGGCACGATGGGCGAGCCGTTCGACCGGCGCTCGCCGTTCTACTACGGCTTCGTCGGCGCCCTCGGCGCCCTGACGGCCTTCTGGCTGTTCCAGGCCGTCGCCGGCATCGGCTCGGTGCTGATGCTGGTCGTGGTGTCCTTCTTCCTCGCCGCCGGGCTGAACCCGGCGGTCGAGTTCCTCGAGCGCCACAACCTGCGGCGCTCGCTCGCCGTCACGACGGTCATCGTGATCGCGTTGGCCACCGTCGCGCTCTTCGTCGTGGCGATCGTCCCGGTCATCAGCGACCAGGTGCAGTCGATCACGAAGAACGCGCCGGGCTGGCTGGACGAGCTGCAGAAGAACGAGCGGATCCAGGACCTCAACCGCGAGTACGACATCATCGACAAGATCAAGGCGAAGATCACTGACGAGAACTTCGTCTCCGCCCTGTTCGGTGGCGCCCTCGGGTTCGGCCTCAAGCTCGTGTCGGCCCTGTTCAACCTCTTCGTGATCGTGGTGCTGACGCTGTACTTCCTGGCGTCCCTGAAGACCACGACCGGCGCTCTGTACAACCTCGCCCCGGCCTCGCGGCGCGACCGGGTGGCCCGGCTCGGGGACAAGGTGATCGCCAACATCGGCGGCTACGTCTCCGGCGCCTTCCTCGTCGCGATGTGTGCCGGACTGACCTCACTCGTGTTCTTGTGGTTCACGCCGATCGGCGAGTACGCCGTCGCGCTGGCCTTCGTGGTCGCGGTGCTCGACGTGATCCCGATGATCGGCGCCACCCTGGGCGCGGTCATGGTCTGCGCGATCGCATTCGCCACGGACGTGAAGACCGGGGTCATCTGTGTCGTCTTCTACGTGATCTACCAGCAGGTCGAGAACTACGTGATCTACCCGCGGGTGATGAGCAAGTCGGTCGACCTGCCGGGTGCGGTGATCGTCATCGCCGCCCTCGTCGGCACCGCGCTGCTCGGTGTCGTCGGCGCCCTGCTCGCCATCCCGGCGGCGGCCGCCGTGCTGCTCGTGGTGCGCGAGGTCGTCGTCAAGCGGCAGGACCTTCGCTAGCCCCTCACCTCCGAGCAAGGAGCCCCGGATGTGCTTCTCCGCGGAGATGGACCTCGCCGCCGGCCTGGTGGTCACCGGGATCGGCGTCGACACGCTGCGCCAGGTGCGCAGCCGCGACCAGCTCGCGCTCGGGCTCCTGCCGCTCGTCCTCGGCGCCCACCAGCTGGTCGAGACGCTGGTGTGGTGGAACCTCGAGGGCCACGTCTCGACGCCGGTCGGCGACGTCGCGGCGTGGGTCTACGTCGCGATCGCGCTGGTCGTCGTACCAGCGCTGGTGCCGTGGGCCTTCCTGCGCCTGGGGACGACCGGCCGGCCGGTCCTCGACCGGGTGTTCCTCGGCCTGGGCCTCGCCGCGGCGGGCGCCGGCCTGCTGGCGATCGGCGTCGAGCCGGTCGGGCGCCACATCGACGGGCACCACATCTCCTACCAGCCGGGCGTGGCCTGGTCCGGCGCCGTGCTGGCGGCGTACGTGCTCGCGACCTGCGGGCCGAGCCTGTTCGCCCGCAGCCGCGAGCTGCGCTGGTTCGGGATCGGCAACCTCGTCGTGGTCGGGCTGCTGGCATGGCTGCAGCAGAACGCCGTGATCTCGCTGTGGTGCGTGTGGGCGGCGTCGACGAGCCTGCTGCTCGACCTGGCCCTGCGCAGCGGCCGGGCCTCGGTCAGGCGAGAACCGGCTCCTCGTGCTCGACAGTCCGCTCCCCCAGCTTGACCCCGACGACGCCGACCAGGATCAGCGCGCCGCCGGCGAACTGCACCGGACCGGGCAGCTGGCCGAGCAGCACCCACGCCCAGAGGACGGCGAGGACGACCTCGCTGAGGGCGACGAAGGACGCGAGCCGCGAGCCCAGGCGCCGGCTGGCGGCGATCCCGGTGCCGTAGGCGAGCGCGGCCGTGACCAGGCCGAGCGCGAGGATCGACAGCCACGGCGCGACCTCGAGGCCGGCGTACTCGACGTGGGCGGCGGCGGTCCGCACCGGCATCAGGCCCACGAGGCCGATCAGCCCGAGGAAGAGCCCGCCGACAACGAGGCCGCCCGTCGCCAGCGCCATCGGCGGCAGGCCGCTGCGGTCGTCGGCCGAGATGACGAAGTACGCCGCCGCGCCGACCATCGCGCCGAGGGCCCACGCGGCACCCCGGACGTCGAAGTCGGCGCCGGAGAAGAGGTCGAGCACCAGCAGCAGGCCGAGCGCCGCGACGACCGCGCCGCCGACGGTGAGCCGGCCGGGACGCTGGCCGTGGGCGACCCACATCCACACGACGACGGCGGCGGGAGCGGTGTACTCGATGAGCAGGGCAGGACCGACCTCCATCGTCTGCACGGCGGAGAAGTAGCAGAACTGCGCACCCGCGACCGCGAGGATGCCGTAGAGGACGACCGTGGGCAGCGCCCGGCGGAGCAGGTGCCAGCGACCACGCATCGCGGCGATGCCGAAGGGCAGGACGGCGAGCGCGCCGACGGCGATCCGGAGCAGGACGACCCCGCCGGCGGTCCAGCCGCTGTCGAGCAGCGGGCGCGCCAGCGCACCGGACATGCCGAAGGTGGCGGCCGAGACGATCGCGAGCAGCAGGCCGGCACCGGCGTCCCGGCGGGCCGCCACCTGGGTGTCACGAGTCAACGTCGTCATGACCCATGACGCTACGCCCGACTGTTGTAACCTGTCAAAGTGGTTTTCACCCATGACACCGCCGCCTCGCTGCAAGCCGCCGTCACCCTGGTCAACTCCGAGCAGGAGCCGGTCGGGCTGAGGACGCCCGAGGAGCTCGCCGACTTCTTCGCCGACTTCGGCTACACCGGTCGCCACGACGGCGACCAGGCCGAGGTCGACGACGTGCACGCCGTCGTACCCCAGCTGCGGGCGGTGCTCACCGCCCACCGCGACGACGCGGTCCGGATCGTCAACGAGATGCTCCGCACCGCGCAGGCGCTCCCCCAGCTCCAACGCCACGACGGCCTGGACTGGCACCTGCACGCCATCGCGCCGGACCGCCCGCTGGCCGAGCGGATCGTCGTCGAGACCGCGATGGCGATGATCGACGTCATCCGCGCCGACGAGATGTCCCGGCTCGCGATCTGCGCCGACGAGACCTGCGAGGGCATCGTCCTCGACCTGTCCCGCAACCGCTCGCGCCGCTTCTGCTCCGTCACGTGCGGCAACCGCAACGCAGTGGCGGCGTACCGCGCCCGCCAGGCGGAGTCGGAGGCGGAGTCCGAGGAGGCCGGCGAGTGACGTCCGTGTGACATCTCGGCCCGGGCTCTGGCCGAGATCGACGCGGCGGGGCAGGATCGGCCCATGACTCGCATGCTCGGGATGCGACGACGGCCGCTGTGCGCACTCGTCCTCACCCTCCTCCTCTCGTCCTTCCTGCTCGTCGCCCCGCGACCGGACCCGGCCGCCGCCGCGACACCGATCACGGTGGCGCAGGCGATCGCCACCCAGAACTCGTCGGTCGCGACCGTGCGCGGTTACGTCGTCGGGCAGCCGACCGCGACGTCGACCGTGGTCACCAGCAGCTTCCCCAACGACTACGCGCTGGCGCTGGCCGACTCCCCCGGCACGACCGCCACCAGCCAGATGGTCTACGTGCAGATCCCGTCGGCCTTCCGCGCCTCGTTCGGGCTGCAGTCGAACCCGTCGTTGATGGGCAAGCAGATCGACGTCACGGGCACCCTGACGGCGTACTTCTCCCACCCCGGCCTGAAGGACGGCACCGCGTTCGCCGTCGTCGGCAGCGGTGGGGGCGGGGGCACCGACCCCACCATCCCCGCGGGCTACTACGACCCCGCCGCCGGCAAGACCGGCACTGCCCTGGCGACCGCGCTGCACGGCATCATCGACGGGCACACGACACTGAGCTACAGCCAGGTGTGGGAGGCGCTGAAGGTCACCGACGCCGACCCCGGCAACTCCGCCAACGTGATCGAGTTCTACTCCGGCCGCTCGATCGCGAAGACGACGAACGGCGGGGACCCGGACGACTGGAACCGCGAGCACACCTGGCCGCAGAGCCACGGCGGCTTCGGCACCAGCAACGGCCCGGGCACCGACCTCCACCACCTCCGCCCGGAGGACGTCACCGTCAACTCCACCCGCGGCAACAAGGACTTCGACAACGGCGGATCCGCCGTGTCCCAGTGCCCCGACTGCTTCTCCGACGCGGACTCCTTCGAGCCGCGAGACTCCGTCAAGGGTGATGTCGCCCGCGGCCTGATGTACATGGCGGTGCGCTACGAGGGCGGCGACGGCTTCGCCGACCTCGAGCTCAACGACAGCATCAACGGGTCGACGCCGTACCTCGGCAAGATCTCGGTGCTCCTGGCCTGGCACGCGGCCGACCCCGTGTCGGCAGCCGAGCGCACGCGCAACAACCTCGTCTACAGCAACTACCAGGGCAACCGGAATCCGTTCGTCGACCACCCGGAGTACGCCGAGTCGATCTGGTGATCCCCGCCCGGTGGTCGAGGGGGGTCGCGCAGCGACCGTCCCAAGACCCGAGCCGGTCACCCGGGCTCAGTCGCCGAGGAACCGCCTGAGCACCTCGAGGAAGAGCTCGGGACGCTCCGAGTGCAGCCAGTGCCCGGTGTCCTTCAGGGTCACCTTGCGGTTGCGCGGGAACCAGCGGTCCATCGCGGCGTCGTACGCGGGCTGGACGTAGCTCGACCGGCCTCCGGCGAGCCACAGCACCGGTCCGTCGTACGGCGCCGCGCCGGCCAGCTCCTCCTCCGGCCAGTCGCTGATGACCCCGAGGTCGCGGTCGAGCACGTCGAGGTTGGCCTGCCAGCTCCAGCCCGACGGCGCGTCGGGGTCGCGGCGCAGGTTCTGGAGCAGGAACGAGCGCACGACGGGGTCCGGGACCGCCGGCTCCAGCAGCCGCTCGGCGTCGGCGCGCTGGACGACCTGGGCGAGGTCCATCCCGCGCATGGCCTCGATGTAGCCGGGGAACTCGCGGCTCTCGTCGTAGCGGACCGGCGAGATGTCGGCGACGCAGAGCCGCTCGACCCGCTCGGGGTGGAGCAGGGCGAGGACCATCGCGACCTTGCCGCCGAGCGAGTGGCCGACGAGGGTGACCGGTTCCTCACCGCCGTGCTCGACGATGGCCGCCGCGACGAGCGCGGCCGATTCGGCGAAGTCGAACCGCTCTGGCCACGAGGAGCGCCCGTGGTGCGGCAGGTCGAGCAGGAGGACGCGGTGCCTCTCCGCGAGCTGCTTGGCGATGCCGGTCCAGTTCTTGCCCTGGCCGAAGAGGCCGTGGAGAAAGACCACACGGCTCCCGGTGGAACCGAGAGCCGTGTGGTGAAGCGTCACGCCGCCATTGTGTCAGGCGTAGGTGTGGAAGCCCTTGCCGGTCTTGCGGCCCAGCTCGCCGGCGGCGACCTTCTCCTCCAGCGTCTTCGCGGGAGCGAAGCCGGCCTCGCCGAACTCGCCGTACAGCTCCTTCTGGATCGCCAGCGACACGTCGTTGCCGACCACGTCGAGCAGCTCGAACGGGCCCATCGGGAACCCGGCGGTCTCCTTGATCGCGGCGTCGATGGTCGCGAGCTCCTCGCCGCCCTCGGCCAGCTTGATGGCGTCGTTGAGGTACGGGAAGAGGAGCAGGTTGACGATGAAGCCCGAGCGGTCGCCGGCCGAGACGCCGATCTTGCCGACGTTGGCGGTCAGCGCGCGAGTGGTCTCGTCGACGTCGGCGGAGGTGGCCGGCGTGGTGATGATCTCGACGAGCTTCATGACCGGGGCCGGGTTGAAGAAGTGCATGCCGATGACGTCCTGCGGGCGGCCGGTGGCCTCGCCCAGCTGGGTGATCGGGAGCGACGACGTGGTGGTCGCGAGGATCGCGCCCGGCTTGGCGATCTTGTCGAGGTCGCGGAACAGCTCGAGCTTGATCTCGAGGTCCTCGGCGATGGCCTCGACGACGATGTCGACGTCGCCCAGCGCCTCGCGCTCGGTCGAGCCGGTCAGGCGGCCCAGCAGGGCGTCCTTGTCACCCTCGGTGCCCTTGCCCTTGGCGATGGCGCGGTTGAGGTTCTTGGTGATGTAGCCCAGGACGCCGTCGAGCTTGTCCTGGCTGCGGCCGACGTAGACGACGTCGTAGCCGGCCTGGGCGAAGACCTGGACGATGCCCGACGCCATCGTGCCGGTGCCGACGACGCCGACCCGGTTGATGTCGTGCTTGAACTCCGGAGCGGCGGCCTCGCCGGCAGCGGCGGCCTCGTCGGCGAAGGTGCGGCCGTCGGCGACGAGCTTGTCCAGCAGGTCGGCCGGCTGGTGCAGGTGGTCGCCGGTCTCGGCGAAGCGGGCGGCGAGGAGGTCACGGACCTGCGCGGCGCCGATCTCGTCGACGACGGTCAGCGGGCCCTTGGGGTAGCCGCAGCCGAAGCGCATCGCGGCGTCGATGTCGGCCACCGAGGCGTAGCCCGACTCGTAGGTGCGCACCGCGTGGTTCAGGTACGGGAGCACCAGCGTGTTGAAGATCTGCTCGCTCGAAGTCATGGGCCGGATTCTGGCAGCCTGCGGGCCCTGCGGCTACCCGTCGGTAACCATGTGGACACATCGAGACGGAAGTCACAGGACGTGCTCAGCCCCGCCGCTTGCTCGCGTCGATCCGCAGCTGTTTGGAGCGCGACGTCTGCCCGCGCACCAGCGTGACGGCAGAACGGGGTACGCCGAGCTCCTTCGCCAGCCAGCGCACGAGCTCGTCGTTCGCCCGGCCGTCCACCGGCGGCGACGCGAGCCTGACCTTGAGCTCGGCGCCCTCGAGGCCCGTCGGACCGGCCGCGCCGGTGCGGGACGCGCCGGGCTGCACCCGGACCGAGAGCAGCCAGGTCGTCGTACTCCCCTGCTCGGGGCGCCACCACGGCAGGCCCGGATCGATCTCCACGCCCTACGCCTCCATCCACCGCTGCGCGACGACCGAGCGCCGCCATGCGGGCGGTCTGGCCGCGTTGCCGACGCTCGACAGACGCCCAGTCTGACATCGCGCCGGCGCCTCGCCGTCACACCTGCCTGACGACGCTCGCCACGCCGCTCACCGGCGGCTGGAGGCGGACTGTAGATTCGTCGCTCGTGAGACTCGTCGTGGCGCGCTGCCAGGTGGACTATGCAGGCCGATTGACCGCACACCTCCCGATGGCGACGCGGGTGCTCATGCTGAAGTCCGACGGGTCGGTGCTGGTGCACTCCGACGGCGGCTCCTACAAGCCGCTCAACTGGATGTCGCCCCCGTGCACCGTGCGCGAGGGCACGACCGACGACGGCCACGTCGAGTGGACCGTGACCGCGAAGGCCGCCAAGGGCCAGACGCCGGACACGCTGCGGATCCTGGTCGAGGAGATCCTCCACGACAGCGAGCACGACCTCGGGATCGACCCCGGCCTGCAGAAGGACGGCGTCGAGAAGCACCTGCAGGAGCTGCTCGCCGAGCACCCCGCGACCCTGTCCGCCGGGCTGACGCTGGTGCGCCGCGAGTTCCCGACCGCGATCGGACCGGTCGACCTGATGTGCCGCGACGAGGCCGGCCTCAGCGTGGCTGTCGAGATCAAGCGACGCGGCGAGATCGACGGGGTCCTTCAGCTCGAGAGATATTTGGAACTACTGAACCGCGATCCCCTGCTGACGAGCAAGGGCCCGGTTCGTGGGATCTTCGCGGCTCAGGAGATCAAGCCTCAGGCAAAGGTGCTGGCCACCGACAAGGGCATCTCGTGCGCGCACGTGGACTACGACGCCCTTCGCGGTCTCGACGACCCGACCGAGCGCCTCTTCTAGGCTCACCCCATGCAAGCGCTTCACACCGTCGCAGTGACACGCCCTTGGCACTGGGGCATCGCGATCCTCTCGGACCCCAGCCTCGGCGGCGAGATTCCGGAGGTGGACCCGAAGGCCCGTGTTTCCGCGAACGCCAACGGGGTCGTCGTACTTGTTCGGCATGCCCAAGATGTCGAGAGCCTTGAAGGCGACTTCGATTGGGCTGAGGCCACAGTGACGATCCGCCACTGGTCCGCCGCTCCCGAGATCGAAGCGGATCGAACTGTCGTCTTCGAAGGTGTACTTGCAACTCCCACTGGACGGCTGTGGCTCGGCGACGCCGACGAGGAGGTCGTGATGACCGGGCTGAGCACCGAGACGGCCCTGCGAGTCCTGTCGCCATCCGATGATCTCGCCTCCCCCGATCACGTGTGGGTGGACGTGTGGGAATCCTGATGGCCGAAGCGGCGGGTATCGACTGCATCGACGGCGTCGAGCAGCTCACCCGCTACCTCGAGCTCCTCAACCGCGACCCGCTGCTGACCGGCAAGGGCGCGGTGCGCGGCATCTTCGCAGCCCAGGAGATCAAGCCCCAGGCCCGCGTCCTCGCCGAGGACCGCGGCATCGCCTGCGCCGTCGTCGACTACGACGCCCTGCGCGGCCTCGACAACGCCGAGGACCGGCTGTTCTGAGCAGGAGGCGCTAGCAGAGGCCGGGCGAGGCCGGCTCCTCCTGGACCGGCTCCTCGCTGCTCTCCTCGGTGGCCCCGCTCGACGGGTCGGCAGCGGAGGCCGAGCCGCTCGCCGTACCCGACCCGCTGCCGGAGGCCGACGTGCTGCCGTCGGGGTCCTCGGCGACCCCGATCGAGTCGTCGAGGAAGTCGCGCGTCAGCTTCTTGTCCTGACGGACCAGGCGCCAGAGCTTCGCCACGTCGGCGGACCACACGATCCGGTTCTTGTCGGTGGGCGCCTCCTCCCACGGCGTGGTGACGAAGTCGATGTTGTCGATGCCGATGCCGCTGAACGAACGGGCCAGGTCGGCCATCTGGGCGATGTTCTCGAAGTCGGTGGTGAGCGACTTCGTGGTCGCGTTGATGAACGAGGCCAGGCGGTTGGGCTGGGCCAGGACGTCCGCGCGCAGCGCGGTGTTGATCATCGAGGCCATGAAGGCCTGCTGGCGCTTGATCCGCTGCGGGTCCGAGCCGTCACCACCGGCGACCCCCTTGCGCACCCGGACGTAGGCGAGCGCCTCGTCGCCGCTGATCTCCCGGGTGCCGGCCTCCAGGGTGATACCGGACTCCTCGTCGACGATCCGCTCCGGGATGCAGACCTCGACGCCGCCCAGGGCGTTGACCATGCCCTTGAAGCCGCTGAAGTCCACGACGACGTAGTTGTCGACGAGGATGCCGGTCAGCTGCTCGAACTGCTGGATGGTGCAGCTCGGCCCGGCGACGGCGTACGCGGCGTTCCACATCGCGCCGGCCTCGGCCGGAGCGACGGATCCGTCCTCCTTCTTGCACTCCGGCCTGTCGACCAGGGTGTCGCGCGGGATGGAGATGCCGTAGGCGAACTTCCGGTCGGCGGAGAGGTGGAACAGGATCGTCGTGTCCGAGCCGCCGCCGCCCTCCCCGTCGATCTTGTTGCCCTTCCCGTCGCGGGTGTCGTCGCCCATCACCAGGATGTTGACCTCCCTGCCGCCCGAGCGCTCCGGTCGGTCGGTCACCAGGCCGCTGACGTCCTTCCGGTTCAGGTTGCCGTTCCAGTGCGCGTAGACGAGCGCCACGCCGACGCCGGTCGCCAGGCCCAGGCTCACCAGGCTGGCCACGATCACGCGCGCCACCGTGCGCCCGGGCTGCGGGGCCTTCCGCTTCCCGCGCCGGCGCGGTCCTGCCGTTGTGTCGGTCATCGCACCCCACCGTAGGGAAGCGAGCCAAGCAGTGCTGGCAGGATCGCGCCATGGCCACGATCTTCCACCTCGCCCTCGCCTCGGAGTGGGCGGCTGCCGAGGAGTCAGGCGCGTACACGACGTCGACGCTCGGCCGCTCGCTGGCCGAGGAGGGCTTCATCCACGCGAGCCGCGCGGACCAGTGGACCGGCGTGCGCGACCGGTTCTATGCCGGCGTCACCGAGCCGCTGGTCCTGCTGGAGATCGACACCGACCTGCTCGACGTACCGGTCGTCGAGGAGCCGCCGGCGCCGGGCGTCGAGGAGACCTTCCCGCACATCTACGGGCGACTGTCGCCGACGGCCGTCGTGAAGGCCATCCCGCTCTCCCCCGGTACGACGCCGCCGGCACCTCGTCCCGCCACGCCGACTCCCGCTGCCTCGGGCCGGCAGCCGGCACCGCGGCCCGCCGAGAGCTTCTCGCGCCTCTACCTCCGCGAGATGTTCTTCAACGTCCTGGTCGTGAGCCTGGCGCTCGTCATCTCCGTCGCCGGCATGGGCGTCGGCCTGGCGATCGGTGGCGACAGGGCGCCCGGCATCAGCGCCCTGTTCGGCCTGGTGGCAGGCGTCGTGGTGGCGGTGCTGGTCTACCGGCGGCGCCACCCGCGCAAGGCGTAGGCGTCAGGCGCCGGCGGCCGTCGGCGCGGTCGGGTCGGCGGCGCCGCCACCCTGCTCGCGGGCGACCCAGTCCTCGATCGCGTTGATGTCGTCCTTGCTGCGGGTCACGACCGCGAGCAGGTCGTTCATGGTCGCGACCTCCTCGACCTGCTCCTTGATGAACCACTGCATGAACTGCTCGGAGGCGAAGTCGTTCTCCTCGCGGGCGATGCGCAGCAGGCCGTAGATCTGCTCGGTGACCCGCTTCTCCTGCTCGAGCGCGAGGGAGATGGGGGCGGTGATGTCGGCGAAGTCCGAGGTCGGGGCCTCGACGCCCGGGATGGCCACGTCGGCGTCGGTGTCGAGGAGGTACTGCACCATCATCATGGCGTGCTCGCGCTCCTCCAGCGCCTGGGCATAGAAGAAGCCGGCCATCTGCGGCATCGTCAGGGCGTCGTAGTAGACGGCGCACGCGAGGTACTGGTTGTGCGCGGCGAACTCGTTGCCGATCTGGACGTTGAGCTGGTCGGTGAAGCGTGGTGCAGCCATGCGGGCCACCCTATCGATCGATGCCGGGCGGCCGCGCTCAGGCGGCCTTCTGGAGCGCCTTCTTGGTGACCTTCTTGCCGCTCGTCGTCACGAGCACGCGGCGCTTGACCGTGAACCCGTCCGGGAGGGTGCCCTCCTTGAGCATGCGCAGGGGGCAGCGGCCGCACTTCGACTTCGAGACGCAGCACTTCGTCTTGGGGAGCTTCCCCTTCGACTTCTTCTTGTCCTTGCCCACGCAACGAGGGTAAGCGATGAGGGTAGGCAGGCCTAACCGACGTGAGCGGCGTCACACATGGCGCGCGCCACTAGGGTGCGGACCGTGATCGAGATCTGGCTGAACCCCGCCTGCTCCAAGTGCCGCACCGCCGAGAGCGAGCTGCAGGCGGCGGGCGTCGACTACACGGTCCGCCGCTACCTCGACGAGCCGCCGACGGTCGCCGAGCTCGAGGACGTCCTGACCCGCCTCGGCCTGGAGCCGTGGGACATCGCGCGCACCGCCGACGCGAGGAAGCTCGACGTCACGTTGCCGGCCCGCGGCGCGGACCAGCGCGACGCGTGGCTGCAGCTCCTCGCCGCCCACCCGCGGCTCATCCAGCGGCCGATCATCACCGCCGCCGACGGGACGACGGTCGTCGGCCGCGACCCCGAGTCCGTTGCCCGGGTGATCGCGGCCGACTGAGCGTCGTACGGGAGGGCCGTCAGGCCAGGCCGTTGGCCTTGCGGATGACCTCGACGATGCCGCCCATGATCTCGGTCAGGCCGAAGTCCTTCGGCGTGTAGACCGCGGCGACACCGAGATCGATCAGCGCCTTGCCGTCGGAGTCGGGGATGATCCCGCCGACGATGACCGGGACGTCGCCCATGCCGGCGGCCTTGAGGCCGTCGAGCACGGCCGGCACCAGCTCCATGTGCGAGCCGGACAGGATCGAGAGGCCGACGCAGTGGACGTCCTCGGACACCGCGGCCGCGACGATCTGCTCCGGGGTGAGCCGGATGCCCTGGTAGATGACCTCGAAGCCCGCGTCACGCGCCCGTACGGCGACCTGCTCGGCGCCGTTCGAGTGGCCGTCCAGACCGGGCTTGCCCACCAGCAGCCGCAAGCGGCCGCCGAGCTCGTCACCGGTCCGCTGCACGGCCTCGCGCACGGCGGTCAGCTCCGCGCCGGCCTCCGCCACGCCCACCGCACCGGCAACACCGGTCGGGGCACGGAACTCGCCGAACACCTCGCGCAGCACGCCGGCCCACTCCCCGGTGGTCGCGCCCGCGCGGGCCGCGGCGAGGGTGGCTGCCATCAGGTTGGTGCCGGTCTTGGCGTCCTCGGCCAGGCGCGCCAGCGCGGCGTCGACCTCGGCCTGGTCGCGCTGGGCCTTCCACGCCTCGACGGAGGCGAGGGCGGCCTTCTCGGCCTCCGGGTCGGCGACCATGATCGCGCCGTCGAGGTCCGCGGTCAGCGGGCTCTGCTCGGTGGTGTCGAACTTGTTGACGCCGACGATGATCTCGTCGCCGGCCTCGATCGCCGCGCGACGACGGGCGTGGGAGGAGACCAGCTCCTGCTTCATGTAGCCGGAGTCGACGGCGGCGATCGCGCCGCCCATGGCCTGGACGCGGTCGATCTCCGCCTTGGCGCCCTCGACGAGCGAGGCCACCTTGGCCTCGATCACCGGGGAGCCGTCGAAGATGTCGTCGTACTCGAGGAGGTCGGACTCGAACGCCAGCACCTGCTGGAGGCGCAGGGACCACTGCTGGTCCCACGGGCGCGGCAGGCCGAGGGCCTCGTTCCACGCCGGGAGCTGGACGGCCCGGGCCCGGGCACCCTTGGACAGGGTCACCGCGAGCATCTCGAGGACGATCCGCTGGACGTTGTTCTCCGGCTGCGCCTCGGTCAGCCCGAGGCTGTTGACCTGGACGCCGTAGCGGAACCGGCGCATCTTCGGGTCGGTGACGCCGTACCGCTCCCGGGTGATCTCGTCCCACAGCTCGACGAAGGCGCGCATCTTGCACATCTCCTCGACGAAGCGCACGCCGGCGTTGACGAAGAAGGAGATCCGGCCGACGACCTTCTCGAAGTCGTCGTCGGAGACCTGGCCCGAGGCCTTGACCTGGTCGAGCACGGCGATCGCCGTGCACATCGCGTAGGCGATCTCCTGAACGGGCGTCGCGCCCGCCTCCTGCAGGTGGTAGCTGCAGATGTTGATCGGGTTCCACTTCGGGATCTCGTGGACGGTGTACGAGATCATGTCGCCGATCAGGCGCAGCGAGTGCTCCGGCGGGAAGACGTAGGTCCCGCGCGAGAGGTACTCCTTGATGATGTCGTTCTGGGTCGTGCCCGCGAGCTTATGGGCGACCTCGGACGGCGAGAGGTCGGGGTTCTGCTCCTCGGCCGCGACCTGGTACATCGCGAGCAGCCACATCGCCGTCGCGTTGATCGTCATCGAGGTGTTCATCTCGGTGAGGGGGATCTGGTCGAACAGCTTGCGCATCTCGCCCAGGTGCGGCACCGGCACGCCGACCTTGCCGACCTCGCCGCGCGAGAGCGGGCTGTCCGGGTCGTAGCCGGTCTGTGTCGGCAGGTCGAAGGCGACCGAGAGGCCGGTCTGGCCCTTGGCCAGGTTGGTGCGGTAGAGCGCGTTGGACGCCTCGGCGGTCGAGTGACCGGCGTACGTGCGCATCACCCAGGGACGGTCCTTGGTACGCGCGGCCTTCTCGGGCGTGGCGGAGGCGTCAGGCATCGAACTCATAGTGCGAAGACTAGGCCGATCACTACCGCTTGGTAACCGCCGTTCGGTGTGTGGTTGTGCACAACGCCACACCCGCGGAAGGGGCTGGTCGGGCCCGGGTCAAGCCGGGACGGGCAGCCGCTCGAGCTCGAAGAGCCGGACCAGGTGGGTCAGGTGGAGCATGCGGCGGACGGCGGGGCACGAACCGCGCAGCACCACGGCGCCCCCACGACGCCGGGCGCGGCGGCTGGCCGCTGCGAGGACCTTGAGCGCCGTCTCGTCGATCGACGTCACGTCGCTCAGGTCGACCAGGACCCGGCCATCGGTGTAGGAGCCGTGGACACGGATGTGCTCGTCGAGGGCGGCGCGGATCTCGCTGGTGCTGCGGACGTCGAGGTCTCCGGCGAGCACGAGCACGGCGCCGGTCGTCTGCAGGTCGGTGCTGATCATCGCGCCCATCCGTGCCTCCCGAGATCCGTGCGGGCCGTCCCTCGCGACCCTCTTACCCACCATGACGCTCGGGTACCCGATTCGGTTGCACCGAGCCCCGGAAATTTTCGGCGAGTTGCGGAAGTAGGCTCCGCCCATGGTCAACCTCACCCGCATCTACACCCGGACCGGCGACGCCGGCGAGACCCGCTTGGGCGACATGAGCGTGACCACGAAGACCGATCTGCGCCTGCTCGCGTACGCCGACGTCGACGAGGCCAATGCGCACCTCGGTGTCGCGCTGGCGACCGGAGGCCTCGACGAGGACGTCGTCGTCGTCCTCACCCACGTCCAGAACGACCTGTTCGACGTCGGCGCCGACCTCTGCACGCCCGTGGTCGCCGATCCCGAGTTCCCGCCGCTGCGCATCGAGCAGGACTACGTCGACCGGCTCGAGGCGTGGTGCGACCACTACAACGAGGACCTGGAGAAGCTGCGCTCCTTCATCCTCAACGGTGGCACGCCCGCGGCCGCGCACCTGCACGTCGCCCGCACGGTGATCCGGCGCGCGGAGCGGGGCGCGTGGGCGGCGTACGAGGTCCACGGCGAGGCGATGAACAAGCTCGCGATCACCTACCTCAACCGGCTGTCCGACCTCGTCTTCATCCTCGCCCGGTACGCCAACCGCGAGCAGGGCGACGTGCTGTGGGTGCCGGGCGGCGAGCGCGGCAAGTAGCCGAACTCAGTGGCGGCCCCGCCCGAGTCCGGGTGAGGCTGGTACCGATGGACGTCACCTTCACCAAGCTCGCGGGCCGCTACGAGATCAGGGTCGACCGCGCGGTCGGAGCCGCGCTGGCTCCCCGCAACGGACCGGGCCACAGCGACGCCGTCCCGCACGACGTCGCGCACCTGCTCGTCGAGATCGAGGACGGCCTCCGCGGTGCCGTCTACGGGCGGCTCGCCGCGGCCGACGGCGACGACGGGATGTTCTGGCCGGTCGACCCGGACGCGCGGAGGAGGTCGCTCAGGAACCGCCGCTCCCCCACTCCCGAGGAGTCGGCGGACATGGGCCGGTCCGAGCGGCTCGCCTCGCTGAGCGTCGCGCTGTGGGAGGTCGCGCGCGGCCGCAGGTCGGCCGACCCCGCGTGGCCGGGCCCGGTGGAGTCCAGTGGCATCGACGGCGACCTCCTGGACCGCCTCTTCACCCGGTACGACGACTTCGCGGCGCGCTGGGCCGCGCTGCCGGTCGGCCACTCGGTCACGGTCGCCTGGCCGTTCCCCGAGGGCAGTGGGAAGCGGCGGCGCACAGGCCGCTGACGGGGGCTGTGGATGGATGCGGGCGACGTCGGTCCTCCGTGACATTCTGGGACGATCGTGAACGTCCTCGCCCAGCTCACCGACGCCTTCCTGGAGCGTCACTTCGACCCCGGGACGCTGGCGCGCGCCCGTGAGGTCGTCGAGCGGGGCGCCGTGCGCCGCCCCGAGATCGGCATGCTGTCGGCGGCGTCGGTCACGGCGACCGCCGAGGTGATGGGCAGCCGGATCGAGCCCTACCAGGTGCAGCTGCACGTGGAGGCACCCACCGCCGACTACGCGGGCTGGCTGTTCACCGTCTGCACCTGCCCGGTCCGGTCGGTCTGCAAGCACGGCGCGGCGCTCGCGCTGACCCTGCGCCAGAGCTTCGCACAGCCTGCCGCGCCGGCCGCGACGTCGACCTGGCGCCGCACCCTGGAACGGGTCGTGACCGAGCTCGACCGGCAGCACCGCGAGCCCGTCGACGAGGTCCCGCTCGCGCTCGAGATCACGCTCCAGGAGCCGCGGCGCGGCTACCAGGGCGTCGGCCGGACCCTCCACGTGCGGCCGCTGCGCCGCGGGCGCAACAAGCCGTGGGTGAAGACGGGTGCGGACTGGTCGGACGTGGCGGCTTCCGACGTGACCGGCGGATTCCCGCGGGAGCAGGCCGACGCCGTCGCGGCACTGCACCAGCTCTGGATGGGCCACCGGTCCTACTACTACGCGGGCGTCGCGCCCTCCCTCGACGAGTTCGGCGGGCAGGTGGTGCGCGCGCTCCGCACCGCCCGCGACGCCGGCGTCGCCCTGCTCGGCGGGGCCGGGACGGCGGGGGTGACGATCGCGGACGACGACGCGGAGGTCGTCGTACTCCTGTCGGACAGCGCGACCGGTGGCACCGCCGTGCACGCGGCGGTAACGGTCGGCGACCACTCGTGGCGGGGCGACGACGTGATCCCGATCGGCAACCCGGCAACCGCCGTCGGCCTCCTCGACGCCGACGGGCACCTGCTCGTCGCGGGCCTCTCCTCCCCCATGCCGCTGTCCGTGCGCCACCTCGTCGACGGCCCCGGGCTCACCGTCCCGCCGGCCGAGGCCGACGAGCTGCGCGCCGAGCTGCCCGTGCTGATGCGCCACCTCACCGTGCGCACCGAGACCACCGCGATCGAGCTGCCCGAGCCCCTGACACCGACGCTCGTCCTGACCGTCACCTGGCACACGGCGACGAAGGCGGCGCTGGCCTGGACGTGGGAGTACGGCGACGACGGGAGCCGCTCCTGCGCGGTCGGCAGCCGCGACCCGCTCGGCGGGGTGCGCGACCGGGCCGCGGAGCGGGAGATCGTCGCGCAGGTCGCACCCGCGCTGCTCGGCACGACGACCGCGACCGACGGCGAGGCGCTCGCGCTGGCCATCCACGAGCTCCCCCACCTGCGCACGCTCCCCCGCGTCCGCGTGGTCGAGGAGGAGCGGCCCGACTTCCGCGAGGTCGACGCCGCCCCGGAGATCAGCTTCGACCTCGTCGAGCCCGACCAGGACAAGCCGGTCACCGACTGGTTCGACCTCGCCGTGAGCGTGCGCGTCTCCGGCGAGGCGATCCCGCTGCCCGACGTGCTCGCGGCGCTCACGCTGGGCCTCGAGTTCCTGGTCCTGCCGAGCGGCATGTACGTCACGACCGACCGGCCGGAGTTCGACCGGCTCCGCGAGGTCGTCGCCGCCGCGGCCGAGCTGCACGACCACGACGGCGAGCGGATCGCCGTCGGCCGCCAGGACCTCGGGCTCTGGGCACAGCTCGCCGAGACCGGTCTGGTCGACGCCCAGGTGGCCGAGTGGGTCCGCCGCGCCGAGGCGCTGCGCGACCTCACCGACATCCCGCGGCCCGAGCCTCGTGGTCTGGCCACCGAGCTGCGCAGCTACCAGCGAGAGGGCTTCTGGTGGCTGGCCTTCCTCTGGCAGCACGGTCTCGGCGGGATCCTCGCCGACGACATGGGTCTGGGCAAGACCCTCCAGGTGCTCGCCCTGATCGCGCATGCCCGGGCCGAGCGGCCCGACGAGGGACCGTTCCTCGTGGTGGCGCCCACCAGCGTCGTGACCGCCTGGGCCGACGAGTCCACCCGCCATGCGCCCGGCCTGGAGGTGCGGGTCGCCAGCCGTCGTACCGATGACATCGCCGAGCTCGCCGCCGGCGCCGACGTCGTGGTCACGACCTACACCTTGCTCCGCCTCGCACAGGAGGAGTACGCCGCCATCGCGTGGGCGGGCCTCGTGCTCGACGAGGCGCAGCAGGTCAAGAACCACCAGAGCAAGACCTACACGGCCGTCCGCACGCTCGATGCGCCGTTCCGGCTGGCCGTCACCGGCACGCCGTTCGAGAACCGGCTGATGGAGCTGTGGTCGCTGCTGTCGATCACCGTGCCCGGCCTCTACCCGTGGCCGCGCCGGTTCGCCGACAAGGTGGTGCGTCCCATCGAGCGCGACGCCGACAAGGTCGTGCTCGACCGGTTCCGGGCGCGGGTGAAGCCCTTCCTCCTGCGGCGCACCAAGGAGCTGGTCGCCGACGACCTGCCCCCCAAGCAGGAGCAGGTGCTGCCGGTCGAGCTCACGCCGCGCCACCGCAAGATCTACGACACCCATCTCGCGAAGGAGCGCCAGCGCATCCTCGGCCTCGTCGAGGACTTCGACCGCAACCGGGTCGCCATCTTCAGCGCGCTCACGACACTGCGCCAGCTCGCCCTCGACCCGGCGCTGGTCGACGACGAGCACGAGCGCGTCGGCTCGGCCAAGCTCGACGTCCTCGTCGAGCACCTGCTCGAGATCACCGCCGAGGGCCACCGCGCCCTCGTCTTCAGCCAGTTCACCTCCTTCCTGCGTCGGGTCCGCGCCCGGCTCGAGGAGTCCGGGATCGCGACGACCTATCTCGACGGCGCGACCCGCGACCGCAGCGCCGTGATCGATGACTTCCGCTCCGGTTCGGCGCCCGTCTTCCTGATCTCTCTCAAGGCCGGCGGCGTCGGCCTGACCCTCACCGAGGCTGACTACGTCTTCGTGCTCGACCCGTGGTGGAACCCCGCCGCCGAGGCGCAGGCCGTCGACCGCGCACACCGGATCGGCCAGACGAAGCACGTCCACGTGTACCGGCTGGTGGCCAGCGACACCGTCGAGGAGAAGGTCATGGAGCTCAAGGCCCGCAAGGCCGAGCTCTTCGCCCAGGTGATCGACGGCGACGGCGCGATGAGCACGTCGATCGGCGCCGAGGACATCCGCGGGCTCTTCGAGGACTGAGTCGGCCCTACGACGAAGTGCCCGGTGCCGGTCGATCCGGGTTGCGGATCGTCAGCCACGAGAAGATGCCACTGACCACGAGCAGGCCGGCGCACCACAGCATCGCGGCGCGGTAGCCGTCCGTGAACGCGTCCGGCACCTGGTAGTCCTCTCCGGACAGCCCGACGAGCAGCGGCAGCGCGGCGACCGCCAGAAGCGATCCGGCTCGGGCGACGGCGTTGTTGACGCCCGAGGCGACACCAGCATGGTGGTCGGGCGCCGCGGCGAGCACCGCGGCGGTCAGGGGAGCCACGAGCGTGGCGAGGCCGAGTCCGAAGACGGACAGCGGGACGGCGACGTCGAGCCAGTAGTCCACGTCGGCGTCGACCCGAGCGAGCACGAAGGTCCCCGCTCCGCAGAGCGCCGGACCGACCGTCATCGGCAGGCGGGGACCGATCCGCGCGGCGAGCGCTCCTCCACGCCCGGCCAGCAGGACCATCGCCACGGTGATGGGAAGCGTCGCGAGGCCGGCGCGGAGGGCGCCGTACCCGGCGACGGTCTGGAGCTGCAGGACGAGGAAGAAGAGAACGCCGCCGAGCGCCGCGTAGGTCAACAGGGTCATCGCGTTGGCAGCGGAGAACTGCCGCGACCCGAACAGCGAGAGCAGCAGCATCGGGTGCGGGCTGCGCCGTTCGGCGATCACGAAGGCGATGCCGGCGACGAGACCCAGGACGAGTGCCAGCGCCGCCGTCGGAGGTGTGGTCGTCCACTGGATCAACGCGTAGGTGACGCCACCGAGACCCAGCGCGCCGAGCACCGCGCCCAGGGTGTCGAAGCCGGGGACGGCCTCCGGGTCGCGCGTCTCCGGCACCGCGCGGGCCGCCAGCAGGGCCAGTGCCGCGACCGGCAGGTTGATCAGGAAGACCCAACGCCAGCTCGCGGCCTCGACCAGCCAACCGCCGACGAACGGCCCGACGGCGGCGGCCATGCTCCCGAAGCCGGACCAGGTCCCGATCGCCCGGGCCCGGTCGGCGGGCGCGAAGGAGCCCTGGATCATCGCGAGGCTGCCGGGCGTCAGCAGTGCGGCGGCCACGCCCTGCGCGATCCGGGCGACGACGAGGAACGGCGCGGTGGGCGCGAGGCCGCACGCAGCAGAGGTGGCGGCGAAGCCGATGACGCCGAGCACGAAGATCCGGCGCCGGCCGTAGCGGTCGCCGAGCGAGCCGCCCAGGAGGGTCAGCGCCGCGAGGGTGAGCAGGTATCCGTTGGCCACCCACTGCAGGTCGCCGAGGCTGGCGTCGAGGTCCTCGCCGATGCGGCGCAGCGCGACGTTGACGACGGTGCTGTCGAGCAGCGCCATGGCGGAGCCGAGCGTCGCCGCGGCCAGGACGATCCGTCCGGTCCGCGACGACAGCACGACCTGGGCGCACGACGGCTCCACGGCAGCCAGGCTACGAGGGACCGGAGCCCTTGACCCGGTTCCAGTCGGTAC
>DATLIG010000273.1:0-1634 GCA_035539555.1 Nocardioides sp. | reverse complement strand
CGCGCCTCGAGGTCACCGAGATCGCCGACCGGATGGTCAAGGCCGACGGCCCGGCGCTGCTGTTCACCGACGTCGCCGGGTCCGACCTGCCGGTGCTGATCAACCAGTTCGGCACCGAGGCGCGGATGTGCGCGGCCCTGGGCACCGAGTCGCTGGACGCGCTCGGGGAGCGCATCGAGTCGCTGATGGACCTGCAGCCGCCCCAAGGCGTGGTGGCCAAGGTGCGCGCGCTGGGCCGGCTGCGCGAGCTGGCCTCGTTCTCGTCGAAGCCGGTCCGCGAGGGCCCGTGCCAGGAGGTCTGGCTCGACGAGCCGGACCTCGACCGCCTGCCGATCCTCACCTGCTGGCCGGACGACGGCGGCCCCTTCATCACGCTGCCGCTCGTCTTCAGCCGCGACCCGGTCACCGGCGCGCGCAACTGCGGCATGTACCGCATCCAGAAGCTCGACCGGCGCACGGCGATGATGCACTGGCAGATCCACAAGGACGGCGCGGCCCACCTGCGCGACTCCAGGGGGCGGGTGCCGGTCGCGGTTGCGATCGGCACCCACCCGGCCACGACCTACTCGGCCTCGGCGCCACTGCCGCCCGGCATCGACGAGATGATCTTCGCCGGCTTCCTGCGCGGCCGCAGCGTGGAGATGGTGCCCTGCCGGACGGTCGACCTCGAGGTGCCGGCCGAGTCGGAGGTGGTGCTGGAGGGCTACGTCGACGCCACCGACCTGCGCCCCGAGGGCCCCTTCGGCGACCACACGGGCTTCTACACGCCGGTCGACGACTACCCGACCTTCCACCTCACCGGCATGTCGATGCGCCACGACGCGATCTACGCGACCACGATCGTCGGCCCGCCGCCAATGGAGGACTTCCAGCTCGGCAAGGCCACCGAGCGCCTCTTCCTGCCGGTGATCCGCATGACCCTGCCCGACCTCGTGGACATGAACCTGCCGCTGGAGGGGGTCTTCCACAACTGCGCGATCGTCTCGGTGCGCAAGCGCTACCCGGGCCACGCGAAGAAGCTGATGAGCGCGATCTGGGGGCTCGGGCTGCTGTCGCTGAGCCGCTGCGTGGTGGTGGTGGACCACGACGTGGACGTCCAGGACCTCTCGGCCGTAGCGTTCCAGGCCTTCTCGAACGTCGACGCCGGCCGCGACATGCTGGTCGTCGAGGGGCCGGTCGACGCCCTCGACCACGCCGCCCCCTACTTCGCCTACGGCGCCAAGGTGGGCTTCGACGCGACGCGCAAGTGGCCCGGCGAGGGCGTGGTGCGGCCCTGGCCGGACCCCATCGTCATGAGCGACGAGGTGCGCGCGCTGGTCGACCGCAGGTGGGCTGAGTACGGCCTCCAGAAAGGGACGTCCGGCCCCCGCCGGTCTCGTTGAAAAGCGCCCTCCCGTCGGGTTGAATCCCGGGCGCCGGACGATCCGGCCGGAGGACGACCGCCGAAGGGGTCTGGGTTTGGCTGACGGCCAGGGGGACGGCAACGGAGGACGGTACACCGGGCCGGTCGCGAGCGATGCGGCGCCCGAGCCGGATCCCCACGACGACCCGGCCTACGTCACCCGGACGAAGTTCCTGAGCGGGGTCGCCCTCGTGACCGGCGGCGTCCTGACCGCCGCGATCCTCGTGCCCGT
>DATLIG010000272.1:0-8444 GCA_035539555.1 Nocardioides sp. | reverse complement strand
TCGTCGTACCGATCCCGAGGGCGACGAACGCGAGCAGGACCGCGGCGGCGGAACCCACGGCGGCCCTGAGGAAACGGCGCCGGCCGCGCGAACGGCGGGCCTCGGCCACCATCGACGGCAGCAGCGTCGGGGGCACCGGCTCGGCCGGGCCGAGCTGCTCGACGACGTCGGTCTCCACCCGGCCCAGCAGGCCCGGGATGCCGGCGAGGTCGCGCAGCGCGCGCGAGCACTCCTCGCAGCCGGACAGGTGGCGCTCGTAGTCGGCGCGCTCGCCCGCGGCCATCGCCCCGAGGACGTAGACCCCGTCGAGATGGGCGTACGGACAGCTCATGACGCGACCCCCGTCTCCTCGAGGATCAGTCGCAGCGCGCGCAGCGCATAGTGGGTGCGGGACTTCACGGTTCCTTCCGGGATGCCGAGGCGGCGGGCGGCCTCGGCCACCGACCGACCCCGGTAGTAGCACTCGACGAGCACCGCACGGTGCTCCGGCGACAGCTGGCGCAGCGCGTCGGCCACGACCCAGGACAGCAGCAGCTCGTCGGTCCGGTCGTCGCCCACCTCGCTCAGCGGTGGGTCCGCGGTCGCGAACTCGCGGAGCCCGCGCCGCGAGCGCCACTCGTCGATCACGATGTTGCGCGCGACCGTGAACAGCCACGAGCGCACCGAGCCGCGCGCCTCGGTGAGGACCGCGGCATTGCGCCACGCACGGAGCATCGTCTCCTGCGCGACGTCCTCCGCCCGGGACCGGTCGTTGCCGGTGAGGTGCAGGCAGAAGCCCCACAGCGCCGACGCGTGGTCGTCGTAGAGCACCTGCATCGCCGTGGCCGGGTCGTCGTCCATGCGCACCTCCCTGCCGGGGATACGACGCAACCGCCTGCTCGGTTCAACTCCTTGCAGATTAGGGTTGCCGGGTGCGACTGGCCACCTGGAACGTCAACTCCCTGCGCACGCGGATCGACCGCGTCGAAGCCTTCCTCGACCGGCACGACGTCGACGTGCTGGCCCTCCAGGAGACCAAGGCCCGCGAGGAGCAGCTGCCGCTGATGGGCCTGCAGGCCCGCGGCTACGAGATCGCCGCCCACGGCCTGAACCAGTGGAACGGCGTCGCCCTGATCAGCCGGGTCGGCCTGGACGACGTCACGGTCGGCTTCCCCGAGCAGCCCGGCTTCGGCGAGACGCTGGAGGTCGAGGCGCGTGCGCTCGCCGCGACGTGTGGCGGCGTACGGGTCTGGAGCCTGTACGTCCCCAACGGCCGCAAGCCCGACGACCCGCACTACGTCTACAAGCTCGACTGGCTGGCCCGCCTGCGCTCCGCCGCCGATGCCTGGCTGGACGTGCCGACCGCGCTGGTCGGCGACTGGAACATCTGCCCCACCGACGACGACGTCTTCGACGTGGCCCAGTTCAAGAACTCCACCCACGTCACGCCCGCCGAGCGCGCCGCCTTCCAGGCGTTCCTGGACGGCGGCTGGTCCGAGGTCACCCGCGCCCACGCGCCGGGCTACACCTACTGGGACTACTACCGGCAGCGCTTCGAGCGCGACCGCGGGCTGAAGATCGACTTCGTCCTCGGCTCGTCCTCGCTCGCCGCCCGCGTCACGGGGGCCTTCATCGACCGCGAGGAGCGGGACCCGACGGTGTACGCCGGCGCCCCGTCCGACCACGCGCCGGTGGTCGTCGACCTGGCGGACTGAGCGGTCTACAGGCCCTGCCAGGCCGGCTTGGCGTCGTACACCTCGCGGTAGTGGTCGCGCCGGGCCAACCCCGACGCAGCAGGTGCGTCGCAGAGCACCGTCACGTGCGGGTGCAGCTGTAGCACGGAAGCGGGGCAGGACGCGGTGAGCGGGCCTTCGACGGCCGCGGCCAGCGCCTCCGCCTTGGCGGCACCGGTGGCGAGGAGCAGCAGGTGCCGGGCGCGCAGGATCGTGCCGAGCCCCTGGGTGAGCACGTGCCGGGGCACCTCGTCGATCGAGCCGAAGAAGCGGGCGTTGTCGCGGCGGGTCTCCTCGGTGAGGGTCTTGAGCCGGGTCGACGAGCCGAGCGAGGAGCCCGGCTCGTTGAACGCGAGGTGGCCGTCGGTCCCGATGCCGAGGACCTGGACGTCGACGCCGCCGGCGGCGGCCAGCGCGGCCTCGTACCGCTCCCCCGCCGTCGGAAGTCCCTCCGGCGTCGGGTCGGGGCCGTGGACGCGGTCGGGCGCGATGCCGAGGGCGTCGGTGAGCTCGCGGGCGATCGTGGCGCGGTAGGACTCGGGGTGGCCGGGCGGGAGGCCGACGTACTCGTCGAGGTTGAAGCACCGCACCCGGTCGTACGACGGCCCGGACCCGTCGACGTGCCGGCGCACCAGCTCCCGGTAGGTCGGCAGCGGGGTCGAGCCCGTCGCCAGCCCGAGCACCGGGTCGGTCCGGGTACGGACCACGGCCTCGATCACGTCGGCCGCGAGGGATGCGACCTCCGCGGCGACGGAGAGCGGGACGACCTCCATCAGTCACCTCCGTGCAGCAGCCGGCCGCCGACGACCGTGGCCACCACGGTCAGGTCGTCGTCGACGAGGGTCAGGTCGCCGCGGGCACCGACGCCCAGGTGTCCACGGGACAGGTCACCGAGGACGCCCGCGGCCACGGTCGTGCAACCGGCGACGGCGTCGGCCGACGTGCAGCCGGTGGCCGCCCGGAGCACCCGGAGGCACTGCGTGAGGTCGGCGGCCGAGCCGGCGAGGGTGCCGTCCTCGAGCCGGACCGTTCCCTCGGACACGACGACGGTCTGGTCGCCGAGCCGCGCCGGACCGTCGGGCATCCCGAGGGCGGCGGTGCAGTCGGTGACGGCGAGGTACCGGTCGGTCCCGAGCGCGCGCCAGTAGGCGGCCAGGGTGGCGGGGTCGAGGTGGTGGCCGTCGGCGATCACGCCGGCCGTCAGGCGCAGGTCGGAGAGCGAGACCCCCACCGGACCGGGCGTCCGCCCGCCGAGCGCCGGCATCGCGTTGCCGAGGTGGGTGACCACGCGGGCGCCCCGGTCGACCGCGGCCCGCACCTCGGCAGCGGACGCCTCGGTGTGGCCGACCGCCACGATCACGCCCCGCGCCACGAGCGCGTCGACCACGTCGAGCGCGCCGGGCAGCTCGGGGGCGAGGGTCACCATCGCCACGCCCGCCTCCCGCGACCAGCCCTCGACCAGCTCCAGCGACGGCTCCCGCAGCCAGGCCTCGGGATGGGCCCCCTTGCGGGCGGTCGCGATCATCGGACCCTCGAGGTGCAGCCCCAACGGCTCGGCGCCGGCCCAGCCGGCCGGCGGTCCGCCGGCCAGCACGGCCAGCGCCCGCGACCGCGCCTCCGGCGAGGAGGTGATCACGGTCGGGAGGAAGGCCGTCACGCCGAACCCCGGCAGCGCCGCCGCCACCTCCCAGAGCCGCTCCGGCTCGAGGGTCAGGTCGATGCCGGCCACCCCGTTGACCTGCAGGTCGAGGAACCCGGGCAGCACGTGGAGCCCGCTGGCGTCGTACACGGGTGAGCCGGGGGCGGGAGAGGCGGCGACCGCTCCGCCCACGACGGCGACGTCGACCGAGCCTCCCCGCACGTGCAGGTCAGCCATCCCGGCTCCCCAGCAGCGCCGCGCCGAGCGCGGCGACGGGGACGTCCTGCGGCGCCAGCCGGACCCGGCCGGCGAGGTCGAGGGAGGCGAGGAAGGCCGATCCGGTCGCCTGCTCGGCCAGCGCGTGCGCGACAGCGACCCGCAGCCGCTCGCCGACGTGCGCGACCCCGCCCCCGAGGACGACGACCTCCGGGTCGACGGTGAGCGCGACGAGCCGGACCGCGTCGGCCACGTGTGCCGCGAACCGATCCCGTACCGTCTCCGCCGTCGGATCGCCACCGGCCGCGGCGTCGAACAGCGCCTGCGCCGGAGGCCGGTCCGGCGACGGCCACAGCGCGGCCAGCGCGGACCCGGACGCGACGGTCTCGAGGCAGCCGACCTGGCCGCACTCGCAGGCGATGCCGGCGGGATCGACCGGGATGTGCCCGATCTCGCCGGCCGCGTTGCGGGACCCGCGCCGGAGCACGCCGTCGAGGACGGTCGCGACGGCGAGGCCGGTGCCGATGCTGAGGTAGGCGAGGTCGTGCTGGCCGATCAGGGTCGCGACGCCGAGCGCCGCGGCGTTGGCGTCGTTGTCGAGCACGACCCGCATCCCGGTCGCCTCACCGAGCCGGTCGCTGAACGCGAAGCCGTCGTCGACGCCCAGGTTGACCGCGTGCGTGACGGTGCCGCGGGCGGTGTCGACCAGGCCGGGGATGCCGACCCCGACGACGCCGTCGAGCGGGTGGCCCGACGCCGACCGGAGCCGGGCGACCACCTCGGCAGCAGCGGCCACCACGCCGGTGCCGCCGGCAGGACTGCCGGTCCGCACCTGGGCCAGCACCTCGCCGTCCGCCCGCGCGACGACCCCGAGGATCTTGGTGGCGCCGATGTCCAGCCCCACGAGCAACCCGGTCACCGCTGCCAACCTGCCTCTCCCATGATCTCCTCGACCGCCGCGATCGACGGTCGTCCGTTGCCCCGCGTGCACACCCGGGCGTGCGGGGCGTCCTCCCAGCCGGTGCGCGGGCCGGGCCAGCCCCACTCGACGACGAGCACCGGACCGGTCGCGGCCGCGAGCATCGCGGCCACCCCGGGCCGCCGGTGCCCGTCCCTCACCTGTACGACGACCGGACCCTTCGGCAGCGCGTCGCCCTCGCTCACGACGAGATCGGCGTCCACGCCCCACCGCCCCTCCCCGACCGCGATGTTCGCCTCGGTCGCGATGCTCACGACGCTCGCGCCGGTGAGGTCGGGCAGCGGTCCCTCGATGATGCAGGCAGACCGCGCGGCGGCCGTCGCCGCTGGCACCTCGGCGGTGCATCCCTGCCACTTCGGCGGTGCAGGAGGGACACTTCGCGCGATCGCGGCGACCCGGTCCGCGGCGTCCACGAGGCGCTCCAGGGGCAGCCGCCCGGACACGACGGCGGCCACGATCGCGGCCTGGACGTCCCGCACCAGCCCGGCCGACTTGTCGGGGCCGGTGCAGACGAGGTCGACCCCGGCGGCCAGCGCGTCGACGGCCGCCTCGGGGATCGAGCGACCGCCGGAGGCACCGGCCATGTCGAGGGCGTCGCTGACGATGGCGCCGTCGTACCCGAGCTCGTCGCGGAGCAGCCCCAGCACGGGTGTGCTCAGCGTCGCCGGCAGCTCGGCATCGAGGGCCGGGACGACGAGGTGGGACGTCATCACCGCGGCCGCGCCGGCCTCGACGGCCGCCGCGAAGGGCACCAGCTCGCGCTCGCGCAGCGTCGCCAGCGGGGCGTCGACGACGGGCAGCGTGAGGTGGCTGTCCTGGGCGGTGTCGCCGTGGCCGGGGAAGTGCTTCACGCAGGCCGCCACGCCGGCCGACTGCAGGCCCGCCACCCATGCCGCGACGTGGCGTGCGACCAGCGACGGCGTCGCCCCGAAGCTGCGGGTGCCGATCACCGGGTTGTCGGGGTTGCTGTTGACGTCGGCGACGGGGCCCAGGTCGAGGTCGATGCCGACCGACGCCAGCTCCGCCCCGACGGCCGCCCCGACCGTGCGGGTCAGCACCGGGTCGTCGACCGCGCCCAGCACCGCCGGACCGGGCACCGGGCTCGCGTCCCGGCTGTGCAGGCGGGTGACGTCACCACCCTCCTCGTCGGTCGCGACCAGCGCCTCGGGGCGGGCGGCGCGCACCGCGGTGACCAACGCAGCGGCGTCGGCCAGGGAGCCGGTCAGGTTCGACCCGAACAGGCACACCCCGCCGAGCCCCTCCTCGAGGAGCCGAGCCCAGTCGGCGGGCAGCGAAGGTCCCGCGAAGGAGCCCAGCTGGACGCGCAGGGCCAGCTCCGCGACGGCGACCTCGGCGGCGCTCATCCCTTCACCGCGCCCGCGGTGATGCCCGAGACCATCCGGCGCTGCACGACGAGGAAGAAGATGATGACGGGGATCGTGATCAGCGTCGAGGACGCCATGATCGCGCCCCAGTCGACACCTCGGCTGCGCGAGTCGGTGAACGCGACCAGCCACACCGGCAGGGTCTCCTTGGACTGGTCGGTCATCACGACAACCGCGAGCGTGAACTCGTTCCACGCCTGGATGAAGCCGAAGACGCCGGTCGCCACCAGGCCGGGCGCGAGCAGCGGCAGGGTGACCTTGAAGAACGCCTGCGTCCGCGAGCAGCCGTCCATCATCGCGGCCTCCTCGAGCTCGCGCGGCACCCCGTCGACGAAACCCCGCAGGGTCCACACGGTGAAGGGGAGCACGCTGGCGACGTACACGATCGTGAGGCCGATGACGGAGTTGAGCAGACCCATCCCGTCGAGCATCTTGTACTGACTGATGAACAGCGCCTCCGCCGGGATCATCTGGATCACGAGCAGCGTGAGGATGAAGGTACGACGCCCGCGGAACCGGAAGCGGCTCACGGCCACCGCCGCCAGGAACGCGAAGAGCAAGGCCACGGCGACGGTCAGCAGCGTCACGGTGAGGCTGGTGACCAGCGCGTCCGTGAACGAGCCGTCGGAGAAGACCCGGCGGTAGTTGTCGAGCGTGCCGCCGGTCGGGACGAAGACCGGGTCCTCGCCCTTGATCCGGTTGCGCGGCAGGAACGAGCGGCTGACCATCCAGTAGACCGGGAAGACGCAGGCGAGGAAGACGAGGATCCCGACCAGGTCCGCGCCGACGCGGACGGGCAACGAGGTGCGGCGTGCCATCGGCCTAGGCCTCCCTTTCCTGGCGCAGCATCATCCGGACGTAGGGGGCGGTCAGCACGACGGTCAGCAGCAGCATGAACATCGCTGCGGCCGCGGCCATCCCGAAGTCCCCGCCCTTGATGCCGAGCGTGTAGACGTAGGTGCCGAGCAGGTTGGTGTCCTTGCTGACCCCGCCGGCCTTCTGGAGCGTGTAGATCTGGGTGAAGACGCGCAGGTCCCAGATGACCTGCAGGAGTACGACGACCAGCAGCACCGGCCGGATCGAGGGCAGCACCACGTGCACGAACCGCTGCCGGGCACCGGCGCCGTCGATCTGGGCGGCCTCGACGACGTCCTCGGGAACCTGGGTGAGGGCGGCGTACAGGGTGAAGGCGACGAACGGGACGCTCATCCAGACCACCACCAAGGTGGCGACGAAGAAGAAGGACCACGGGTCGAGCAGCCAGCTGTGGCCGTCGAAGTCGCCGCCCAGCGCGGTGAGGAGCCAGTTCACGACGCCGTACTCGGTGTCGAAGAGGAACTGCCACACCGTCATCGCCGCAACGACCGGCATCGCCCAGGCGAGCAGGAGCCCGCACTGGGTGAGGACCCGGGTCACCTTGCTCATCCGGGTCATCAGCAGCGCCAGGCCGAGGCCGATCGCAAAGGTGAGGCCCGCGTTGACGAAGCAGAAGGCGACCGTGCGGAGCACGACCGGCCACAGCTCGCCGTTGCCGAGCAGCTCGCGGTAGTTGCCCAGCCCGATCCACTCGGGCGCCTGCCCGAACTGCTGGGCGAGGCCGAACTCCTGCAGCGACAGGACCACCTGCCGCACCAGCGGGTAGCCCAGGGCCAGCCCGAGGGCCAGGCTCGCCGGGAGCACCAGCCCCAGGGGCAGCGACGAGCGGCGTGCGGAACCGCGTGCCACGTCTTCTCCTCTTCTCCGGTACGACGCCCGGCCGGTCCAGGACCGACCGAGCGCCGTGCTCAGTGTGACCCGCGGGTCAGCTCAGCTGGGCCCGGCAGCGTGTCGGGAGGCGTCGACGGCAGCTTGCTGCCCGCATCTGCGCCGGAGACACGCTCGGCCAATTCCACTAGTTGAGTTCTGCGGTGATGGTCTCGTCGGCCTCGGCCGCGAGCTTCGCCACGTCGCCGCCCTGAGCGATCTCGCTGTAGAGGTCCTCGAGCACGAACTTGCCCTCGACGGTCGCCCACGCGGCCGCGGCCGGGGTGAGCTTCGCGTTGGACGCCGCCTCGACGGTGGCCTGGGCGAACTCGTCGTCTCCGAGCTTGCTCGCCAGCGACTCCTTCGCCGGCGTGAGGCCGGCCTCGGCGAGGATCGTCTGGTAGTCCTCGCTCAGCATCAGCTCGAGCACCTTGCGCGACAGGTCCTGGTTGGGCGACTTCGCCGAGATGGCGATGTCGGACCCACCGAGCAGCACCGGCGCGGGTCCACCGTCGGAGCCGGGCAGCGCGAAGACACCGACGTTCTTCGCGAGCTTCGGGCAGCCGCTCTTCGGGTCGGTGAGCATCCCGTAGACCCAGCCCGGGCGGGACATCATGCCGATCTTGCCCGCGCAGAACGGGGTGACCGGGTCGGCCTCGTTGGCGTCGGGCGCGCCCGCCGACGCGGCGTCGTACAGGTCCTGGAACGCGGTCAGGCCCGCGAGCGACTCGGGCGTCGAGAGGGTGCCCTTCCAGCCGTCGCCGTCGGGC
>DATLIG010000271.1:0-31082 GCA_035539555.1 Nocardioides sp. | reverse complement strand
CCTCGTCGCTGCTGCTTGAAACCGGTACCGGCCACGACCTGACACCTGAGCAGGTGCACCGGAGCCGGGGGTCTCGTGACGGTCGCTGCGCGACCTCCTCGACCACCAGGCGGGCCGCACCCGACCGCCGGCCCCGGCCCCCCGCCCACGCCCCTCGTCACTGCCGTTTGAGACCGGTACCGGCCACGACCTGGCACTTGAGCAGGTGCACCGGAGCGGGGGGGTCTCGTGACGGTCGCTGCGCGACCTCCTCGACCACCGGGAGTCGCTGCGCGACCTCCTCGACCACCGGGCCGGCGTCACTCCACCGGCACGTGCCGCGCGAGGAAGCCCAACTGGTCGGCGACGTTGCGCTCGAAGTCCTCACCCACGTAGATGTCGAAGTGTCCGGACGGGTGCAGGGTGAGCTCGCCCCGGGGCGCGCGTGCGGCGTACTTCTTCGTCGGTCCTGGTGGGGCGACGGTGTCGGCCTCGCACACGGCGAAGAGGATCGGGCAGGTGACGTCCTTGGCACGGCGGCCCGGGAAGTGGCGCACGATGTCGAGGGCGAAGCGGGCCGCCACGTCGGAGCGCACGTCGAAGCCGTCGGGGATGAGGGCGCGCACACCGTCGGCGCTGTCGGGAGCGGTCATCAGGGCCGTCGACCCGGGCGGGCCGTAGGTGGGCACCATGACCGGGCGGCGGCCGAGACGGGCCCCTGCGCGGTCGCGGAGGGCGCGGGCGGTCAGCTTGGCCGAGGTGGCCGGCGGGATCGCCCGTGTGGAGGCGAGGCCGTCGGTGAAGGGACACTGCGCGACGGCCGCGGCGATGCGGTGGTCCTCGGCCGCGGTCACGATCGCGTGGCCGCCGCCGAAGGACGTGCCCCAGACGACCACGCGGTCGGGATCCACGCCGTCGAGCGTGCGGGCGTGCGCGACCGCGGCCCGCCAGTCCTCCAGCTGCCGGGGGATGTCGAGCAGCTGGCGCGGCTCGCCCGAGCTGGCACCGAAGTGGCGGTAGTCGAACACCAGGCAGGCGTACCCGGCCGCCGCGAACCGCTCCGCGAAGGCGTCGAGACGCATCTCCTTGACCCCACCGAGGCCGTGGGCCATCACGATGACCGGTCGGGAGCCGGCCGGCGTGTGCCCGACCGGACGGTAGAGCCAGGCCGCGCAGGTGCCATCGCCCGAGCGGAAGGTCAGGTCGGAACGCGTCATGACCAGCGAGTGTAGGTCCGAGGCGGGATGGGATGGCCGTGTCCGGGCACCCCACGTCCATGCCCGTCTGCATCGCCTGGCTCGGCGACCCGTCGGCGGCCGTCGACGTCAGCACCGCACCGGGGCCCTGGCGCGAGATCCACGAAGCCGCGCCGGGCCTCCTCCTGATCGAGACGACGGAGACAACCTCCCGCGTCTACCACGAGATCAAGTGGCTGCTGCCCGACGGCTGTGCCCTCCTCGTCGCCCCACTCGAGCAGCGCCCGAAGGCGCGAGGGGTTGCTGCCGGCACGGTGTCCTGGCTGCGCTCCCGCCTGCCACTGCCCGCCCCATCCTGACGGCGCACCTCCTGACGGCGGTCGCTACGCGACCGACAACCTCCGGTGCGGGTGCGCGGCGTCGCGGGCCTGGAACGCCAGGATCGCCGGATTGACCACGTGGCCGTCGCGGATCTCGATCGCGCGGCTCAGCGTCTCGTCGGAGTCCCAGGCCGGGCCGCCCTCGAGCACCGTGCGCAGGAACGGGATCAGGGCGTTGCTGTTCTCCCAGGTCGCCGAGTTCCACAGGTACGACGGCGAGTGGTCGACGCCGTAGTAGAGGACGTTGTCACCGACGACGAAGGTCGGGGCGTCGAAGCTGGTCGGGCGGGCGAACTCGAAACCCATCCCCAGGTCGCAGGAGACGTCGACGACGAGGCTTCCCGGCCGGAAGGCCGCCATGTCCGCCGAGGTCAGGTAGACCAGCGGGTGCGCGGTGTCCTGCAGCGTGCAGTTGACGACGATGTCGTTCTCCGCGAGGTACGCCGGCAACGGCTCGCGTCCTCGCTCGGTGATCACGTGGCTCGGCTGGTCGCCGTCCGGGTCGTGCTCGAACTGCCGGATCCGCACCGAGTGGATCGGCGAGCCGACCGCCGCGACACCGCGGTTGGTCAGCACGGCGACCTCGTGCACGCCGTGGGCGTTGAGGGCGGTCACGGCGCCGCGGGCGGTGGCGCCGAAGCCGATCACGACAGCGCTGAGCCGTCGACCGTAGTCGCCGGTGAGTCCGGCGAGCTGGAGCGCGTGCAGCACCGAGCAGTAGCCGGCCAGCTCGTTGTTCTTGTGGAACACGTGCAGCCCGACGGCACCGTCGCGCGTCCAGTGGTTCATCGCCTCGAAGGCGATCATCGTCAGGTCACGGTCGATCGCCGCCTGGGTGAGGTCGGGGTCCTGGACGCAGTGCGGCCAGCCCCACAGCACCTGCCCGGGGCCCATCGCGGTGACGTCCGCGAGCTGCGGCTTGGGCAGCAGGACGACGTCCGAGTCCGCGACCAGCTGCTCACGCGAGGCGAACCCGGCGACGTACGGGCGCAGGGCCGCGTCGTCGACGCCGAAGCGCGCGCCGTAGCCGTGCTCGAGGGTGATCCGCTGCCGGAGATCGGCGTCGAGGTGCGGCAGGTGGTCCGGGTGGAGCGGCAGCCGGTGCTCGTTCTCCTTGGCCGACGAGCCGATGACCCCCAGCCCCAGGAGCGTCACTTCTTCTTGCCGGGATGGAGCTTCTCGGAGAACGTCTCCTCGGAGGTCTTGTCGCGCTTGGCTGCGCGCTTCTCCTTGAGGGACTTCCCGGACTTCTTGGACATGTTCTGGCGCGGCGACTTGTCGCTCATGGCGGTTCTCTCTGAGAGGAAGCCTGGGTGGCTCCGACTTTCGACACTACGCCCTCCTGCCCGTGGGCGCGCGGTCGCGGGCAGATCACCCCGACCGGGTCCACTGCTCCAGCACGACCAGCGTCTTGGTGCTGGAGATGCGCCCGCCCGAGCGCAGCTGGCTCACCACCCGCCGCAGGTCCTCGACGCCGTTGACCCGGATCCGCACCAGTGCGTCCGGGTCGCCGGCGAGCGTGAGCACCTCCTCGACCTCGGGGACGCCCGCGACGAACTCCATGATCTGCGCCAGGTCGAGGTCGTTGGAGAAGTTCAGCTCGGTGACCGCCTCGATGCCGGTGGCGATCCGGCCGTGGTTGATCTGGACGGTGTAGCGCTCGATCACGCCGAGCTTCTCCAGCCGCGCGATCCGGCGCTGGACCGGTGCGACGGTGAGCCCGACGGCGTCGGCGACCTCGCGCAGCGGGCGGCGCGCGTTCTCGCGCAGGAGGTCGAGGATGGCGCGGTCGGTGGCGTCGAGGACGGCTGGTTCGCTCACGCAACGAATCGTAACCCCGACAGACGTTCTGTTGCGCATAGGGCGCCATCCACAGCGTCCGGGTTGCGGATCATCGCCAAACTCGACGATGACCGTTGTGACCCGGCCCACCGAAGGCGCATGCTCGTGCGCGTGACCGAGCTGTTGAATCGCGCCCCCGAACCGGCCCTCCCGGCGACGCCGTACGACCTCGACGACCGGTTCCGCGTGGCCGCGCCGCCGACGCTGCTCACCGGCGTCCAGGCGATCGCGCGGCTGCTGGTCGAGCACCGCGCTCTCGACCGCCGCCGCGGCCTCAAGACGGCCACCTTCGTGTCCGGCTACCAGGGCAGCCCGCTCGGTGGTCTGGACAAGATGCTCGCCGGCATGAAGGACGTCCTCGACGAGAACGACATCCGCTTCGTTCCGGGCCTCAACGAGGAGCTCGCCGCCACCTCCGTGTGGGGCAGCCAGATCGACCTGCCGACCGACACGTCGAGGTACGACGGCGTCACGGGCTTCTGGTACGGCAAGGGCCCGGGTGTCGACCGGGCCACGGACGCGCTGCGCCACGCCAACATGTACGGCGTCAACCGCCGCGGCGGCGCCGTGCTGCTGGTCGGCGACGACCCGGCGTCGAAGTCCTCGACCGTCCCCGCGGTGAGCGAGCGCTCGCTGGCCGCTCTCGGCATCCCCGTGCTCTTCCCCCGCAACGCGACCGAGCTCGTCACGCTCGGCCTGCACGCGATCGAGATGTCCCGCGCGTCGGGTTGCGTGGTCGCGCTCAAGATCGTCGCCGACGTCGCCGACGGCGCCTGGGTCGTCGACGGCGCGGACATCGACGTCGACCCGGTCCTGCCGACGATCGACTGGAACGGCCACCCCTACGCCTACACGCAGAGCCCGATCGTGCTGCGCCCGGCGATGATCGTCGGCGCGGAGGCCGAGCTCGTCGGACCGCGTACGGCGCTCGTCCACGAGTACTCCGCCCGCAACGGCCTCTGCGTGACCGAGGTCGACGCGCCCGCCGCCCGCACCGGGCTGGTCGCGTCCGGCAGCTGCTACGACTCCCTGCGCCAGGCCCTCACCGACCTCGGCGTCACCGACGAGGACCTCGTCGCGGCCGGCTTCCGGGTCATGCGGATGGGGATGATGTCGCCCGTCGAGCCCGAGTCCGTGCGCCGCTTCGCCGAGGGCCTCGAGGAGATCGTCGTCGTGGAGGACAAGACGTCCTTCATGGAGATGCAGATCCGCGACCTGCTCTACGGCACGGAGAACGCGCCGCGGATCATCGGCAAGAAGGACGCCGCCGGCCAGGCGCTGATCCCCGCCGACGGCGAGCTCACCTCCGGCCGCCTGATCGCGCCGCTGCGCCACGCGCTGCAGGACCGGCTCACCATGAAGCCGCCGGCCCCCAGCCGCAAGCCGCTCCCCCTGCTCTCGGCCAGCCGGTCGGCGTACTTCTGCTCGGGCTGCCCGCACAACCGCTCCACCGTCCTCCCGGAGGGCTCGCTGGGCGGCGGCGGCATCGGCTGCCACGCGATGGTCACCATCTCCGACCGGCCGACGAGCGCGGTCGTCGGCGTCACCCAGATGGGTGGCGAGGGCGCGCAGTGGATCGGCCAGGCGTGGTTCACCGACGCGCCGCACATCTTCCAGAACGTCGGCGACGGCACCTTCTTCCACTCCGCCCAGCTGGCGGTCCAGGCCTGTATCGCGGCCGGCGTCAACATCACCTACAAGGTGCTCTACAACGATGTCGTCGCGATGACCGGCGCCCAGGACGCCGAGGGCGCGCTGCGCGTCCCGGCGCTCACCCACAAGCTGCACACCGAGGGCGTCAAGAAGATCATCGTCTGCGCCGACGAGCCGGACCGGCACCACAAGCGCGACCTCGCGCCGGGCACCCTGCTGTGGCACCGCGACCGCCTCGACGAGGCACAGCGGATGCTGCGCGACATCCCCGGCGTGACCGTGCTGATCTACGACCAGCACTGCGCCGCCGACGCCCGCCGCCAGCGCAAGCGGGGATCGCTGCCGACCCGCACCAAGCGCGTGGTGATCAACGAGGCCGTCTGCGAGGGCTGCGGCGACTGCGGCGTGAAGAGCAACTGCCTCTCCGTGCAGCCGGTCGACACCGAGTACGGCCGCAAGACCCGCATCGACCAGACCTCCTGCAACACCGACTACAGCTGCCTCGACGGCGACTGCCCGTCGTTCGTCACCGTCGAGACGGCGCCGGCGAACCCCCGGTGGTCGAGGAAGTCGCGCAGCGACCGTCACGAGACCCGCGGCAAGAAGCGCAAGGGCTACCCCACCCCGCCCGAGGTCGCCCCGAGCGTCGCCGAGCAGCCGGTCACCACGACCCAGAACGTCTTCATGGTCGGCATCGGCGGCACCGGCATCGTGACCGTCAACCAGGTGCTGGCCACCGCCGCCCTGCGCGCCGGGTACGGCGTCGAGTCGCTCGACCAGACGGGCCTGAGCCAGAAGGCGGGGCCGGTCGTCGGCCACCTCCGCTTCGCCGCGGGCGACCTCGAGCCGGCCAACCGGCTCACGCCGGGGTCGGCGGACTGCTTCCTCGGCTTCGACCTGCTCACGCTGGCCGAGGACCGCAACCTGCAGTTCGGCGACGCCACGGCGACCCACACGGTCGTCTCCACCAGCCGCACGCCCACGGGCGCGATGGTCGAGGACCTGACCGTGCAGCACCCCGACGAGGCCGGCCTCCTCGACCGGGTCCGCACGGTGAGTGCCGACCTGTTCGACTTCGACGCCCTCGAGGCAGCGGACCGGATCTTCGGCAACACCGTGGCCGCGAACTTCCTGCTCGTGGGGGCGGCGTACCAGACCGGCGCGCTGCGCCTGCCCGCCGCCGCCATCGAGGAGGCGATCGGCATCAACGGCACCGCCGTCGCCGCCAACGTCGCCGCGTTCCGCTGGGGCCGGGTCGCCGTGACCGACCCCGCCGCGTTCCGCGCCGCCAACGAGCGACCGGTGCCGGTCCGCGAGCGCCACGTCCCGGCGTCGGTCGCCGCAGCCCGCCTCGAGGGCGAGGTGCTCCGCCTCGTCGAGCAGCGCGCCGCCGACCTGGTCGACTACCAGGACGAGAAGCTCGCCGACGCCTACGTCGCCCTCGTGGCCGAGGTCGCCCGCGCCGAGCAGGCCGCCGGCACCGGCACCCGGTTCACCGAGGCCGTCGCCCGCAACCTGTTCAAGCTCACCGCCTACAAGGACGAGTACGAGGTCGCCCGTCTGCTGACGGACCCGGCGTTCCTCGCCGCGACCGGCGGCGACTTCCCGGGCGGCACGATCTCCTTCCAGCTCCACCCGCCGATGCTGCGGGCGATGGGTCGCGACAAGAAGATCGCCTTCGGCCCGAAGTCGCACGGCTCGCTGCGGGCGCTGGCGAGGATGAAGCGACTGCGCGGCACCGCCGCCGACCCGTTCGGCCGCGCCCACGTGCGCAAGGTCGAGCGCGAACTGCGCGACCACTACCGCACGACGGTCGCCGACCTGGCCCGCGGCCTCGCGGCCGACGACACCGCGGGCTACGACCGCGCGGTGCAGATCGCCGCGCTGCCCGACGTCGTGCGTGGCTACGAGGAGGTCAAGCTCCGCAACGTCGAGAAGTACGTCGCCCAGCTGGCCGACCTCGGCGTGACGCCGCCGGCGGTCTGAGGCTCGATCGGTCCTCAGACGAGCAGCAGGAGCACCGCGCCGGCTCCGAAGACCACCGCCACCACCTGGCAGGTCAGCGCGCCGCGGCGCAGCACGGCGATGCGGTGCTCGCGCTCCTCGCTCGGCAGCGCGTCGACGACGAGGTCGTGGGCCTGCGCCCTCCCCCACACCCCCAGCGGGAAGAGGAAGCAGGCCACGACCAGGCAGGTGAACGCGTCGAGGAGCCCGATCACGACGCCCCCTCGATGCCGGACTGCTCCCACGCGCTGACGTCGAACGGGTCGTCGGGCCGGTAGTCGCGCTCGTAGCGGACGTCCGCCTCGCGCAGCCTGTCGGCGAGCCAGTCGCTCCAGACCGACTGGACCTCCTCCGACTCCAGCGTCGTGCGCAGCTGCGTGCGGACGGCGGCGAAGGTCGCGGCGGTCGCGGGCTCGACGCCGGTCACGATGCCGACGTTCCAGCCCTGGCTGCCCTGGACCGGCCCGTAGGCCTCGCCGGCTGCGGTCCGGAAGACGACGTCGGCGACCTCGGGCAGCAGGTCCGCCCGCGCCACCGCGCCGAGCCGGCCGCCCTTGTCGCGGGTCGCGGCGTCGATGCTGACCGTGCGCGCCAGGCCGGCGATGCCGACGCCGGCGTCGAGCTGCTTGCGGACCCGTTGCGCCTGTGCCTCCGTGCCCACCACGACATTGCTCACCACGCGACGCTCGGGGGTGCCCAGCGAAGCCCTGCGCTGGGCGAACGCGGCCCGCACGTCGGCATCGCCCACCGCGACGTCGCCGGCCACCCGGTCGAGCAGCTTGCGCAGCTGCAGCTGGCGTCGTACCTCCGCACGGACGGCGTCCTCGGAGGTGTTGACGTTGCCGAGCGAGTCGAGGAACTGGTCGCGGTCGCCCTCGAACCTCGCCTTCACGAACGCCGTCACCGCCTCCTCCACCTCGGCATCGGTCACCTCGACCCCCTCGTCGCGGACCGCCCGGTCGAGCACGATGCTGATGGCCATCGACTTCGCGGCCTGGCGGCGGAACGCGTCGAGCTCCTTCGCGTCGAGTGGCTCCTGGATGCCGTAGAGCGCCCGGAGCGAGTCGTTGCGGGCGTCCAGCTCGTCGACGGTGACGACCTCGTCGCCGACCCGGAACGCGGTCCCGTCAGGGGCCTCGTCGGCCCACGGCCGCCACGCGAACAGGCCGGCGGCGACGACCGCCGCGACGGCAACCGCGATCACGATCCTCTGCTTCATCACACCTTCTCCAGCACCTTCGGCATCTCTTCGTGTACGACGACCGCCCGGTCCTCCGCGGTCGCCGCGGGCAGGAGGGCCCAGACGAGCAGTCGAGACGCACCCAGCGCGACCGCGACGGTCACGGCGAGGAGCACCCCGAACCCGCGGATCAGCCCGAGGTCGGACACGGCCAGCACGGCGTAGCCGGTGGCCGACGCGGCGGCGGCGAGGTCGACCGCGCGGGCGAGCATCCGGTCTCCCCGGCGTTGCGCCAGCGCGAGCAGAACGGTGAACTCACACGCCACGGCGGCGGTCAGGGACCCCAGCCCGGCGGTCATCGGCGTCAGCGCCGTCCCGGTCACGGCGACGCCCAGGGCGACGAGTCCGGAGGCGAGGGCCGCCGACAGCATCGCGACCAGCGCCACCCGCCGCTCGGGCAGCAGGGCGAGCAGGGCCAGACCGGCGGCGACGATGCCGAGCACCGCTCCGAGCAATCGCTCGTCGTCCATCGCCTCCTGCGCGGAGACGGCGACCATCGGGAGCCCCGCCACCTCGACGTCCACCGACGAGGGCGCGGACGCAGCCACCTCCTCGAGGTGGTCGCGCAGCACGGACAGCCGCGCCACGTCGTCGAGGTCGACGCCGTAGGTCATCACGGCCATCCGGCGGTCCGGGCTGACCACGCTGGACGCGAGGTAGGGCGGTAGCAGCCGCACGGCCGCGTCGACCTGCGAGGCGTCGGGCTCGCCGCCGAGGAAGGACAGCACGTCCGCCGGCGAGAGCACCGCACTCAGCTCGTCGCCGTGGCGGGCGATGACGTCGCGCCGGGTCTGGCTCATCCAGGCGAAGCTCTCGGCGTCCAGCACGTCGTCGCCGCGGACGACCAGCGCGACCTCGCCCGAGGCACCGAGCACGCGCTCGACACCCCGCGCCTCGTCGTACTCGGGGAGGCCGGAGGCGAGCGAGGTGAAGTCGGACTGCAGGGACAGCGACGGGAAGACCGCCCAGCCGCCGACGGCTGCGAGGACGGGCACGAGCAGGATCCCCACCCGGGTCGAGCGCGCGGGGCCGCTGCCGCGGGCCGGGCGGGAGGCAGCGGACGGCGTCGCGGGCTCGGCCGGTCCCCAACGGTGGATCGCCAGCGAGACCAGAACCGTCACCAGCAGGCCGACGGCCAGGCTGACGCCGAGGTCGGCCACGGCGGGCACCGGCGCGACCGCCAAGGCGCCGAAGCCGGCGGCCGAGGCGAGCGCCGCCGCGAGCACGGTCCGCGGCCCGGCGTTGCGGTGCAGGTAGGTCATGAAGTCGGACCCGATGCCCAACAGCACGGGCAGGAAGGCCACCGCCGTCAGCGCCAGGGGACGGCCGGCCCAGCCCGCGACGGCGAGCGTCACGGCGGTGCCGAGCAGGCTGGCGCCCAGCGGCAGCAGCCGCAGCCGGCGCCGGGTCCAGCTGGTCAGCAGGAACCACGCACCGACCGCGACGACGGCCAGCCCACCGAGCAGCGGCACCTCGTGGCGGACCTGCTCCCCCAGCGCCGCGACCACGGTCGGGATGCCCGTGACGGTCGTGCTGCTGGCCTTGAGGTCGCTGTCGCGCACGGCCGCGTCGACCGCCGCGACGAGGTCCTCGGTGTCGCTCTGCGGCAGGGAGGCGTCGGGACGCACGAGCAGCGCGACGGCGTCGGGTCGCGGCACCAGGAAGTCCCACTGCGGGCGCGGATCGCCCTCGTCGTTGAAGATCACCCGGTCCACGAACGCCTGGTTGTGCAGGGTGGGCAGGCCGCCGGGCATGCCCTTCGCGAGCAGGGCGGCGTACCTCTCGTCGAACGCCTGCGTCGCCCGTACGCCGGCCGCCGCGACCTCCTTCGCCGAGGCCCCCCGCTCGCGGGCCCGTGCCTCGGCCTTCGCGCGCAGCCCGTCGCGGTAGCCGCCCAGCTCGGCGAGCAGGTCCTGCGCCTGGCCGGCGATCTGGTTGAGCACCGTGCCGGGTCCGTAGACCGCCTTCACGTGCGGCAGCGCCGCCAGCTCGCCCTCGAGCTGCAGCAGTGCCGGGAGGTTCTCCTTGAGCAGCAGCTCGCGGGCCTTCCCCGACTCGATGAGTACGACGACCGGGTCTCCCCCGAACTGCGCGGCCATCTCCGACGTGGCTCGCGCGACGGGGTCACCACCCGGGACGAACTCGTCGACGCCCGTCTCGACCTGCACCCGGAGCAGGCCGGGGACGAGCACGGCCGCCAGCAGCGCCAGCACGCCGAGGGCCGCGGCCACGCCAGGCAGGTTGCGTGGCCGCGGGGTCCTCGGGGCGGGCAGTGCCCGGCGCAGCAGGCTCATCAGGGAATCGGGTCCTCTTCGATGCGCGGGTACTCCCCGGTGAACTCCTCCGGGTCGTTGTGGGCACCGGGGGCCGGGTACGGGTTGTACATCGTGTTCGGGCTGGCCTCGAGCGGCAGGTTGAGCGAGCTGACGCCGAGGATCGGCTTGACCCGAGCGATCGGGCCGTTGGTGTCGGCCGAGCCGACGAACCCGATGAAGTTCGTCCAGTAGGAGACGATGTCGCGGCCGTAGGGCTGCAGGTAGGCCAGCATCGGGTTGAGGTCGGCCATGTTGACCTGGAGGGTCTCGAGCAGCGGAGCCGCCGCCTTGCGCAACGGGCTCAGCCGGGTCAGCGTCGCGGGTGCCCGGTCGAGCGCGGTGTCGAGCGAGGGCAGCATCCCGCGCAGGTCCTCGGTCGTCGCGGGCAGCTCCTGCAACGCGGCGCTCAGGTCGGGCGCCGCACCGCGCAGGTTGCGGGACACGGTGCCCAGCGGCGTGGTCAGCGTGGCGAGGCTGTCGCTCGCCTTCTCCGTCGTGACGAGGAGCGGCGGCAGCGAGCGCATCAACGCCTCGACGTCCTGCTCGTGACCGGCGGTGACGGCCGTGAGGGTCTGCGCGTCGCGGGTCAGGTCGACGATCCGGCCTTGCTGGGTGTCGAGCGCGTCGAGCACGACGGTGGAGCTCTTCACCAGCGAGCGCAGGTCGTCCGACTGCTTCGCGAGGGCCTCCAGCGCACCGGCGTTCCGGCCGAGGTCGCCGAGGCCGGTCAGCACCGCGTCGACGTCCTCGCGGGTGCCCTTCGTCGAGGCACCGCTGGAGCGGATCAGCTGCGACAGGTCCTTGCGCGTCCTCGCGTCCAGGCTGGTGAGCACGTCGTTGAGCTGCACGCTCCCCTTCGCCGCGCTCGCCGGCAGGGTGTCGCCGTCGGCGTACGCGGAACCGTCGCCGTCGACGATCTCGAGGTAGGTCTCCTCGATCATCGTCTTGTTGCGGATCGTGATCACCGCGCCCTCGTGCAGGGGTACGACGTCGTCGTCGAGCTCGAGGGTGACCATGGCCTTGTCGCCCTCGACCTCGATCTTCTCGACCTGGCCGACCTCGACGCCGGCCACGCGCACGTCCGACTGGAAGACGAGGTTGTCGATGTCGTCGTACGGGACCGTGAGCTGGTAGCCGGAGCGGGACAGCGCGGGGATCCTGCCGCCGGCCTGGGTCCACAGGAAGCTGATGATCACCGTGCAGACGGCGAGGAAGGCGACCAGCGTGAGGCCGCGCAGCTTCGGGACGGCCTGGTAGGGGATGCGCATCAGCCGAGTCCTCCCACGGTTTCGGGCGAGAGCTGGAAGAGGCCCCGCAGGATGCCGCGGTTGGCGTCGCGGAGGCTGACCACGGAGTTGGTGTTGTAGACGAACGCCGCGAGGTCGTCGAGGCGCGGCACGAGCATCTGGGTCAGCGGCTGCGCGTCCGCGGTGATCGGGCGCAGGTCACCGGCGATCCGGCGGAGGTCGGGCGAGGCGGCGCGGAGGTCGCTCACGACCGGCCCTGCCTTGTCGAGGACCGGCTCGGCCGCCCGGATGAAGTCGTCGAGCTCGTCGACGCTGCCGTTGAAGCTCTTCAGCGCCCCGGGCAGCTCGTCACTGGCCTCGCGGACGTCGTCGAGCGTCGGGTCGAGCTGTTCGGCGAGCGCCACGACGCTGCTGGACGTCGAGCGCAGGTCGCGGGACAGCTCGGGCAGCTGCGCGAGCGTGGCGTCGAGGTTCTGGCGCTTTCCCGACAGGGTGCTCAGCGTGGCGCTCAGCGAGCTCGCCATCCGCTCGAGCCGTACGTCGTTGGTGCCGGCCGCCGCCGAGACGTCGGCGAGTGCGTTGACGAGCCGGGCGAGGTTCGTGCGCCGGGTCTCGAGCCGTTCCATCACCGGCGCGAGCTCCCTGAGCAGCGCGTTGGTCTGGTCGAGCCCCGCCGGCAGCGTCTTCGGTGCGCTGACGAGCGCGACGTCGGACTCGGCGAACAGCGAGCTCATCGCCGCCTGGGTGTTGGTGTCCAGGTGGGCGAGCACGTCGTCGACCTGGATCGGCGAGACGGTCTGGTCGGCCGGGATCGTGTCCCCGTCGGCGAGCGCCGGCGCGTCGCCGGTGCCGGGGCTGATCTCGATGTACATGTCGTTGAGCGGGCTCTTCGGCCGCAGCAGCACCCGGGCGTCGCGGTGCACGACCTGCCCGTTGTCGATGCGCAGCTCGAGCCGGGCCTTGCCGTCGCCGGTGACGTCGGCGGCCCGGATGTCACCGACCGGTACGCCGGCGATCCGCACCTCCTGGCCGTTGCCGGGACTGACCCCGGCGGCCTCGTCGAGGTCGACGTAGAGCGTGTACCGGTCCTCCCACGGCGGGTTGAACCGCTCGTGGGCGAGGAAGTAGCCGCCGAACGTCGTACCGAGGACGACGAGCACCGCGAAGGCGATCAGGTTGCGACCGAGGCCGGGCTCGCTGCGGGCCCGCTCCCAGAACTTCGTGACCGAGCTGCGCATCACTGGCCTCCCTCGGTCAGCCCCGTCAGGAGCTGTTCGAAGCTGATCGGCAGGCCGGCCAGGGAGCCGGGTCCCATGCCGGGGAGGAACGAGACCATCGAGCCGTTCTCGTCCATCATGTTGGCCTGGGTGAGGTTGGCGAACATGTAGCCGGTCTCCTTGTAGAGCGGGCGATCCGCGCCACCGCCCTCGTAGGCGCCGGTGCCGTGCCACGGCGAGGTCAGCTGCCCGACGATCGGGCCGTTGACCCGGTCGAGCACCGGCCCGCGGACGTTGTCGACGGTGGCGTCGAGGTCGCGGCTGATCGGGATCAGGGTGGTGACGAGCGGGCGGGCATCGCGCAGCACGCCCCGCAGGTCCCGTACGACGGGCCGCGCGCGACCCAGCACCGGGTCGGCGTGGTCGAGCAGCCGGGCCAGCTCGCGCACCGATGGCCGGGCCGGGTCGGCCGTGTCCTCGAGCGAGCCGAGCACGCCGTCGAGGCTGTCGAGCAGGGTGGCCGTCTCGTCCAGGCTGGTCGGCATCGTGCGGGCCGCCTCGGCGATGTCGCCGCGGCGGGCCTCGAGCACCCGTGCGGTGCTGGCCAGGCCGTCGATGGTCTCGGCCAGCCGGGCGTTCTCCGAGGACAGGACGGTCGAGGCGTTCTCCCCGCCCTCGACCAGGTTCGCGAGGTCCGTGCGCGGCGAGGTGCCCTGGAGTGCGCCCAGCACGTCGTCGGTCGAGCGCAGCGTGTCCGGCGCCGACTCCAGGAGCTCGCGCAGCGCGCGGGTGCCGCCCGCGTCGAGCGTGCTGTCGAGCGCCTTGGTGCTGCTGCGGACGCCCGTGCGGGCGTCGGCCGGGAAGGCGCTGGCGACGCCGTCGAGCTCGACCGGCAGCTCGGTGCGCTCGACGGGGATGGTGCCCTCGAACTCACCGCGCCGACCACCCGGCACGATCTCGACGTAGTAGTTGCCGCCGAGCAGGGTGGTCGGGCGCACCCGGGCCGTGGGCGCCGTACCCATCGCCGCGCGGGTGTCGCCGTCCACCTTGACCGTGACCGTGGTGACGCCGTCCTCGTCCTCGACCGAGCGGACGACGCCGATGTCGACGCCGGCCATCTTCACGTCGGAGACCGACGTGCGCAGCCGGTGCGCCTCGGTGAACTGGATCTGCATCGTGTCCCCGGGCCGCAGCATCGCGGCCAGCTGCGCCTTCTGGAAGAGCAGTACGCCGGCCAGCGCGGCCACCACCACGAAGATCCTGCCGATGCCCAGCGCGCTCAGCCGGGGCTTGCGGGTTCCGCTCACGGCGGCCCTCCTCCTGCTCGTCGTGCTGGTCATCGGGTCGCTCCCGGCGCCGGGTAGGGATCGCGCGTCGCCGTACCGGGAAGGCCGGCGGACTCGGCGCCCGGGAGCAGCAGGATCCGCAGCCAGTGGCCGGCCCGGTCACCGCTCGACAGCGCGCCGGACGCGTTGGTGTGGAAGTAGGCGATGTCCTCGGCGTAGTCGCCGACGACGCTGGCGACGGGTGCCCCACTGGCCGCCGTCTTGACCAGCTGGCGCACCAGGGGACGGAGGTCGGTGACCAGGCCGTCGAGGGCGACGACACCGGGCTCGGCGTCCTCGTTGACGCCCGGAACCTTCCGGAGCGGGGTCAGCGACTCGCGCAGGAACGCCCGCAGGTCGGGCGTCGCGCGCCCCAGCGACGTCGCGCCGGGGCGGACGTCGCGCATCGCCACGGCGAGGTCGGCCAGCGGCGCGTCGAGCTTCGTCAGCGCCGAGTGCGCAGCATCCAGGGTGTCGGGCGCCTGGTCGAGCGAGGCCCGGACCTGGTTGCCGTCGTCGGCCCCGAAGGCGTCCACGGTCACGGCCATCTCGTCGACGAGGGCCGCGAGCTCGTCGTCGCGCGTGGCCAGCCGGCCGCTGAGCCGGTCGGCCGACTCCAGCAGGTCCGCCAGCGGTACGCCGCCCTGCGCCGCGAGCGCCTGCGACACCTCACCGGTGGAGCCGAGGATGCCGGGTGCGTTGCGGGCCAGCTCGTGGAGGTCCTGCTCGTGGCCGATCATGCCGCCGCCGAGGTTCTGCAGCGTGGTGGCCGCCTCCGCACGGGTCTTCGCGTCGAGGACGTCGAGCAGCTCGTTGATGTCCTCGGTCTTCACGGTCTGGCTGGCCGGGATCACCTCGTCGCCGCGCAGCGGACCGGTCGACGGGTCGCCGGGGTCGAGGGTGACGAACTTCTGGCCCAGCCCGGACCGGTCCGAGATCCGAGCGGCCTCGGCGTTCTCGTAGAGCTCGGTGCCGGGGTCGTCGAGCTTCAGCACGGCAATCGCCCTGCCGTCCTCGAGGAGCAGCTCGTCGACGTACCCGACCCGGTTGCCGGCGATCCGCACGTCGTCGCCGGTGTTGAGGCCGCTGAGGTCGTCGAACTCGACGCGGACCTCGCGGCGCTCGGCCAGCGGCATGCCGTGGGTCGCGTTGAGGCCGAAGACCACCGCACCGCCGAACAGCACCAGCACGGCCGTGCCGATGCCGAGCGGGCTCCGCAGCCACGAGAAGACGGCGTTGTCGGTCATCACTTGCCTCCCAGCAGCAGGCCCAGCAGGTCGAGCTCCTGCTTCTCACTCAGTCCGGTCGCGCTGTCACCCTTCGGCTGCAGCAGCCCGCCGAGGACGCCGTTCAGCCCGTCGAGCAGGCCCCCGGACTTCGGCGTGGCCGGCTTGCCGGCGGTGGTGCTGCCCCGGGGCTTCGCACCCGACGAGGTGGTCCCGCTGACGGGCAGCAGGCCCAGGATGGTGTCCGGGTCGACGACGTAGTGAGCACGGAAGTAGTGCGAGAGGCCGTCGTACCCGTTGGTCGTGAGCGCCCAGTAGCGGATGTAGTTGAAGACGTCCTCGCGGTTGCGGGTGACCGCCTTCGTCAGCCGCTGGACGCCGTCGGTGCTGGTGGCCAGCCCTCCCCCGGCCTGCCGGGCGTCGGCGGCCACCGGGGCGGCCGCCTCGAGCAGCTCCTCGGCCTTGCGCAGCACCGGCTCGGACGTCGCGAGCGCCGGGTCGAGCGCGTCCGAGAAGGCCCGGAGCTCGGTCGCCAGGACCGGCAGCTTGTCGGTCAGCGGGCGGAGCTCCTCGAGGGTGGGCGCGGTGTCGTCGGCGGCCGAGCGGAGGTTGCCGAGCGTCGTACGCAGCACCCGGAGCGTGCCGGGCAGCTTGTCGAGGGTCTGCTCGAGCTTCGCCTGCCGCTCGCGGACCGCGGTGAGCACCTTGTCCGAGGAGTCGACGAGCTGGTCCATCGCCTCGCCGTCGCGGGTGGCGAGCGCGCTCGCGACGGGCTCGAAGTTCGTGATCAGTCGGGCCAGCAGCTCGTTGTGCTCGTCGAGCACGGCCGCCATCGCGCGGGTGTCCTTCAGGCTCGGCGAGAGCAGGCGCAGCGCCTCGTCGACGTTCTCGCCGTTGCCCTGCATGCCCTCACCCAGCGTCGAGAGCAGGGCGCGCAGGCCCTCGCCCGTGGGCTGGTCGACGGTGTTGAGCGCCTCGTCGAGGCCGACCGACGTGCCGGTCTGCGCGACCGGGATGACGGCGTCCTCATCGAGGAGCGGCGCGTCCGGGCTGCCGCGGTCGAGGTCGACGTACCGCTCGCCGAGGAGGCTCACCGGGCGGATGGTCAGCCGGGCGTCCTCGTGCAGCGGTCGCGCCTCGTCGTCGAGCTCGAGGCCCACCTCGGCGAGCCCGTCGTTGACGGTCAGGCTCGTGACCGAGCCGACCACGACGCCGTCGATCTTGACCTGGTTGCCCTCGACCAGCGGGGCGGCCGACGCGAACTGGGCCGTGACGACCTCCGGGTCGTCCTTGCCGGCCTTCGCGGCCACGGCCGTCGCGGTGGCCGCGATCAGCACGGCCACGAGGCCGGCGCGGCCGACGTCCTTGGCGGTGTTCATCGCATCTCGCTTCCGTAGGCGTCGGTCCACGGCTGGCCGACCGGCGACCCGGGGTCCGGGGTCAGGTTCTGGGTGATGCCGGGTCCGGGCTTGCCGGTCGGGCTGGGGATGACGCTCTCGAGGCCGGCCTGGATGAGGAACCGGACGTAGTGGCCCTGGTTGTCGCGGTTGCCGCCCGCCGAGCCCCAGTTCGTCGCCCAGCCGGTGATCTCCGGCGTGTAGGGGCGCAGGAAGTCCAGCACCGGGGTGAGGCCGGTCATCGCGTCATCGGCGTCGGGCGCCGCGGCCGTGCTGCCGTCCAGCAGGCCGGGCGTGATGCCGAGCAGCTGCGAGAGCCGGTCGAGAGTGGGGCGCAGGTCGCCGACCGTCGGCCGCAGGTCCTGCAGCAGCGGGCGCAGGTTGCGCGAGACGGACGCGAGGCTGCCGGTCGCCGGCGCCAGGTCCTCCAGCAGCGGCAGCGTCTTGTCGACCGTGCCGGGCACGCGGGCCAGGGTCGAGTTCGCCTTGTCGAGCACCGGCGGCAGCTTCTGCAGCGTGCTCCCGACGCTGCGCTCCTGGGCGGCGATCGTGTCGGTCGCCGACGCGAGCGAGGTGACGACCTGTTCGAGGTTCTCGCCCCTCGAGGCGAGGATCTCCATGGTCTCGTCGAACTGCGTCACGATCTGCTTGATCGCCTGGCCGTCGGTGCCGACCTCCCGCAACACCGCACCCAGCTGCTCCAGCGCCGGACCCGCCGCCTCGAGGCTCGCGTTCGCGTCGCCCTCCCGGCCCTGCAGCGTCGCCTGCAGCCTGCTCACCAGCGACGACAGGTGCTTGCGGGTCGGCGCATCGAGTGCCGAGAGCACGGCGTCCAGCTCGACCGGCTCCCGCTGGACACCGGCGAGCATCGCCCCCTCCGGCAGCTCGGCGTTCTCGTCGTCACCGTCGACCACGCGGACGAGCCGCTCGCCCAGCGCCGCCTTCCACACCACCTCCACCGTGGCGCCGTCGTGGAGCGGCACGAACTCGTCGTCCAGGGTCAGCGTGACGAGCGCCTTGCCGTCCTCGACCTCGATGTCCTTGACGCTGCCGGCCTCGTAGCCGTCGTACATCACGGAGCTGCCGACGAACAGGTTGCCCGCATTGGGCAGCACGGCGCGGACCTCGTAGTCGCCCGTCCGCTCGACGGCGGCCGCGGCCCCGCCGACGAGGGCGACGCCGAGGAGGCCGGCGACGATCGATCCCCGATTCATCAGTCCATCCCCAGCGGGCCGGCGGAGTCGCCGGCCAGGAACTGCCGGACGAAGTCGTTGTCGGAGTTGAAGGCGGCGTCGGCGTCGCTGTAGTGGATGCACTTCCCCTTCCACACCACGCCGATGTAGTCGCTGACCTTGCGCGCCGTGGCCATGTCGTGGGTGACGACCATGTAGGTGCCCTTGTGGCGTTCGTGCATCTCGAGGATCACGTCGTTGAGCAGGCTGGTGCGGACCGGGTCGAGGCCCGAGTCCGGCTCGTCGAACATGACGATGTCAGGGTCGAGGATCAGCGCGCGGGCGAAGCCGGCCCGCTTGCGCATGCCGCCCGAGACCTCGCTCGGCAGCTTCGCGGCGGCGCCTTCGAGACCGACCTCCTGGAGGCGGTCCATGACGAGGTCGCGGATGTCCTTCTCGTGCATGTCGGTGTGCTTGCGCAGCGGGAAGCAGACGTTGTCGAAGATGTTCATCGATCCGAACAGCGCGCCGTCCTGGAAGAGCACCCCGAAGCGCTTGCGCAGCTCGTAGCGCTCCGCCTTGCTGATCTTCCAGATGTCCTGGCCGAAGATCAGCACCTCGCCCTGGTCGGGCTCGAGCAGGCCGACGAGGTGCTTGATCAGGACGCTCTTCCCCGTGCCCGACGGACCGAGGATCGTGGTGATCGCGTCATCGACGAAGTTGAGGTTCATCCCGGTGAGGATGTCGTAGGGGCCGAAGCTCTTGTGGACGTCGCGGACCTCCATCGAGTGGGGGCCGCGGGTGGCCGTCTGGTCCAGGGATCCGGCAGGTGCCGAGGGAGCAAACGTGGTCATGACGAGGGTGTCCTCTGCGTGAGGTGGACGGGGAGCAGGACGCGGAAGGGCGCTGTGGCCGGGCGGGTGGGCCGGCTAGTTGCCGATGGGTGCGTTGGGTGAGAGGCCCCAGAAGAGCTGGGTCCCGAGCGCACCGATCATGTGGATCAGCACCATGTTGAGGACCATGGATCTCGCGGTGTTCTTGCCGACTTCGACCGAACCACCACGCACCGTGTAGCCGTAGTAGCAGGCCACGAACACGATGGCTGTCCCCATCGTCATGCCCTTGATCATCGAGTACATGAAGTCGAGCGGGTTCTGGTAGAGCCAGAAGATGTACATGTGCCCGCCGGGCGAGACGCCGCCGACGTAGTACACCGTCACGAGGATCTCGCCGAGCGACATCATGCCGAGGCTGACGGCGTACAGGAACGGCATTGACAGCCAGGCGGCGACCACGCGGGTGCCGACCAGGTAGCTGCGGGAGTCGACGCCCATCACCTCGAGCGCGTCGACCTCCTCGGCGATCCGCATCGAGCCGATCTCGGCCACCAGCCCGCAGCCGATCTTGGCCGCGAGGATGTAGCCCCACATGTACGGCACCAGCTCGCGCACCGCGCACCAGGCGTTGAAGATGCCCGAATAGATCGGCGCGCCGACCTGCTTGAGCGTGTAGATCGCCTCGGTCCCGCACATCGTCCCCATGACGAACTGCATCGCCCAGATGATCAGCGCGCTGGACAGGACCAGGATCGCGGCCTGGCGCACGACCTCGGTCCAGTGGGCCCGCACCTCCGGGAGGCTGCGGGTGACCTGCCACGAGAAGCGGAGGATCTCCCCGCCCGTCGTCAGGGCAGCGCGTACGGCGCCGGCGGCACTCCCCAGGGAGAGCTCGGCGTCCTTCGGCTCGGGTGCCGCGGGCCGCGTGCGCGGCGCGTCGGGTGTCGTCGTCATCGCGGCGCCCCTACTTGAAGACCTGGATCTCGGGGTTGAGCCCGAGCAGGATGTTGGTGAAGACGACGTTGACGACCCAGATCAGCGCGAACGCGATCACGACGGCCTGGTTGACGGCGCGGCCGACGCCGATCGCTCCGCCCTTGGCGTACATCCCCTTGTAGCAGCAGACGACGCCGATGATCAGTCCGAAGATCGTGGTCTTCACGACGCTGCCCCAGATGTCCGGGGTGGTCAGGTTGGCGAAGAGGCTGTTGTAGAACGCCCACGGGTTCGCGCCGAGGATCGGCACCGCGGCGATGAAGCCGCCCAGCAGGCCGAAGCAGAGCGCGATGATGTCCATCAGGCCGGTGATGATCGTGACGGCGACGATGCGCGGCAGCGCGAGCGCCCGGATCGGGTCGACGCCGAGCACCTCCATCGCGTCGATCTCCTCGCGGATCCGGCGCGCGCCGAGGTCGGCGGTGATCGCGGAACCGACGACGCCGGCCACCACCATCGCGTTCACCCACGGGGCGAACTCGCGGATGCTGGCCATGATGAAGAAGGAGCCGAGCCGCTCGGGCATCCCGAACAGGGCGTAGATGTTGCCGCCCTGGAGCCCGGGCGCGCCGAGCCCGAAGAAGGTGCACGACACCGCCATCGGGACCCAGCACTGCTGGAGGATCAGGAACATCTGGTCGCGCGTGTCGCGCCAGTAGTCCCACGGGCCGCGTACGGCCATCCAGACCACCACGCCGCCGAGCTTGGCCATCTCGCCCAGCTCGGTGACGCCGGCTGCCAGGGTTCCAGTCCTGGGCGGAGCCGTGCGTGTCGCATTCCCCATGAATGGTCACCGCCTGCCTCGGTTGGGAGTGCGGCCAACCTTTCAATCTCGTGTGACCGACGACATAGTCGCCGCCTACAAACCTTCGAGGGTGATTTGTAGGCCGCTGGCAAAGAGCCGATTCGTCGCCGGCTCGGGGCCGTCAGGCGAGGGCGGGCTCGCCGTACACCTCGAGCCAGGCGAGGCAGACCTCGAGTGCCGCGGCGTGCGGGGCGATGCGATGGCCGAGCTGCTCCTCGGCGCGGGCGATCCGGTAGCGCACCGTGTTGGGGTGCACGAAGAGTCCGTCGGCCGCGGCGTCGAAGCTCTGCCCGGATCGCAGGTAGGCGAGGATCGTGCCGCGCAGCACGTCGTCGCCCTTCGCGCCGCTGAGCAGCGGACCGAGAGTACGACGCACCAGCTCGCGCGCCAGCTCGCCGTCACCGACGAGGCTCACCAGCTCCACGTCGGCGTACGGATGGCACAGCGCGGGTGCGCGCAGGCCGATCCGCTGGGCGGCGACGGCCTGGACGTGGCTGAGCCGGAAGGCGCCCGGCCCCTGGCCCGAGGCGCCCAGGGCGAGGTGGATGCCGGTCGTGGCCAGGAGCGCCTCGACGCCGTCGAGCGCCAGCACCGGCTCCTCGGGCGTCGCGACCCAGCCCCACAGCTCGCGGCTGCCGGCCAGCATGGTCAGCGGCCGGGGCAGGCCGAGCTCCTGGCAGACGCGGAGCGCGAGGTCGAAGAGCGGGGCTCCCTCGTCGTCGTGAGGCGGCGCCGAGAGCACGAACGCCGTCTGCCACAGCGCGAACCGGTGACCGAGGACCCGCTCGGCCTCCCCCGTCGGTACGGCGCCGGCGACGAGCGCCTCGATCGTCTCCGCCCGCCGGGCCTGCGCGCCCTCGACCAGGGTGGCGCGCTCCCGGGTGTAGTACTCGACGAGCCGCTCGATCGACTCGTCGATCCACCGATCGGCCCGCAGCCACAGCGCCAGCAGCGCCTCGTCGCGGGGCAGGCTCGGTGGGAGCGAGTCCGTGGCGGTGTGCTCGGCGACGTACCGGAAGACCACGCGGTTGGCGACCCGGTAGATCTTGAGCAGCACGCTGACGTCGTGGTTGCGGCGCGCGATCGACAGGCCCAGCGCGACCGCCGCGGGCGGCAGTGCGAGCCGGTGCTCGCCGGAGAGGCTGACGAGGAAGTTGCGCCAGTGCTCGCGCGTCGAGGCGTGCAGCTCCTCGGCGAGGCTCGCGTCGCCGGCCAGCACCGGGATGGCCGCGAGGATCTCGTCGTCGACGGTCCGCACGAACTCGTCGACCTCCCTCGGCCGCAGGGCCGCCTCGACGAACTCCCGGAGCCAGGCGGTCACCTCCGCGTTGGCGTCGCTCCCTGCCATGAGCGCCTCCATTGTCGTGTTCAACATGCCTCGTCATTCAACGGCGGGCAGCACGCTCGGTTCTTGGAGTATTTCACAAGCGAGGCCCCGGGGAGTGGCCTCGGTCACAAGCGCCCGACCTGCCCCGCGGCCGAGCATTGAGGAGGACCGACGGAAGGAAGACCATGCGGGAGTTCGACTACATCGTCGTGGGCAGCGGCTCGGGGGGCGCGGTGCTCGCCGGCCGGCTCAGCGAGGACCCGGGCACCTCCGTGCTCGTGCTCGAGGCGGGCGGCCGCAGCAGGCCGAACCTCAACGTGCAGATCCCGGCGGCCTTCGCCAAGCAGTTCCACACGAAGATCGACTGGGACTACGAGTCCGAGCCCGAGCCGCACCTGGGCGGGCGCCGGATCTACCAACCCCGCGGCAGGATGCTCGGCGGCACCAGCGGCATGAACGCCATGATCGACATCCGCGGCAACCGCACCGACTACGACGGCTGGGCGAAGGCCGGCGCGGACGGCTGGTCGTACGACGAGGTGCTCCCCCTCTTCCGCCGGATGGAGACCAACAGCCGCGGCGCCGGGGAGTTCCACGGCGCTTCCGGCCCGCAGTACGTCGAGGACGCCCCCGACCCGCGCGAGGGATCGCGCCGGCTCGTCGAGGCGATGGCGCAGGCCGGCATCGGCCGCACCGACGACTTCAACGGCGCCCAGCAGGAGGGCGCCTCGATGTACCAGCGCTTCACGCGACGCGGCCAGCGCTGGACGACGTACGACGGCTACCTGGCCCCGCGCCGCAGGCAGCCCAACCTCACGATCACCCCGAACGCGCTCGTGCACCGCGTCGTGATCGAGGGCGGGCGGGCCACCGGCGTGCTCGCCCGGGTCGGCGGCGAGCTGCAGACGTTCCGCGCCCGCCGCGAGGTGGTGCTCAGCGCCGGCGCCTACAACACACCGCACCTGCTGATGCTGTCCGGCATCGGACCGGCGGACCACCTGGCCGAGCACGGCATCACCACGGTCGTGGACAACCCGCATGTCGGCGCGCACCTGATGGACCACCCGATGTACTTGGTCAACTGGGACACCCACGACAAGGACAACCTCGCCTTCGCCGAGAAGCCCGCGCAGCTGGTGAAGTACCTGGTCAGGCGCAAGGGCATGCTCACTTCGAACATCGGCGAGGCCGGCGCCTTCTTCCACACCAGCGTGGCCGACGACGCGCCGTACATGCAGATGATCGGCGCCCCGGTGTACTTCTGGGAGCACGGCGCCGCGACCTACGACGGTCAGGCCCTCGCCATCGGCCTGTCGATGGTCGGCGCCCGGTCCGAGGGCTGGGTCAGGCTGGCCTCGGCCGACCCGGAGCGCAAGCCGCTGGTCTGCAACAACTACTTCGAGGACCCCGACGACATGACGTCGATGCTCGACGGGATCGAGCGGGCCCGCGAGGTCATGGCCGCGAAGGAGCTGCGCGCCAACCACGAGATCCACCCGGGTTCGAGGTACGGCACCCGCAAGGAGCTCGAGGAGGCGGTCCGGGTCGGGGTCGAGCACACCTACCACCCCAGCTGCACCGCACGGATGGGCGCGGAGGGCGAGGGCGTCCTCGACGCCCAGCTGCGGGTCCGCGGGGTCGACGGCCTGCGTGTCGTCGACGCGTCCGCGATGCCGAAGGTGACCCACGGCAACACCCATGCACCCACCATGCTGATCGGCGAGAAGGCCGCCGATCTCCTCAAGGCCGGAGCCTGACATGAGCGTCGAGACCATCCCCCAGCGCGCCGACCAGATCGCCGCCGCGGCCCGGGCGGGCGCGAAGGCGTGGTCGGGCGTGAGCCTGGCCCGTCGCCGTGGGCTGCTCGAGCAGTTCGCCGCGCTCGTCGAGCAGCACGCCGCCGAGTGGGTGCGCATCGCCGGCGAGATCAAGGGACTCGACCCGGCCTCCCCGAACGTCGGCGAGGAATGGATGTCCGGCCCGTGGGCGACGCTCTACTACGCCGGCCACCTGGCGCAGAGCATCGCGAGGCTGGAGGCCGGCCGGTCGACGACCGAGGGCTTCGACATCCGCCCCGTGCCCGGCGACCGGGTGGCCGTCGAGGTGCTCCCCCACGCCGTGTGGGACCGCCTCCTGCTCTCCGGCTTCTCGGCCGAGGTGTGGTGCGAGCCGGGCGTCAGCGCCGACGAGGTCCGCTCGACTGCGGGCCTGGGCCTGCGCGAGCCCGAGGCCGTCCGCGGCACCTGCGTCGTGCTCGGAGCGGGCAACATCACCTCGATCGCCCCGCTGGACGCGCTCTACGTCCTGTACGCCGACAACCGCTCGGTGGCGATCAAGCTGAACCCGGTCACCGACCGCCTGCTGCCGGTGTTCGAGGCGATCTTCAAGCCCTTCACCGACCTCGGCGTGGTCCAGGTCTTCACCAGCGACCTCGAGCTCGGCGCGGCCGTCATCGCCCACCCCGACATCGACGCCGTGCACATGACCGGCTCCGAGGCGACCCATGACGCGATCGTCTGGGGCCCGGGCGCCGAGGGCGCCGCCAACAAGGCCGCTGGTACGCCGCCGCTCCGCAAGCCGATCACCAGCGAGCTGGGCGGCGTCGCGCCGGTCGTCGTCGTACCGGGCAGGTGGTCGAAGCGGGACCTGGAGTTCCAGGCGCGGCACGTCGCCACCATGCGGCTGCACAACTCCGGCTCCAACTGCGTCGCCGGGCAGGTGCTCGTGGTCAGCGCGGACTGGGCGCAGAAGGACGCCTTCCTCGACGCCGTGCGCCGGGCGCTGGCGAGCGCTCCCGCGCGGCCGGCCTGGTATCCCGGCACACCCGCCCGGATCGACGCGGCCCGCAACGGGGCGACGCCCTCGGAGGCACTGGGTGGCACCCCGGAGCGGACGCTGCTGCCCTCCCTCGACCCGACGGTGGACGAGCCGTCGTACTCGATGGAGTACTTCGGCCCGGTGCTCGGCGTCACCGAGCTGTCCGGCACGGGGGCGGACTTCCTCCGGCGCGCGATCGACTTCTCCAACGACCGGCTGCGCGGCACGCTCGGCGCCAACATCCTCATCCACCCGCGCGAGCAGAGGTCCATCGGCGCCGCCGCCTTCGAGCAGCTGCTCGCCGGCCTCCGCTACGGCACCATCGCCGTCAACGCATGGACCGGCGTCGGCTACCTCTCGCCCTTCGCGACGTGGGGCGCCTTCCCCGGGCACACGGCCGACGACATCCAGTCGGGGCACGGCGTGGTCCACAACGGGCTGCTGCTGGCGCGGCCCGAGCGGACCGTCGTGCGTGGGCCGTTCCGGCCGTTCCCACGGTCGTGGGCCACGGGCAGCCTCGCCCTGACGCCGGTGCCGCCGTGGTTCGTGCACAACCGCACCGCGGCGACCACGGGCGAACGACTGGTGCGCTTCTCGATCGCGCCGAGGTGGCGCAAGCTGCCCGGGGTCTTCGCATCCGCACTGCGTGGCTGATGGCCTCCTCGGCCGTTGTCGCCCGCGACCAAAGAGCCGGGGCGACCTTGTGACCGGGCGCGCTGCCGAACGGGGGCCGTCCCGGCCTAGGGTCGGCGCCATGGCAGCCACCACCGCGAGCCGCCCCGTGGCGGCCGGCGTCGGCCGGATCGACGTCCCCGGCGCGGTCCGTGGCGCCTCGACCGGCTTCAGCATCCTGATCCTCGGCGGCCTGGTGGCGCCCTTCTGGACGCTGCTGTCGACCGCCGTGGCCGCCGGCTGGCTCGCGCTCGTGGCCGTCGTGGCCTTCGCGGTCGCGGCCCGGCACAGCAGGAAGGCCGGCAACCCCGGGCTGCACGGCTCCGTCGCCGCGCTGATCGCCTACGCGCTGGTGCTGCCGCTGATCCTGCCGTTCGAGCAGGGCCGCAACCCGGGCCAGATCGCACTCACCGTCGTGACCGCGGTGGTCGTCGGCTGGCTGGCCGGCCGGGCGTTCGCGCGCCACACGCGCACGGCGTGATGCTTGGATGAAGCCCATGCACGTGCCGCTGCCTGCTGCCCGCCTGCTCGTCCGCCGCGTCGTGAAGCCGGTGCTCGGCACCCGCCTCACCCCGGTGCGCCAACGCCAGGTGATCAACGCGCTGATGCGCATCTCCGTGCTCCCGAAGGGCACCCGGCGCGAGTCCACCCACCTCGCCGGCCTGCCCACCGAGCGGATCACGACGCCCGCGAGCCTCCCGGACCGTGCCCTGCTCTACCTGCACGGCGGCGCCTACCTCGTCGGCTCCCCGACCACCCACCGCGCCGTCGCCGCGCACCTGGCCGACTCCGCGCGGGCGGTCGGCTTCGTGCTCGACTACCGGCTCGCGCCCGAGCACCCGTTCCCGGCCGCGGTCGACGACGCCCTCGCTGCCTACCGCGCCCTGCTGGAGAGCGGCTACTCGGCCGATCGCATCGTCGTCGCCGGTGACTCGGCCGGTGGGGGGCTGGCCCTTGCCCTGGCGCTGCGGTTGCGGTCGGTCGACGTACCCCTGCCGGCCGCGCTCGGTCTGATCTCCCCGTGGGTCGACCTCTCCCTGACCGGACTGGACTCCTCGGTGGACGACCCCCTGCTGGGTCGCGGCTGGCTCGAGCTCGGCGCTTCGTCGTACGCCGGGGGGCGGGTGGACCTCCCCGAGGTCTCGCCCCTGCAGGCCGACCTGAGTGGCCTCCCGCCGATGTTCGTGCACGCCGCGAGCGACGAGATGATCCGCGGCGACGTGGAGCGCCTGGTCGCGGCCGCACGGGCCGCCGGCGTCGACGTCACCTACGAGCTGCTCGAGGGGCACTGGCACGTGACGCACCTGTTCGCCGGGATGGTGCGCGAGGCGACCGACGTGGTGCGGCAGCTGGGCGGGTGGCTGCGCAGGGCCCTGGCCTGAGCTACCTGCCTCGCCAGACCGGGTCCCGCCGCTCGAAGAACGCGTTCAGCCCCTCTGCCAGGTCCGAGGTCGCGAGGAGCCGGTCGATCGCCGCATGGCTGGCCGCCCAGTCGGCCGTCTCGTCGCCGTTGATCTCGGCCCGGGCGAGCATGACCGACTCCCGCACGGCGAGCGGCGCGTTGGCGCAGACCGTCGCCGCCAGCCCGAGCGCGACGTCGAGTGCCATGCCCGGCTCGACCAACCGGTTGACGAACCCGAGCCTCTCGGCCCGCTCCGCATCGATCGGCTCACCGGTCAGCAGCATCTCGCGGGCGACGTTGGCGGGCAGCACCCGCGGAGCACGGAACACGCCGCCGAAGTCGGGCAGCAGGCCGCGCTTGACCTCGGGGAAGCCGAAGGCCGCCGTACGGGAGGCGACGACCAGGTCGCAGCAGAGCACCAGCTCGAAGCCGCCACCCAGCGCCAGCCCCTCGACGGCGGCGATGAGCGGCTTGGGGCGGACGCGCGACATGATCCCGGCGATGCCGCCGCGCTCGGTCGGCTCCCCCGCGCCCTCGGCGAGGTCGGCGCCGGCAGAGAACACGGCAGGCCCGCCCGCGAGTACGCCGCACCACAGCTCGTCATCGTCCTCGAGGAGGTTGAGTGCCTCGTCCAGGCCGCGGGTCACGGCGCCGTTGATCGCGTTGCGCTTGGCCGGCCGGTCGAGGCCGATGATCAGGGTCCGCTCGTGGCGGATGGTGCGGACGGCGATCTCGTCGGTGGGCTCGCTCACCCACCCGACCCTAGGGCCTCTCAGCCCCGCAGCATCGGCGCCAGGTAGCGCCGCGCGACGTCGCCGACCTGGGCGTCGTCGTCGAGGTCGACCTGGTGGCTCGGCGTCAGCAGGAAGGACGTCGTGAGTCGCACCATCACCTCGGCGACCAGGTCCACGTCGACGCCCGGAGCCACATGCCCCGCTGCCTGCTCGCGGCGCAGCTGGCCGGCGACGAAGCGCGAGACGGTCTCCAGGGTGCGGCCGGTGCGCTCGAGCATCGGCACCAGCGCCTGCGGCTCGGCGACCATCAGCCCACCGATGAGCGGGTTGCTGCGGATCGAGCGGAGCGAGCTCACGAACCCGAGCACGACCCGCTCCTCCGCCGTACGGGCGGGCGCGATGTCCAGCAGGAACTGGTCGAGGTAGCGCCGGAACTCACGCAGGACCACCTGCTCGACGAGCGCCTCCTTCGAGCTGAGCCGGCGGTAGACCGTGATCCGCGACAGTCCGGCCGCCTTGGCGACGTCGTCCATCGTCGTGCGCTGGATGCCGTGCCGGCAGAAGAGCTCGTACGCGGCGTCGAGCAGCTCGGCGTGTGCGTCGTCCTCAACGGCGACGCCCGCCTCCGCGAGGGCGCGCTCGAGCAGGGAGCCGCTCGCGTCGCCGGTGGTGTCCACGACCGACATTCTCCCTGACCCCTCTGGCGCGACGCCGGTGACCTGTGGTGTGATCCGTGATACACAGATACGTAATGCGTATCACCGTATCAATCAGTTGATCGAACCGTTGGAGGAATGGACGATGCAGGGACTCAGCAGGCGTGGCTTGTTGCTCGGCGGCAGTGCTCTGGGGGCAGTGGGCGCCTTCGGCGTGGTCACCCCCGCCCCGGCGTGGACCTGGGCGCCGTCGGCGTCGGTCATCGGGACCGGCACCGGCGCCGACCCGCGCACCGTCCACGACCCGGACGCGGACGCCCTCGTCGCCGGGCTCTTCGAGCGCGGCGAGGTCGATCTCGTCAACGACCTGCTGGCGGGCTGGACCCACAACGGCCAGGCACTGCCGGCAGGCCTTCCCGCCGACCTCCGTAGCTTCCTCGAGCAGGCCCGCCAGCTGCCCAGCTGGACCGACCAGGCCAAGCTGGACCAGGCGTTCTCGTTCTACGAGCGACGCGGGCTGTACCTCGGCGTCCTCTACGGCCTCGGCAGCGGGATGATGAGCTGCGTCATCCCGCGCGAGGCCAAGGCGGTCTACTACTCCGCCGGCGGCGCCGACATGAAGGACCGCATCGACAAGACCGCCAAGCTCGGCTACGACATCGGGGTCAAGGACGCCTTCGGCCCGAGCGGCCAGATGGTGGTCACCTGCCTGAAGACCCGGCTCACCCACGCCGCCGTACGCCACCTGCTCCCCCAGTCGAGCCACTGGCACGCAGCGGCCGAGGAGACGAAGCCGATCAGCCAGGCCGACATCATGGTCACCTGGCACAGCCTCGCGACCTTCAGCTTCAACAAGCTGACCGCCTGGGGCGTGCCGATGCCGTCGGCCGACTCCGCCGCGTTCCTGCACCTGTGGCAGGTCACCGCCCACATGCTCGGCGTCGCCGACGAGTACATCCCCGCCACGTGGAGCGAGTCCAACGCCCAGGCCCGCCAGGTCCTCGACCCGATCCTCGCCCCGAGCACCGAGGGCGTGAAGCTGGCGAAGATCCTGCTCAACCTCGCCGCCGAGTACGACGGCGGGCTGACCAAGCCGATGCTGCACTCCTTCACGCGCTACTGCCTCGGCGACCAGATCGCCGACTGGCTCGAGGTCCCGCGCGAGCCGGCCACCGACATGTTCGTGCGCACCGGCTGGCCGCCGTTCATCGCGTTCCGCGAGGCGACGATGTGGTTCCCGTTCGCACCGCAGGGCTACTGGACGTTCGACGAGTTCATCCGGCTGGCGGTGCGCTTCTTCCTCGGCGAGGGCCGGACCACCGACATCACGATGCCGACGGGCAACAACCCCAACTACAGCTGACCGATCCCGCAGGCTCAGGCGGTTGGTCGGTCCACGAGGTCGACCAGCCGCTGCGGCGCCTGCAGGCAGAACGAGTCGGTCAGCAACTCCCCCAGCTCCTCCCAGTCGGTGTCGCCGTCGATCAGCATGCCGACGACGTTGGCACCCCACTCCGACCGGAAGTAGGGCATGCCGAGGTGCTGGAAGGCCATCACCTCGTCGGGCTCGGCGCGGAAGGTGATCCGGAAGAGCTGGTCCTCGCCGCCGAAGACGTGCGCCACGGTGGCCGTCGTACCGGCGTCCGCTGGCGGGTCGGGCGGGCCACGGCAGCAATCTCCCACACGGTGCCGACAACGACAGCGGCCCTAGGGACCGCGCCGCACGACGTCGGCGATGTCGAGCGGCTGCTCGCCCCACGCCGCGCTCACGGCGTCGCGTGCCAGCAGGGTCAGCTCCTCCGGCTCGGGCGTCGCGCGGGCGAGCACGAGGTCGGACGTCGCGGTCGAGGGCCACGGCTCGACCTCCGCGAAGACGGTCGTGTCGAGCGCGGGCCGGAGCGGGCGGAGGGTGCCCCACCGGCCGACGGAGCGGTCGGCGCTGAACCGTCCGACATCGACGTGCCCCGCACTGACCGGCAGGCCCGCGGACGCCTCCCGGAGCACCTCGACGACATCGGCCGGCGCGATCCCGCGGAACACCTCGCCGACCTCCACGGAGATGACGGGGCGGTGGTGGCCGCGCGCGTCGGGGGACGACCACGACACGGTGACCGCACCGAGCCTCGCGCCGGAGTCGCACGCGCCCGTGCCGTCGGCGACGGCGAAGACGACCTGCGCCTCGACCAGCTCGTCCGCGCGGATCCTCTTCAGCGTCCGCTCCCACGCGGGCCGGTCGCCGTCGTTCGCGCTGAACCGTCCGGCCGTCGTCCGGGCCAGGCCGTGGACCTGTCCGGCGTAGGCGGTCGTGCACGTTCCCTCCCCGAAGGTGACCCTGCCTCCCGCGTCGACCACCTGGCCGACGATCCCGTCGACCAGCCGCCGGCGCAGCAGGTCCAGGGCGGACGCGACCGCGTCGCCGTCCAGCGGCGTGGCCAGCTCGAGGCGGCAGGTCAGCCGGCGCTCGGGGGCGAGCGCGTAGGACCACTGGTGGTCGACGATCGACTGCGGCAGGTCGTCCACGACGAGCCCGCGGACGTCCGGCAGGTGGTCAGGCACCAGCTCGCGCCAGGTCGAGGGCCGATCGGCGCGTGGCGGCCGACCCTGCTCGCCGACGTTCACGCGCGCCCAGCGCACCGCTCTGCCG
>DATLIG010000270.1:0-4662 GCA_035539555.1 Nocardioides sp. | reverse complement strand
CCCAGCACCAGGGTCACGGCGGCCAGCGCCAGCCGCCGGGAAGGGGTCGCGCCCATCGGGACCTCTCGAACGACGAGGAGAACCCCTGCGCCGGCCACGGTAGGTGACGGCGCAGGGGTTTCGCGGGCGTTCGGGATCAGCCGAACAGGTGTGTGCTCAGAACCGGTCGAGCGACTTCTTGCGCCAGGCCTTCTTGGCGGCGAGGCGCACGATGTCGCGGCGACGGCGGCCCTCGACCTTGTTCGGCAGCGAGAGCTGCACGACCTTCCAGTAGACCGACGCGGCCTGCTTGCCGAGCGAGCCGGTGACGTAGGGCAGGTCGTGGCGCTCCATCAGGTCGCGGATCCGCGGGGCGATCTCGCGGTAGCGGTTGCTCGGCATGTCCGGGAAGAGGTGGTGCTCGATCTGGTGGCTGAGGTTGCCGGTCATCACGTGCATCGCCGGGGAGCCGCTGATGTTGCCCGAGCCGAGCATCTGGCGCACGTACCACTCGCCGCGCGTCTCGCCCTCGATCGAGGTCTTCTCGAAGGTCTCGATGCCGGGCGGGAAGTGGCCGCAGATGATGACGGTGTTGGTCCACACGTTGCGCACCAGGTTGGCGACGACGTTGGCGGTGAGGGTGGTGCGCGCCGAGCCGGTCGGGATCGACAGGGCGGGGTGCACCAGGTAGTCCTTGGTGGCCTGGCGCTTGATCTTGGCGCCGACCTCCTTGGCGTCGCTGCGGAACTTCGCCTTCTCCTCGGCCGACATCCGGTCCTTCTTGGCGAGGTAGCCGCCGAGCTCGAGGTCGTAGGCCGCGATGGAGTACTCGAAGAGCAGCGCGTTGCCCACGTGCCAGATCGGCTGGAAGAGGTAGAACAGGCTCCAGCGCTGGTCCTCGTCGACCCGCAGGATGCCGTAGCCGAGGTCGTTGTCGCGGCCGATGACGTTCGTGAACGTGTGGTGGATCTCGTTGTGGCTGTGCTTCCACTGCGAGCTCGGGCTGGCGTTGTCCCACTCCCACGCGGTCGAGTGGATCTTCGGGTCGCGCATCCAGTCCCACTGGCCGTGCATGACGTTGTGGCCGATCTCCATGTTCTCGAGGATCTTGGCCACGGAGAGGCCGACGGTGCCCGCGATCCAGGCAGGCGGGAAGATGCTGGCCAGCAGCACCGCGCGGGAGCCGAGCTCGAGCTTGCGCTGCACGTCGACGACCTTGCGGATGTACGCCGCGTCGCGGTCGCCACGCGTGTCGATGACGGCCTGGCGGATCGCGTCGAGCTCGGCACCGAGCGCCTCGATCTGCTCGGGGCTCAGGTGCGCGATGGGGCTGGTGGGCTTCTGGGTGATCGTGGTCATGTCGTCAGCCTTTCGTTGGGGGAGGTCAGGCCTGGTCGGGTCAGTGGTCGATGTGGCACTCGCCGGCGGCGGTGCTGATGCAGGTCTGGATGCTGACGCCGTCGGGGTGGGTCTCCCCGGGGACGGCGACGGTGATCTCGCCGTTGCGCAGGTCGCGGACGGCGCCGGACTTCATCGGCAGCACGCAGCCCATGCAGATGCCCATCCGGCACCCGCTCGGCATGAGGACGCCGGCCGACTCGGCGGCGTCCAGGATCGGGGTCGAGCCGTCGGCCTCGATCGTGACACCGGACGGACCGGTGAAGGTGATCGTGCCCCCCTCGCCCGCGGCCGCGACCACGGCGGGGCGGAACCGCTCGGTGTGGAGGGTGAGGCGGCGCTCGTCGTAGAACGCCTCGAGGGTGTCGAGCAGGCCGGCCGGCCCGCAGGCGTACGCCGTGCGCTCGGCCAGGTCCGGAACCTCGGCCTCGAGGTCCGCCGTCGTCAGCAGGCCGTCGGTGTCGGTGTGCCGCTCGATCAGGCGCAGCCGACCGGCGTCGGCGTGGGCGCGCAGCTCGGCGCCGAAGATGACCTCGTCGCGGGCCATCGCGGAGTGGACCAGCACGATGTCGTACGCCGCCCGGGCCTCGGCCTCGTTGCGCGAGTAGAGGTTGCGCAGCATCCCGATGACCGGCGTGATGCCGGAGCCGGCGGTGACGAGCAGCAGCTTCTGCGGCGTGCCCGCGACCGGCTGCGGCAGCACGAAGTCACCCTCGGCCTGGGCGAGCTGCAGCATCTGGCCCGGACGCGCGGTGCGCACCAGGTGCTGCGACACGGTGCCGCCGGGGATGGCCTTGACGGTGATCGAGATCCGGCCGTCGCGGCGGGGGCCGTGCGTCAGGGAGTAGGTGCGCCAGTGGCGCACGCCCTCGACGTCGACGCCGACGCGGACGTACTGGCCGGGGATGTGCCCGTCCCAGTCGCGGCCCGGCTTGATCACGATGGTGGCGGCGTCGGCGGTCTCCGACTCCACGGCCACGATCCGGCCCTGCAGGCCGGAGGCGGCGCCGGGGCGCAGCGGCGCGAAGTGGTCGAGGACGTCGTCGACGGACAGCGGGGTGACCGCCGCATCCAGGAGGTTGCGCAGGCCGCTCGTCAGGCGCCCGGTCCGGGGACTTGCAGTCGTCGTGCTCACAACACCAAGACTCCCAACATCCCGCGCTAAACTCATGACCACAGTCGGTGAATCTTCCGGCTCCTTTTGTTCGCAGGGAGTGAAAGAGGGCGAGATGCCGCGACGATTGCCGCGCAGGCCACGAACCGGGGAGAGCGTCCTGCTCCCGCCCGAGACCGTGGCGGCGATCCGCGCCGACCTCGCCACGGTCGCCGACGACGTGGTCGACCAGATCATCCGCGAGGTGCCGCCCTACGAGGACGCCTTCAGCGGACCGATGGGCGAGACCATCCGCGGTGCGGTGCAGGTCGCGCTCGGCGGCTTCCTCTCGCTGATCAGCGACCGGCGCGGGCCGGACGCACTCGCGCCCCGCGCCTCAGCCGTCGACGGCGCCTACCAGCTGGGCCGTGGCGAGGTCCGCAGCGGGCGTACGACGGACGCGCTCCTGTCGGCGTACCGGATCGGCGCCCGGGTCTCCTGGCAGCACCTGTCGGCGAAGGCGGTCCAGCAGGGCATCGACCCGGCGCAGATGGCGTCCTTCGCCGAGCTCGTCTTCGCCTACATCGACGAGCTGTCGGCGGCGAGCGTCGCGGGCCACCAGGACGAGTCGGCGACCGAGGGCCGGATCCGGCAGCGCATGGCCGAGCGGCTCGCCCGGCACCTGCTGAACGGTGCGCCCGAGGCGACCGTGCTCGCCTCCGCGGAGCGGGCGGAGTGGACGCCGCCGGCCACGCTGACCGCGGTCCTCGTGCACGAGGGTCAGGCAGGTGCGCTGCTGCAGGCCTTCAAGCGCGGGACCCTGCTGACCGCGGACCTCCCCGACCTCGACGGCGATGCGCTGCTGCTGGTCCCCGACGCGCACGACCGCGCACGGTCGGTGCTGCTGCGCACGGTGCGGGGCCGCGACGCGCTGGTCGGTCCGGCGCGGCCGTGGATGCGGGTGCGGGAGTCCTTCGACCGGGCCGTCCGGGCGCGGTCCCTCGGCCTGACCGGCGACACCGAGCTGCACCTGCCGCGGCTGGTGCTGACGGCCGATCCCGAGGCCCTCGAGGACCTGCGGGGCGTCGTACTCGCTCCGCTGGCGCAGCTGCGGCCCGCGGCGGCCGCCAAGCTCCGTGAGACGCTGCGGGCGTGGCTGCTGCACCAGGGCCGCCGCGACGACGTGGCCGCGGCGCTGTTCGTGCACCCGCAGACGATCCGCTACCGCATGACCCAGCTCCGGGAGCTCTACGGCGAGCGTTTGGAGGATCCCGCTACGGTCCTCGCGCTGACCCTTGCACTCGGTGTGGAGGAGGAATCCGGATGACGTCGCGGGCTGCTCGGGGGGTGTGGGCTGCGGCCGCGGTGACGGTGCTGCTGGCCGCCGGCTGCACCACGGCGGACAAGGGCGGGGACGACGCCCCGGACGCCAGCGCCAACCGCCAGCCGATCGAGGCCGGCGACCGCTATGTCGCGCTCGGCGACTCGTACACCTCCGCCCCCGGCGTGGGTACGACGACCGGCCCGGCGGGCTGCCTGCGCACGGACGGCAACTATCCCCACCTGCTCGCCACCGCGCTCGACGTCGAGCTCACCGACGTCAGCTGCGGCGGCGCCAAGACGCAGGACATGACGCAGGCGCAGGTGATCGGCGGCGACACGGTCGCCGCCCAGGTCGACGCGGTCACCGCGGACACCGACCTGGTGACGCTCAGCATCGGCGCCAACAACGGCTCCGTCTACGGCAACCTCGTCGTCAGCTGCGCCCGCCTGGCCGTCACCGACCCGACCGGCGCCCCGTGCTCCGACCTCGCCCAGAAGAACCCCGACGTGCTGCCCGAGGTCTTCGACGGCGTCGAGGCCGGCATCGTCGAGACCGTGGGCGCGATCCTCGACCGGGCCCCGAAGGCGCGGATCGTCATCGTCGGCTACCCCCAGATCATCCCCGCGCAGGGCACGTGCGCCCTGCTGCCCCTCGCCGAGGGCGACTACGCGTTCGGCCGCGGCGTGCTGCAGGAGTTCGTCGAGGCGCAGGCCGAGGCAGCCGAGAAGGCAGGGGCCGAGTACGTCGACGTCTGGGCCGCCTCCGAGGGCCACGACATCTGCGGGGAGGACCCGTGGGTCGCCGGCTTCCGGCCCGCGAAGGCGGGGACGGCGTACCACCCGTACGCGGAGGAGCAGGCGGCCGTGGC
>DATLIG010000269.1:0-12762 GCA_035539555.1 Nocardioides sp. | reverse complement strand
CCGCAATGCGCTGCATGCCGTGGCGGGGTCGACGATCCCGAACTCCAGCGACGGCAGCGGCGCCGGCTTCCTGTGGCTCGCCAACCAGCACCGGCACTCCCACCAGCACCCGATCGGCGGCATCCAGTCCCTGCCCAACGCCCTGGCCGCCCGGCTGACCAGCCGCGGAGGAATCGTTCGGGTCGACGCACCGGTGGCGGAGATCCTGGTCGCGAACGGGAAGGCGTACGGCGTCCGGCTCGCCTCTGGGGAGGTGGTGCACGCCGCCGAGGCGGTCGTCGCCAGCTGCGACCCCAAGACGGCGCTCGGCCGTCTCCTGCCGGCGGGCACGCTCGAGCCCGTCCTCGAACGCCGGGTGGAGGACATCGCCGTCCGCAACGCCGGGTACGGCCAGATGAAGGTCGACCTCGCCTTCTCGGGACGGCTGTCGTTGGCCCGTCACGAGAAGCGTCGTCCGGACGACCTCGACCTCCGTCTGCCCATGCACGTGCTCGCGACCGAGTCGGGGATCGAGCGGGCCTTCGCGCGGTCCAAGGCCGGCCTCATCCCACACGACGACGACTGGAGCATGTGGAACGTGATCCCGACCGGCAACGATCCGAGCCAGGCGCCGGACGGGCAGGACAACTTCTACTGCTACCTCGCAGTCGCCCCCTACGAGCCGGAGACCCCGTGGGACGAGGCCGGCGCCGACGGGTCGACGTTCCGTGAGCGCGCCGGCAACTCGGTCGTCAACAAGCTGGCGGCGTTCTACGAGGGCGTCGAGCAGCTCGAGATCGGGCGACAGGTCCTCACCAACGAGGACTTCGAGCGCGAGGTCGGCGCCAGCGGCGGCAACATCACCCACGTCGACATGACCCTGAGCCGCGGCGGTCCCCGCCGGCCCGCCCGCGGGCTCGCCGGCTACGCGACCCCGGTGGAGGGACTGTTCCTCGGCGGCTCGGGGTCGCACCCCAGCGGCGGCATCACCGGGGCCCCCGGTTACATGGTCGCCCGCGAGATCACCCGCAAGGACCGGTCGGTGCGGACCCGGCTCGGCAGGACGTCGTGACCAGGCCGGTCGTCGGCGTCCGGCCCGCCCGCAGGACGCCCGCACCACTGGTGTTCTGGTCCGCCTTCGGACTGGTCACCAGCATCCTGGCGCTCACCGCATGGATCGGCTGGATCGGCTCCGACGGTTTCGCGAGGCCCGATCCCGGACCGGACCACTACCGGTTCCTGTGGTACCTGCGCACCGTCGAGGTGGTCAGCGTGCTGGCCACGCTCGGCATGATCGGCTGGTTCGTCATCCGCCCGTGGCGGCGCGAGCGACGCGTTCCCCTCGACGGCAAGATCCTGCTCGGCATGCTGATCGCCTACTACGTCGACCCGCTGCTGAACATCTTCAACCACGCCTTCGCGATGAACGCCCACGCGGTCGGCTTCGGCTCCTGGTCGGACTTCATGCCGGCGTACCCGAGCCCGGGGCAGGACCGCTTCGCCGAGGGCCTGCTCTGGGCGCAGCCGCTGTACATGTACTTCGGCCTGCTCGCCGCGATGGCCGGCTGCCGGCTGCTCGACCTGTTCCGGGCCAGGATGCCGCGCGCCAGCATGGCGACGATCTACGCGATCGTCTTCGCGATCTTCGTGGTGGCGGACGTGGTCGGCGAGCTGGCATTCATCGTCTACCCGCAGCTGTACGTCTTCCCCGGCGTACCGTCCGGATTCAGCCTGTTCGCCGGCGAGATCTACCAGTTCCCGCTCTACCACTCGCTGTTCGCGGCGGTGTTCATCATGATGGTCACCTGGTTGCGCGACTCCGTGGACGAGACCGGACGGTCGGCGGTCGACCGGGGGGTCGACCGGCTGGATGTCTCGGGAGCACGGAAGGGGGCGATGTCCTTCCTCGCCGTGACCGGCTTCTGCACCGCCTCGGCGCTGGGCTACTTCCTCCCCTACGCGACGGCCACGATGACGGCCGACACCTACGTCGAGCTGCCGTCGTACCTGAGTCCGTCGGCGTTCTGCGGGGTCGAGGGTGAGCCGATCTGCCCGTCGCAGTACCTTGACGAGATCCAGCACCGAACCGGGGGCAAGTGACCGCAGCGAACGCACCGAAGGCGCCTGCCGAGACGGCGCAGGCGCGATCCGGCGCGCGCCGGCGCAAGGCGACCCGCCAGCAGATCGTCGGCGCACTCGAGCGTCTGATCATCGACGGAGCCGACTACGACGCGCTCTCGATGAGCACCATCGCCGAGGAGGCAGGAGTCTCACGGGCGACCCTCTATCTCCACTTCGGCGACAAGCGCGACATCATCGCCGAGCTCGCCGGCAGGATCGTCTCCCAACGATTCGACATCGGGGCGGAGATCGTGGCTGACCCGGCGATGGAGCGCGACGAGATGAAGGCGGTCGTCGGCAACATGATGCGTCGCTGGGTGGGCGATGCGCCGCTCCTGCGAGCGATCGTGCGGCTGGCCGAGCAGGACCCGGCGACCCACGACATCTGGGTCGCCGCGGTGCACGAGGTCGGCGACATGGGCGCTGCGCTCATGGCCGAACGCTGGCGGTCCGAGCCGGGAGCCTTCGTCGACCCCCAGACGCTCGGCAGGGTGCTGGCGTGGATGTTCGAACGCTCCGCCCGCCAGCTCGCGATCGATCCCGAGGCCGAGGAACGCTCGATCGAGGCGGTCGCCGAGGTCGTCTGGCGCGTCATCGACTACCGCCCGGCGTAGGGCTCCGCCGCTCAGGCGAGGACGGAGAACCTCCAGTCGAGGACCTCGCGCTCGCCGTCGGCGGTGACCTCGGCGCGCAGGTCGAGCACGGTCCAGTCGCGGATCGTGGTGGCCCGCTCGACGGTGAACCGAGTGCTGAGGGTGTCGCCCTCGTGGACCGGGCCGGTGTGGTCGCAGGACTCCCACGCGAGCACGGTGGCCAGGTCGGGCAGCGCCCGCAGCAGCTGCGAGGTCGCGAGGGCGATGGTGTGGCCGCCGTACACGAGGCGCTGGCCGCCACCGGCGAACCGGTCGTGGTGGACGGCGGCGACGTTGAGGGTGAGCCGGGCCAGCTCGGGAGCGCTGGAGACGACGTCGCCGGTGGCGACCTCGAGCACCTCTCCGACCTCGGGTACGACGCCACGGACCCCACCGCCGAGGTACGCCGGACGCTCCCAGTCCGGCACGAGGGCTGCCGGGTCGACGGGCGGCAGGTCGCGACCGACCGCATCGAGGTCGTCGGCGTGGCCGGTCGGCGGGGCGCCCTCGCGCAACGGGAGCATCGCGCAGCGGAAGAAGTCGACGACGGGCCGTCCGGACTGGTCGACGGTCTGCATGTGCAGCGCGGCGAGACCGGTCGGCGCGCGACCCTCGCGGCGGGCGTTCTCGCGCAGGCCGACCACGGTCGTCGTGGTGCGCAGGGTGTCGCCGATCATCGGCTGCCGCAGCAGCGCGAAGCGCCGGTAGAAGAGGTTGGCCCGGACCCGCTGGGTGACCAGCGTGGTCTGGCCGATCGCGGCGTTCGTGACGAAGGACGGGCTGGCGAGCGGCCCACCGGCGACCTCGCGGGCGAGGTGGTCGTCGAGCGCGAGCCGCCAGCGGTCACCGACGATCGCCTGGTGCTGCGCCGCGCGCCCCTCCGTCAGGGTGAGCCCCGGGGCCGTGTCGAAGACCTGGCCGACCTCGAGCTCGTCGAAGAACGGTCCGCCGACCTGCACGGGGCTCATCGCGCACCCGCCTTCGCCAGCACCCGGCGGGCGTCCTTGGCCATCGCCTCGTCGACGAGCGCTCCGTCGACGACCGCCGCTCCCCGGCCGTCGGCGGCGGCCCTCGCCAGGGTCTCCAGCACGCGACGGGCGTGGTCCACCCGCTCCGGCGCCGGCGTGAAGCGCTCGTTGACCCCGTCGACCTGCCGCGGGTGGATGACCCACTTGGCGTCGAACCCGAGGCCGGCCGCGGCGGCCACCGCGGCGCGGAAGGCGTCGTCGTCGGCGACGCCGAGGAACGGCCCGTCGACGGCAGCGACCCCCGCTGCCCGCGCATTCATCACGACGGCATCCTGCACCCCACGCCAGGTGGCGAGGTCGACGTCGCGCTCGCGGCCGAGCGAGGCGGCCAGGTCGGCGTAGCCGACGATCACCGCGTCCAGCCGCCGCACGTCGCGGACGATGTCGGGCAGGCCGAGCACCCCGGTCGCCGTCTCGACGAGCGCCTGCACGCCGAGCGGGACGGTCCGGCCGGCCTCCGCCTCCAGCCCGTCCAGCAGCCGCTCGGCGAACCCCACGTCCGCCCGCGACTCGACCTTGGGCAGCACCACCGACGTGACCGCAGGCAGGCCGGCGACCACTTCGAGGTCGCGGTGGCACCACGGGCTGCCGGGGGCGTTCACCCGTACGGCGAGCACCGGCGCGTGCGCGGGCAGGTTGGCGGCGAGGTCGAAGGCCGCGAGCTGGGCGCGGGCGGCCGCCTTGTCGTCGTACGCGACGGCGTCCTCGAGGTCGATCACCACCTCGTCCGCGCCGGAGGCCAGGGCCTTCACGAGCTTGCGGTCGTCGCCCGCCGGAACGCAGAGCGACGAGCGGCGGGTGACGTGCGCGACGTTGACCTCGGGCATTCTTTTAATCTACATTAAACTACGGAAACCGGGCAATCGACCACTGGAGGACGAGCAGATCATGGCGACGCTGTCGGCGGAAGAGCAGGAAGTCGTCGCACTCGTGCGCGAGTGGGTCGACCGGGAGGTCCGCGGCAACGTCCAGGAGCTCGAGCACGCCAACGAGTACCCCGAGAAGTGGATCGAGCAGATGAAGCAGCTCGGCATCTACGGTCTCGCGATCCCGGAGCCGTACGGCGACGTCGCGGTCTCGATGCCCTGCTACGTCGAGGTCACCACCGAGCTGGCCCGCGGCTGGATGAGCCTCGCCGGCGCGATGGGCGGTCACACGGTCGTCGCCAAGCTGATCCTGCAGTTCGGCACCGAGGAGCAGAAGCAGCACTACCTGCCGCGGATGGCGACCGGCGAGCTGCGCGCGACCATGGCGCTCACCGAGCCCGGCGGCGGCTCGGACCTGCAGGCGATGAAGACCGTCGCCAGGAAGGCCGGGGACGAGTACGTCGTCAACGGCTCCAAGACCTGGATCAGCAACGCCCGCCGCTCCGGCCTGATCGCCCTGCTCTGCAAGACCGACCCCGCCGCGAAGCCGCGCCACCGAGGCATCTCGATCCTGCTGGTCGAGCACGGCCCCGGCCTCACCGTCTCGCGCGACCTGCCGAAGCTCGGCTACAAGGGCGTCGAGTCGTGCGAGCTCGCCTTCGACGACTTCCGCACCCCCGCCTCCTCGCTGCTCGGCGAGGTCGAGGGCGAGGGCTTCGCGCAGATGATGCGCGGCCTCGAGACCGGCCGCCTGCAGGTCGCCTCGCGCGCCCTCGGCGTCGGCCAGGCCGCCTTCGACGACGCGCTGGCCTACGCCCAGGTCCGCGAGTCGATGGGCAAGCCGATCTGGCAGCACCAGTCCATCGGCAACTACCTGGCCGACATGGCGACCAAGCTGACCGCCGCCCGGCAGCTCGTCCTGTTCGCCGCCGACAAGTACGACGCCGGCGAGCGCTGCGACATGGAGGCGGGCATGGCCAAGCTCTACGCCTCGGAGGTCGCGATGGAGATCGCGCTCAACGCGGTGCGGATCCACGGCGGCTACGGGTACTCCACGGAGTACGACGTCGAGCGCTACTTCCGCGACGCGCCGCTGATGATCGTCGGCGAGGGCACCAACGAGATCCAGCAGAACGTGATCGCGGCGCAGCTCGTGAAGCGCGGGGGCCTCGGCCGCTGATCCCGCGGCGAGCCGCGCGCCCCCGCCCATGTGAATCCGTGAAGCCCGATTAGAATCCGGGCCATGGCGAAGAAGTCCGGGAGCCCCACCGTGGCGTCGAAGACCGACGGCAAGACCCTCGACAAGAAGTCCGCCCGCACGCGGGTGCGGATCCTCGACGCCGCCGCGCAGGTGCTCAGCGCCAAGGGGTACGCCGGCATGCGGCTCAGCGACGTCGCCGAGGTCGCCGAGCTGCAGGCCCCCGCGATCTACTACTACTTCCCGTCCCGCGACGACCTCATCGAGGAGGTCATGTGGGTCGGTCTCGCCGACATGCGCGAGACCCTGGCGAAGGCACTCGACGCCGCACCGGCCGACGCGACGGCGCTGGAGCGGATCCTGATCGCGGTCGAGACGCACCTGCGCCACGAGCTCGAGATCTCCGACTACACGACGGCCGCGATCCGCAACGCCGGCCAGCTGCCCGACCACATCCGGGACCGCCACGACGCCGAGGAGAAGAAGTACGGCGCCGTGTGGCGCGACCTCTTCAAGCAGGCGGCCGAGGCCGACGAGCTGCGCGAGGACCTCGACCCCTACCTGGCCCAGATGCTCGTGATGGGCACCATCAACTGGACGGCCGAGTGGTGGCAGCCCAACCGGGCGACGATCGACCGCGTCGTCGCCAACGCCCAGTCCTACGTGCGGGCCGCGCTGGCCGCCTGACCTGCGGGTGGGGCCGGCGCCGCCGCTCAGCCCGGCTCGGGGTCGGTGCGCGGGTCGGGCGAGCCGACGATGCGGATCATCACGATGCTCAGCGCGATGATCCAGAACCCCCAGGTCGGGACGGCCAGGTACCAGGTCGTGACGCCACGAGGACCGAACGCACCTTCCTTGAAGAAGATGATCAAGCCCTGGAAGGGCTCGGCCGCGGCACACCACAGTGAGTACCAGCCCAGCCAGCGGGGGATGAAGCCCGGTCCGTCGGACTGCAGGATCAGCACCCCGATGATGACCATCGAGGCGGTGAGCGGCGGCCAGATCAGCATCGATCCGATCCAGGCCACGTCGCTGAACCCCTGCGTGACATCGGGGTCGACGTCACCGGCCCGGTAGGCCGCCATCGCGAAGAAGGCCAGGTCGAAGCTGAGCAGGATGGGCGTCGATCCGAGGCTCATCATGGCGACGACGATCGCCGGCCTCGACAGCTCGGGCCGACGCCAGAGCATGACGCCCAGCTGGATCGACCAGGCGATGAGGAAGGCCATGGAGATCGAGCAGAACGTCACCAACAGCAGGACGCGCGTGCGGTTCTCCACGTAGAACTCGCTCGTCTTCGCCGCGGCCGCACTGAAGCTCGGCGGCTGGGGACCGAGCACCTCCAGCCCGAGCAGGCACAGCACGGCGAAGACCAGCCCGCTCCACGCGAAGACCTTCTCCCAGGCGAGACCCGCCCTCACCTCGGTCCGGGGCCCACCGGCCGACGCACCTGCCGTGGCCTGCGGCGATCCGGCGCTCACGAGGCGCTCCGCCGCAGCGCGCCGACGGTGTCGAGGTCGCGGACATGTCCCGCGGCGCGGGTGGCCATGGCTCCGAACATCGCGTCGCCACGCTCGGTGGGCTGGACCCCCATGGAGACGGGAAGCGTCAGCACGAGCGCGTAGAGCGCCTGGGTCCGGTAGTCGAGCCAGCAGTCGTCGAACGAGTAGCCCGCCACGGCGGGGTGGCCGGCCAGCCGCTGGTGGTAGGCCGCCACCAGGTCCTTCTCGTTCTCCCGGCGGGTGTCCGGGTCGAGGGAGGTGCCGATCAGGTAGGCGACGTCGGTGGTCCCGGGTCCGCTGGCCGCGCTCTGCCAGTCGACGATCACCGCGTCGCTGGTCCCCCCGCGAGCGTCGAAGAGGATGTTGTCGAGACGAAGGTCGCCGTGCCACACCGTGCGGGGGTCCGCGAGGGTCGAGAGCCAGGCCGGCGCCACGCCGCCCAGGTCGCGGATCACCCCGTGGAGGTCGGCGTCGACGTGCTGCCCGAAGCGGTCCAGCCACGCATCGGTGAGGGCGGGGATCTGCCCCGCCAGCGCGCCCCACACGTGCTGGACGGGGAGCCACGAGGCGTCGGCGCGGCCCCAGAACCGGCCGTGCAGGTCGGCGGTGTGCGCGAGCACCGCTGCCACCTGGTCGACCGAGCCACCCTCCCGCTGGTCGACCGACCGCGCGGGCGCGAGGTCCTCGAGCAGCAGCACGAAGTCCGTACCGGACCCGGCGGCCTCACCGAAGTGGCACCGCGGGACGGCCGTACCGACCTCGGGGGCGAGCTCCCGGTAGAACGCCACCTCCCTGCCGTAGGCGTTCGTGCCCGCTGCCATGGCCAGGCTCGCCTCGTCCGTGCTGGGCACCTTCGCGACCACGGTCCGCGGTGCGCCGGCGGGCGCCGCGGCGTAGTCCAGGGTCAACCGCACGCTGGTCGCCATCTGGCCCGTGCCGACGGGCTCGGCACTGACCGACGCGAGCTCGATCCCGGCGGCATCCTCGATGTGCGGTGAGGTACGCAGCATCGACTGCACCCGCTCGGGCGTGAGCTGCTCCTCGGGCCGGAGGGTGGTGGCGATGGTGTCGGGCATGGTGTCTCCTCAGGAACGGGCGGCGCGGTAGGTGGGAAGGATGGGGGCGAGCTCGGCGGGCGAGGCGCCGTGGAGGATGACGCCGTCGGCGCCGAGGTCCAGCTGGCTGCGGATGGTCGCGGCGCACTGCTCGGGCGTGCCGGTGGCGGCCGGCGCGGTCCACTCCGCCGGCAGGATCGTCGCGATGTGCTCGATCTTGTCCAGCGGGGTCAGCGGGCTGTCGATGACCTTCATCGAGCCGCCCTCGTGGAAGGACCGCACGACCGGGTCGTCCCGGAAGCGCTGCAGCACGGCCGGGTCCCAGCCGTTGGTGCGGACCATGAGGTCGCCGTAGCCCTGCAGGTACGTCGCCAGGCGGCCCACCGTCTTGCGGAGCCGCTGCTCCTCCCCCAGGTGGTCGCCCACCGTCGCGAGGCAGGACCACACCTTGACCTGGTCGGGGTCTCGACCTGCCTGCTCGGCGGCCGCCTTGACCGTGGCCACCGACCGCTTCAGGGTCTCGTCGGTGAAGAAGGTGTGCAGGACCACCTGGTCGAAGGCACGCCCCCCGAGCGCCAGCGACTGCGGCCCGAAGGCGACGAGGCCCAGCGGCACGTCCTCGTCGAAGGTCGGGGAGAGCCGCAGCGCCGGGTACGAGCCGATCGCACCGTCGTGGCCGACGACGGTCTCGCCGTGGAAGAGACGGCGCGCGATGCCGGCGAACTCCTCGAGCTGCGCCGTCGTGATGGCGGGGATCCCGAACGCCTTCTGCAGCGGCACCACCCCGCGACCGAGCCCGAGCGTGAACCGGCCATCCGTCAGCCGGTGCATCGTGGTCGCGAAGGCCGCGGTCACCACGGGGTGGCGCAGGTTGTGGTTGGTCGCTGCGGTCGCGATCCGGATGCGGGTGGACGCGGCGCCCACTGCCCCTGAGATGGTCGCCGCCTCCTTGGTGTTCCACCGCTCGGAGATGAAGCAGTGCCCGATGCCGAGCTCCTCGGCGAGCCGCACCTCGGCCATCAGGTCACGCGGTCGCTCCGCCTCGCCGGCCAGTGTGTAGAACCCGATCTCGGGCAACTCGTCCTGCCACGGCGACCGGTCCTGGTGCACGTCGCTCATGCGCCTGCTCCTGCCGGGATGGTCGCGCCGGGCACGCCGTGGAGCACCCGGGAGAGGAATCGGAGCTGGTCGTCGCGCACCTTCTCGTGCCAGGGCTCGCCGGTGTAGACGTCGAAGTGGTCGCAGGGATAGTGGTGCACGGTGGCGCGCGCACGCTCAGCGGCGACGGCAGCGGGTCGCGGCAGGGCAGAGCGGTCGAGGTCGGCGATCTGCACCAGCGCGCGGCAGGTGACGTCGCCGGCACGACGCACCGGTCGGTGGAACGGGATGGTCAGGAAGACGCGGGCGGCGAGCTCGTTGCGCCACGTCGGCCCGGCGATGCGCCGCATCCCCTCCTCGGCGCCGGGGCTGGTCAGCGCGGCGGCCGAGCCCGGCGCGCCGACGACGGGCACGGTGACGGCGGCCCGTCCCCGTCGTGCGGCGACGACGTCGCGCACCGCCAGTCCGCTCATCCGCACCAGGAATCCGAGTCCACGGGTCCGCGCCATGTCGACGGCGACCGCCCGGCCGTCCGGCGCCGGGGTGAGCGCGATCATCGCGGCCAGGCGCTGGTCGTCGGCCGCGACCTGGAAGACATGGCCACCGGAGAAGGACACGCCCCACACCACGATGCGGTCGGGGTCGATGCCCTCTGCACGCCGCGCTGCGGCGATGACGCCGTGGTAGTCGGCGACCTGGCGTGCCGGGTCGACCAGCTGTCGCGGCTCGCCTCCCGAGCCGGCGAAGTGGCGGTAGTCGAAGGCGAGCACGTCGATGCCCGCGGAGTTGATCGCTTCGATGAAGCCGTCGAGACCGCTGTCCTGGGTGGCGCCGATGCCGTGCGCCATGACGACGCACGGCCTGCCCTGGGGCGAGGTCATCACGTCGGACGACGCGCAGTGGTGGCGGGCGTGCACCCGGTCGCCGTCGACGGGGACGAGGAGGTCGTCGGTCCTGGCCATGTCAGCTCGTCTCCAGGGGTGTGTCGTAGATGGACTTGGTCCAGACGTGGACGAGGATCCGGTGAAGCTCGACGGCCGCGGCCTCGTCCTCGTCGTTGCGCAGGTGGCGCTCGAGCATCCGCTCGTTGGCGGCGATGAGCACGCGGGCCAGCTCCTCGGCGTCGGGTCCCGGAGGGGCGAGGCCCTCCGCCCGCTCCGTGTCGATGAACTCCGCCAGGAAGCCGACGTACCGGTCGATCCAGCGGTCCCACGCCGCGAAGGCGCTCGCATCGACCGCGCGCGCCTCGAACGCCGCTGACATCAGGTCCCGGTGGTCGCGCCACAGCTGGACGTTCTGCCCCAACGCCGCCGCCATGTTCTCGAGCCGGTTGCCGTCCTGGCGCAGGATGGCACTGACCTCGGTGCTCTGGACGAGGAACAGGTCCTCGAGCATCGCGAACACCGCGTCCTGCTTGTTGGCGAAGTAGAAGTAGAAGACCGACCGGTTCACCCCCGCGGCACGGGCGACGTCGGCAATGCTGATCGACGACAGCGGCGCACTGCCCAGCAGTGCCTCCAGCGCGGCGAGCAGCTCGTCGCGGCGCCGGTCGCCGCGCTCCTGCGGTCGCGTGGGGTTGCGACGAGGGATCGGCACGACCTCACCCGACACGGACCGGCTCCGTTGCTCGTCCCGCCAGGTCGACGCCGCCCGCCCGCGTCGCACGCCGCCGGCCCTGTGGCAGCTCGCGCCGACGGATGTCGCGCTCGTAGTCGAAGTAGTCGAGCTGCTGGGTGTGACGGGCGCTGGCCTTGAAATGGCCGGTGTACTTGGCCTCGTCCGCCGCGATGACCCGCTCCATCTCCTCATCGGCCGGCGGCCGGTAGGTGCCGGCGAGATAGGCCGCCACCACGCGCGCCTGACACTCCACGAACGGGAAGAGGGTGGGCAGTGCCTGACCGAAGCCCACGAACAACAGGTCGTCGATGCCGGGCTTGAGGATCCGCTTGTAGAGGTGCAGCACGTTGTCCGGCGCCGAGAGGAAGGCGGGGTCGAAGAACGGGAAGGTGATGTTGTAGCCGGTGGCGTAGATGATCACGTCGGCCTCGACCGAGGTCCCGTCGACGAAGTGGACATGGCGGCCGTCGAGGCGCTCGATGTCGGGCTTCGGCTTCAGGTCCCCCGCACCGAGGCGGAACAGCAGGTCGTTGGACTGCGTGGGATGGGCCTCGAGGAAGTGGTGGTTGGGCTTCGGCAGTCCGTACTTGACGGGGTCTCCGAACACCAGTCGGGGCAGGGGGCGCACAGCACGTCGCTGCCAGGACAGCGGGATCACCGGCAGCGTCACGGCGATCCTGTCGGCCGGCATCCCGAAGACGTACTTGGGCACGATCCAGGCACCCGAGCGGGTGGAGATGTAGACCTCGTTCTGCCATGCCTTCTGCGAGAGCTCGGAGCAGATGTCGGCCGCGGAGTTGCCGATGCCGACGACGACGATCCGCTTGCCCCTGAGGTCCAGCGGCTCGGTCGGGTCGATGTAGGCATGGGCATGGATCGCCTCGCCGCTGAAGTCGCCAGGGAAGTCGGGCAGCCGGGGGTCCCAGTGGTGACCGTTCGCCACGACCAGCGCGTCGTACTCCCGCAGCTCGCCGTCCTGGGTGCGCAGCGTCCAGCCGCCTCCCCCCTTGCGCTCGGCGCGTTCGACGCCGTTGCGGAAGTGGATGCGCTCGAGCAGGCCGAACTCGTCGGCATAGGAGTCGAGGTACTCCTTGATCTCCGTGTGGTGCGGGTAGGTCGAGATGTGCGCGGGCATCGGGAAGTCCTTGAACGAGAGCCGCTCCTTGGACGTGTCGATGTGCAGCGACCGGTAGGCGCTGCTGTGACCGTTCGGGTTGCCGAAGGCCCAGTTGCCACCGATGCGGTCCGAGGTCTCGAAGCAGTCGTAGTCGATCCCGGCGTCCTGCAGGTTCTTGCCGGTCGTGAGACCGCTGATGCCGGCGCCGATGACGGCGACACGGGGCGTGGCGGGCATGACTACCTCCAGGGGTGACTGTGTCGGGCGTCACTTAACCTAGATTCAAAACTGACAGTCGTCAACAATTTTCACCGCTTCCGTTGCGTTGCCCTCCACCTGGCCCGCCGGTACGGTTTCTTAATCGAGATTCAATTCACTGGACTCGTTGGAGCGCGACGGAGGATCACGTGGGCGTCGATGTATCGGTGACGAACCTGACGAAGCAGTTCGGCAAGCAGCTGATCTGGAAGGGTGTGTCGCTCACGCTGCCCGCCGGTGAGATCTCGGTGATGCTGGGCCCGTCCGGTACCGGCAAGTCCGTCTTCCTCA
>DATLIG010000268.1:0-6389 GCA_035539555.1 Nocardioides sp. | reverse complement strand
CCCCCGCACCGACCCCGTCGCCCGCCGCGGCCTGGGCCACGGCCGCGTCGGTCGCCGAGGACGGCCCCGGCTACGTCACCCCGCTGGTCCGCAAGCTCGCCGCCCAGCACGGCGTCGACCTGGCCGAGGTCAAGGGCTCCGGCGTCGGCGGCCGGATCCGCAAGCAGGACGTCCTCGACGCCGCGGCCGCCGCCAAGGCGAGCGCCCCGGCCGCTGCCGCCCCGGCTGCTGCCGCCGCTCCCGCGGCCGCTGCTCCGAGCGCCTCGCCGTCGCCGCTGCGCGGCCAGACGGTCAAGGTCTCGCGCCTGCGCAAGATCATCGCCGAGCGGATGACCGAGTCGCTGCACATCTCGGCCCAGCTCACCCAGGTGGTCGAGGTCGACGTCACCAACATCGCCCGGCTGCGCGAGTCGGTGAAGGACGCCTTCCTGGCGCGCGAGGGCGTCAAGCTGTCGTACCTGCCGTTCTTCACCAAGGCGGCCATCGACACCCTCAAGCAGCACCCGGTGCTCAACGCCACCCTCGACCTCGAGGCCGGCGAGATCACCTACAACGACCGCGAGAACGTCGCCTTCGCCGTCGACACCGAGAAGGGCCTGCTCACGCCGGTCGTCAAGGACGCCGGCGACCTGTCGATCTCGGGCATCGCCAAGAAGATCGCCGACGTCGCCGAGCGCACCCGGACCAACAAGATCGGTCCCGACGAGCTCTCCGGTGGCACCTTCACGATCACCAACCTGGGCAGCTTCGGCGCCCTGTGGGACACCCCGATCATCAACCAGCCGCAGGTCGCCATCCTCGGCCCCGGTGCCGTGGTCAAGCGTCCCGTGGTGATCGACGACGACGACCTCGGCGAGACCATCGCCGTGCGCCACATGGTCTACCTCGCGCTGACCTACGACCACCGCGTGGTCGACGGCGCCGACGCCGGCCGCTTCCTGCGTGACCTGAAGAAGCGCCTGGAGTCGGGCCAGTTCGAGGTCTGACCCCCGTACGACGCACGAAGGCCCCCGCCACGGCGGGGGCCTTCGTCGCATGACGGATGCTCAGCGGGTCGTGAGCCGCATGGTCATGTCGAAGGTGGTCGTGACGCGCTGCCCACCGACCTTCATCGTCACCGAGCCGTGCCCCTTCGAGGTGCCGCGCGACGGGCCCACCAGTCCGTCGCGGCCCTCCGACGTCCCCGTGACCGTGGTGCTGCCGTCAACGACTTCGCCGCCGGTGACGGTCCCGGGCCGCGGCTCCTGCCGCACGGAGACGCCCACCGTGTAGCCGTCGTCCGTGAGCCCGGTCAGCTCGAACGTGGACGTCATGTCGAAGGTGATCCCGCCGATCGTGATCGTCGAGTCCGCTCGCCAGCGGGCACCGACACCCACCTCCTCCTCGGGGAAGAGGATGCTCAGGTTGTTGCTCTGCGACGCGATGTCGTCGAGCAGCCGACCCACCACCTGGGAGCCATCGCCGTCAGCACCCTCGACCTCGGACGAGACGGTGCGGGCAGAGCGGTCGAGGACCGTGCGGATCGTCACCCCCTCGAGTGCTCCCGCGGCCTTGAGGACCTGCTCACGGCTCGCGGCGTCCAGCCCGCGACCGGCCGGGATCGAGACCGCGCCGTACGACGACTCGACCGTGAGCTGCTCGCCGCTCACGTCGGTGACGGTCGTCGTGAACGGCATCTCCATCGGCATCGTGATCGGCGGCACGGACATGACGTCGGCCGACACCGTGGTCGTCATCCGCAGGGTGCTGGTCTCGACGTGGCCCTCCTCGACCTCGAGCTGGAGCAGGCGGCGTGGGGCTGCGCCGGTGTCGAGGACGCGGACCTCGGGGGTGCTACCCGCCGCGGAGGCCGACGGCGGATCCGACGCCTCGCTCGCCGAGGAGCTCGACGTGCCGCCGACGGGTCGCGAGCCCTGCTTCGGCTCGCCGTCGTCGGAGCCGCAGGCGGCAAGGGCGAGCACCGCGACGGTCGCGACCGCCAGGGCGGCCGCGCGGTCGGGGCGACAAGGGGCGTGGCGCATGGACATCCCTCCAGAGATTGTGCGTGGCACAGGCTGCCACGTCATCGGTCGGGTGGCAGGCTTTCGGTGTGACCTCCTCCCCCCGCCTGTCCGTGGTCGTCGCCGGCTCGTCCGGCTTCCTGGGCCGCCACCTCGTGACGGAGCTGCGCGAGCGCGGCCACACCGTCACACCGCTGGTCCGCCGCCCGGCCCGCTCCGGTGAGTCACCGTGGGACCCGCAGGGCGGGAAGCTGGACACGGCCGTCGTGCAGGGCGCGGACGTGGTGGTCAACCTCGCCGGCGCACCCCTGGTCGGCAACCCGCACTCGAAGAAGTGGGAGCGCGACGTGCTCTCCAGCCGGGTCGCGACCACCAGCCTGCTGGCCGAGACGATCGCCGCCGCCGCGACGCCCCCGGCACTGGTCAACGCCTCCGGCGTCAGCTGGTACGGCGACCACGGCTCCGCGCCGCTGAGCGAGTCCTCCGACAGCCGCGGCCACGCGTTCCTCACCCGGGTCGCCCGCGAGTGGGAGGGCGCGACCCAGCCCGCCGTCGACGCCGGCGCCCGGGTGGTCCGGCTGCGGACGGCGCCGGTGCAGGACCGCGCCAACCAGCCGCTGAAGTCCCAGCGCCTGCAGTTCAAGGCGGGCCTGGGTGGGCGGATCGGCAGTGGCGAGCAGTTCTACCCGGTGATCTCGCTGCGCGACTGGGTCGCGGCGGCGGCCTTCCTCGTCGAGCACCCGACCGCGTCCGGCGCCGTCAACCTGTGCGCTCCGACGACGGCGACCAACAAGGAGTTCACGCGGACCCTGGCCCGGCTGGTCCGGCGCCCGGCCCTCTTCGCGGCGCCCTCCCCCGTCATCCGCGTGGCGGCGGGCGCAATGGCCCCCGAGCTGCTCGGCTCGCTCAACCTGCGACCGCAGGCGCTCCTCGACCTCGGTCACACCTTCGCCGACCCCGACGTCGAGGCCGTGCTCAGGACCGGCCTGCGCTGAGGACCTCCTCGGCCGAGGCGAGCAGCCAGTCCCCTCCGAGCCGGCGGAACTCCAGCCGGCGCCGGCTCGCCCCGTCCCGCGGGAGGTCCGTACGACGCCCGCCCGGCCCGACCGCCACCGCGCCCACCAGCCGGTCGGTCACGACCAGCACCAGCCGGCGTCCGGTCCGCAGCTGGAGCTCGACGGCCAGCACCTGCATCGCCATCCCCTCGACCCGCAGGCCGCGGGCGCTCCACCGGCGCAGCATCGCGACGTCGGCGCGGCCCGCCGCCGATGCGGGGGCGTACAGGGCACGGAGCGCGGCAGGATCCCCCGCCTCCCACGCCGCGGCGCGGGCCCGGTCCCAGTCGCGGAGGACGGCCAGCGACCCCACGGCCTGCACCACGCCGATCTCGCGGGCGGCCGGCGCGACGGCCGTCGCCGGCGCGGCTGTCGTCGTACCGGACGGGGGGTGGTGGACGGCGGCGCGCACGACCAGGCCCAGGGCCAGCAGCAGCACGACGGCGGTCCCGACGAGGACGGTGCCGGGGACCGAGCGTGGGAAGGGGTTCCGCATGCACCGATCCTGCGCCTTCCCCGGCCGACGTGCGTCCGCTCATCCACAGGGCCCGGAGTAGAGTCGGCGACGTGACGCTGGACTTCCGCGAGGCCGGGCTGGGACCCGCCGCGATCGAGTACATGGCGGCCTGGGAGCTGCAGCGCGAGGTCCACCAGCAGGTCGTCGACGGCACGATCCCCGACACGGTGCTGCTGCTCGAGCACCCGCCCGTGTTCACCGCGGGCAAGCGCACGAAGCCCGCGGACCGGCCGGCCGACCCCGGCGGCGCACCCGTGATCGACGTGGACCGCGGCGGCCAGATCACCTTCCACGGCCCCGGCCAGCTGGTCGGCTACCCGATCGTGCGGCTGCCCGACCACGTCAAGGTCGTCGACTACGTCCGCCGCGTCGAGGAGGCGCTGATCGCGGTCTGTGCCGACTTCGGCGTCGTCACCGCCCGCGTCCCGGGCCGCAGCGGCGTCTGGCTCAAGGCCGACGAGCGCGGCCCCGAGCGCAAGATCGCCGCGATCGGCATCCGGGTCAGCAAGGGCATCACCATGCACGGCTTCTCGCTCAACTGCGACGTCGACATGGGCTGGTACGACCGCTTCGTCCCCTGCGGCATCTCCGACGCCGGCGTCACCTCGCTGACGCGCGAGCTCGGCCGTGACGTACCGGTCACCGAGGTCCTCGACTCCGTGCGGCGCCACCTGGCCGACTACCTCGCCTGGGGCGCGTACGACGCCACCCCGGACTACGAGCCGCGCCCGGATCCGGTCAGGGCGCCGGCCGGATCCGCCACGCCGGTGGGCGTGGCGGTGCTCACCTACCCCGCTCGCTGACCCCATACTCGGTATCCATCGGCTGTGGGGCCGGTGCGTGCGAGTGGGAGACAAGATGAGCGATCTCGTGATCGAGACCAGCGGGCTGCACAAGGAGTTCCGGTCCATCCGGGGCGGCGTGCGGGTCGCCGTACAGGGACTCGACCTGGCGGTGCCCGCCGGCGGCGGTGTCCACGGCTTCCTCGGGCCCAACGGCTCGGGCAAGACCACGACGATCCGGATGCTGCTCGGCCTCGTCCGGCCCACCCGGGGCACGATGCGCCTGTTCGGCGAGCCGGTCCCGGCCCGCCTCCCCCAGGTCATCGGCCGGGTCGGCGCGGTCGTGGAGTCCCCGAAGTTCTCCCCCAACTTCAGTGGCCGGCTCAACCTCGAGTTGCTCGCCGGCTCCATCGGCGCCCCGAAGGCCCGCGTCGACCAGGCGATCGCGACGGTCCAGCTCTCCGGGCGCGAGAAGGAGAGGTACAAGTCGTACTCCCTCGGGATGAAGCAGCGCGTCGCCATCGCGGCCACCCTGCTCAAGGACCCCGACCTGCTGATCCTCGACGAGCCGACCAACGGGCTCGACCCGGCCGGCATCCGCGAGATCCGCGAGACCATCCGCGGTCTCGGCGAGGCCGGCGTGACCGTCCTGCTCAGCTCGCACATCCTCGCCGAGGTGCAGCACGTGTGTACGTCGGCCACCATCATCGGCAACGGCCGGATGCTCGCCTCCGGACGGGTCGACGACCTCCTCGGCACGAGCACGCTCCACCGTGTGGTGGTGCCTGATCCGGCGCGCGCCGCGGAGGTGCTCGGTCGGGCCGACCTGGCGGCGGCCGTCGACGGTGACGCCGTGCGGGTCGAGGCCGACGACCCCGCGCGGATCACGCAGGTGCTCGCGGAGGCCGGCGTCTGGCTGAGCGAGCTGACGCCGTTGCGCCCCGACCTGGAGACCGTGTTCCTCGAGCTCACTCGCTCCGAGCAGCTGGGAGGCGCCCAGTGAACGCCTTCGTCCGGCTGCTCCTCGTCGAGCTCCGCCGCTACCTCCGCCGTCGCGCCGTCCAGCTGCTGATGGCGGCCTGCGTCGCCGTGCCGACCTTCATCGGCGTGATCACCATCATCAACACCCAGCCGCCCTCGGACGCCGACATCGCGCAGCTGCAGCACGACGCAGAGATGAACCGGCAGTCGGAGCTGGACTACTGCACCGAGAACCCGGCCGACTGGGGCATCAGCCCCACCGAGGACGACGCCGCGGCCGCGTGTGCGCGGCAGATCCCCGACGCCGCCGCTTACGCCGACGAGTACGGCTACTACGACACCCTCCGGCTGGACAACGAGGAGGACGACTCAGGCGTCGCCGTCGCCTCGGTCCTCGCCATCCTGCTCCTGCTCGCCGGCACCACCTTCACCGGCCACGACTGGAACAGCGGCTCGGTCAGCAACCAGCTCCTCTTCGAGCCGCGCCGGGCGCGGGTCTGGACGGCGAAGGCCCTGGTCGTCACCGGTGGGGCGTTCCTGGTGTCGGCGGTGGTGATGACGGCGTACTGGGCCGTCCTCGGCATCGTCGCAAGCTCCCGGGACACCCTCGGGGACGGCGACCTGCTCAACGCCCTCCAGATGGGTTGGCGCTCCGCCGGCGTCGCCGCCGCGGCCTCGCTGCTCGGGTTCGCGCTGACCATGCTGTTCCGCAGCACGGTCGCGACCATCGGGCTCCTGCTGGGCGCGTCGGTCGCCGGCAGCCTGTTGCTCGCGGCGCTCGGCGTGAGCGAGCGGTGGAACCCCGCCGTCAACCTGGTGGCCCTGATCGACAACGGGACGACGTACTACTCCGAGGAAGCCTGTCACGACGAGGGCTACAGCGACGACGGCTACTACGACTGCGAGGACGAGCTCAGCTTCACCGACGCCTCGCTGTACCTGGGCTCGTTCCTGCTGATCGGCGGCGTCGCGTCCTTCGTGTCCTTCGGGCGCCGGGACGTGCCGTAGCCGGGGCTACCGGCCAGTCGCCGCGCGATGCCCGGGGCGCATCGGC
>DATLIG010000267.1:0-8794 GCA_035539555.1 Nocardioides sp. | reverse complement strand
CAGGTCCCATGCGCTCGATCGCCCGCCCGATCGCCCGCCCGCTCGCCATCGGCGTCGCCGCGGCCGTCCTGGGACTCTCGCTCACCGCCTGCGGTGAGGACGACCCGAAGGCGACCGACGGCGCGTCGGAGTCCTCGGCGGGGTCGTCGTCGGGCGCGAGCGAGGGCGCCGACGGTTCGGACGGAGCGGTGGGCGCCGCGACGGACGGAGCCACCGACGGGGCCACCGATGGGGCCACCGACGGGGCCACGCCGCAGTCGGCCGACAGCGAGCTGTGCACGGCCCTCGCCGACATCATCGAGGTCGTCGACCCGATCGAGGACGCGCCCGACAAGGGCCAGTGGGCCGAGATCCAGGACGTGTACGCCGCCCTGGGCGAGGTGGAGCTGCCCGCCGACGTCTCGGACCGGCAGCGCGAGGGCCGCGACGCGTCCGTCAAGGCGATCACCTCGCTCAGCTGGGCCGAGGCGGAGAAGGCGTTCGACGACGCCAGCGGGCAGGTGCCCGGCCTCACGGTCGAGCAGAACCAGATGGCGGCGGAGTTCTTCACCTGGGCCGGTCAGCAGTGCCCGTCGGTGCTCGGCACGGCGGACGCCGAGGCTTCCTCCGTCACGACCCAGTGACGACCCGGTGACGGCCCGGGTGACGGCACCGTGACGACCGGACCGGTCGAGCCGCCGGCGACGCCGTGGGTCTTCCCGAGCCGGGCGGACCTCGCCGCCCTGCCGGTGCTCGACGACCCGGCCGACGGCGATCCCGACGACGACCCCGACGCCGCCGCCCACGACACCAGCGACCTGGTGGCGGTCGGCGCCGACCTGGAGCCGGGGACGCTGCTGGCGGCGTACCGGACCGGGCTCTTCCCGATGCCCGAGGGCCGCTCCGTCGGGTGGTGGTGTCCCGCGCACCGGGGCGTGCTGCGTCTCGACGGGATGCGGGTGTCGCGGTCGCTGCGCCGCTCGGCGCGGACGTTCGAGATCCGCGTCGACACCGCGTTCGCCGACGTGCTCGCCGCCTGCGCGGACCCGCGCAGGCCGCACGGGTGGATCGACCGCCGGGTGGCGCGCGCCTACACCGAGCTGCACCGGCTCGGATGGGCGCACTCGGTGGAGGCGTGGCGGGACGGCCGGCTGGTCGGCGGCCTGTACGGCGTCGCGATCGGCGGCCTGTTCGCGGGGGAGTCGATGTTCCACCACGAGACGGACGCGTCCAAGGCCGCGCTGCTCGGCCTGGTCCGGCTGCTGGCCAGCGACGCCGACGGCGCCGCGGGCCGCCGGCTCGTCGACGTGCAGTGGGCGACCCCCCACCTGAGGAGCCTCGGTGTGGAGCAGGTCCCGCGGTCGTCGTACGTCGGAGGGCTGGAGTCCCTGCTGGCGGTCCCCGACGCGGACTTCCGGAACCTGTGCATAGGCTGAGACCGACAGGGCAAGGGTCGTGCCGGGGAAGCCGGCGCTGGTCGGCGCCCTGTTCTGCGCGGGCACATCCCGGTCCCGTGCTCCCCAGGAAAGGATTTCTCGGATGACTCCGATCAAGCGCCCGCTGGCCGCCGCCGGCGCCGCCGCCCTGCTCGCCCTCTCCCTCTCCGCCTGTGGCGGTGCCCCGGCCGACGCGTCGGTGGAGGACTTCTGCAAGGTCACCCAGGACGAAGCGGGCCAGGAGGACTTCGTCAAGGCCATCCAGGACGAGGACTGGGACAAGATCGAGGAGCTGATCAAGGACCAGGCCGACGAGGTCGAGGAGGTCGGTACCCCCGACGACATCTCCGACGAGGCGCGCGAGGGCTTCGAGATCCAGCTCGACGCGGCGAAGGGCATCAGCGCCGACGACCTCGAGAAGGCGTTCAAGGACGATGAGGACCCGTTCGAGGCGGACCTGTCGTCCGACGACAAGAAGAAGGTCGAGGCCTACACCGAGTACGAGAACAAGACGTGCGACGACAGCGGTGACGGCATCGAGCCCGAGGGTGGCACCGACCCGGAGGTGAGCACCCCGACGGAGCTCCCGACGGACGACCTGCCGACCGACCTCCCGACCGACGGCATCCCGACCGACCTCCCGACCGAGCTGTCGCCGGAGGACCTCGAGAGCCTCCAGTCGGAGCTCGAGAAGCTCACCGAGAGCGCCGCGACCGAGTGATCACCGGTCGTCGGACCGGTCGGGGACGACCGGTCAGATGACCGCTGCGGGCTGGCCGGTGTCCGACACCATGGCCCGGCCGGCCCGCTCCCACCCGATCATCCCGTCGATCAGGTTGACCACGTCGTACCCCTGCTGCGCGAGGTAGGCCACCGCCCGCGCCGACCGGCCTCCGGCCTTGCACACCACGAGCGTCTGCGGCGCCTCGAGCTCGACGAACTCACCGAGCCGCGCCGGCAGCTCCATCAGCGGGATGTGCACCGCGCCGTCGATGTGCCCCGCCGCCCACTCGTCGTCCTCGCGCACGTCGAGGACCACCAGCCCCTCGGGGAGCGGGTCCGGCACGCCTTCGATCTCGACGGTGGGGATCATGCGCCCACTCTAGGGACCCGTTCGTCGAGGAGGTCGCGCAGCCCGTTCGTCGAGGAGGTCGCGCAGCGACCGTCACGAGACGCCTCGCTCCGGTGCACCTGCTGTGCCCCCGCGTGCTCCTCGTTCGCGACGCCTCGGGGCTCGATACGCGCGTCGCGACCTCGCGCCGTGCGGCCGGTCACTTCAGCAGCTTGCTCATCCGCCGGTCGGCCAGCGGCTTCCCGCCCGTCTGGCAGGTGGGGCAGTACTGCAGGCTGGAGTCCGCGAAGGACACCTCGCGCACGATGTCGCCGCACACCGGGCACGGCTTGCCGGTCTGGCCGTGGACGGCGAGGTTGGACTTCTTCTCGGCCTTGAGCTCGCTGGCGGCCAGGCCCCGCGAGCGGTCGACGGCGTCGCCGAGGGTGTCGCGGACGGCGGCGTACAGCGTGGTGAGCTCGGCCTCGTCGAGGCTGTCGGCCGGCTTGAACGGCGACATCCGGGCCGCATGCAGGATCTCGTCGGAGTAGGCGTTGCCGATGCCGGCGATGGTGCCCTGGTGGCGCAGCACGCCCTTGAGCTGCTTGCGGCCGGCGTCGGCGAGGATGCCGGCGAGCCGCTCCTGCGTGAAGTCGTCGGTGAGCGGGTCGGGCCCGAGGCTGGCGATCCCGGGGACGTCGAGGGGGTCGCGCACGAGGTAGAGCGCGAGGGACTTCTTGGTGCCGGCCTCGGTGATGTCGAGGCCGGGGGTGCGGTCGTCGCGCTCGTCGAGCACGACCCGGACGGCGAGCGTCGACTTCGTGCTGGGGCGGGGTGGCAACGCGGGCACCTCGTCCTTCCAGCGCACCCAGCCGGCGCGGGCCAGGTGGAGGACGAGGTGGAGGCCGCTGGCCTCGATGTCGAGGAACTTGCCGTGGCGTCGTACGTCGTCGACGAGTGTGCCCTCGACCGCGGACAGGGGCGGGTCGTAGGTCTTCAGCGCGCTGAAGGCGGCGATGTGGACGCGGGTGATCGCGCGACCGTCGAGCCGGCCCCGCAGGTCCAGGGCCAGCGCCTCGACTTCGGGCAGCTCGGGCACAGGCTCAGGTTAGCCAACGGCGGCGACCCGGGACTTCGTCCTGATTGCGGTCCGGGGCAGTGACTCCTGCTCCGTCGGCTCGGTTGGTCGGCATGTCGCGCTCGGGAACGCGGCCACACCCCCCGTCCCGAAAGGCCGTTCCCATGAGCCAGCGCCACCTTCCCCGCCTCGTCCTCGCCCCGATCGCCCTGGCGACGGCGGCCGTCATCGGATGCGGCGCGGGCGCCTCGGCAGCCACCGACGCCGCCGATGCCGCCGCCTGCGGACAGCCCGCGGTCCCCGCGGTGTACGAGACGGTCGAGCACCCCGAGGTCGTCACGGCCGTGCCCGCGCTGACCCACCAGGAGTGGCGCTGGCAGCGCTCGGTCACCACCACCGAGACCGAGCACAGCAAGGTCGTCGAGCCGGCCCGCGGCACGTGGACCTGGACCCGCACCGTCGACACCGTCGAGCGCGAGTTCGTGTGGACCGTGGTCGACCGCGCCCACGTCGCGGCGGTGCCCGAGACCGGGCACGTCGAGACCCGCGTGGTGGTGCCGGCGGTCGTGCAGACGTTGTGGGAGTACCTCCAGCAGAAGACCGGCAAGACCCGCTGGGAGATCGAGGGCTGGAACGCCGGCGACAACGGCAAGGGCTGGGAGTGGACCGGCGCGACCGACGAGGTCGTGGTGACGCCGGCCGCCACCGAGCAGGTGTGGGTCGTCGACAGCCCGGCCGTCCCCGAGGTCACCGAGCTGAGCCACCAGGAGACCGCGTGGGTCGCCGACGGCACGGCCCCGCCGGCCGGTTCGAGCGCCACCGGCGCCACCCGCGTCGCGGGCAGCTCGCCCGAGAGCGTGGAGCTGCCCGACGGCGAGTCGCCGGCAGGTGCCGGCTGGACCCGCGGCGCCTGGACCGAGACCGCTGCCGCCGTCACCGACGTGGTGTGGGTGGCGCAGGGCGCCACCGTGCCCGCGGGGTACGACGCCACCGGCGCCACCCGCCCCGGCGCGCCTGTCCTCGAGGAGTCGGACGTCCCCTCGGCCCTCGCGCCCGCCGGCAACGGCTGGGAGCAGGTCGCCGGCTCGGAGACCACCGTCGTGGACGCGGCGGCGTACGACCGGGTCGACGCGGCGGCGTGGACCGAGCAGGTGCTGGTCACCCCGGAGGTGCCCGCCACGGACGCGTGCCCCGAGGAGCCCACCGACGACGGCAGCGGCGACGGCAGCGACGACGGTGGCGACGCGGGTGGGGAGGTCGGCGGTGAGGACGACGGGACCGACGGCCTCCTCGACGGCGACGTCGTGGTCGACCAGACCGAGGGCGAGGTCGGCGGCATCGCGTCCACGGCCGCCGGCGGCGCCGACGTGCTGCCCGCGACGGGCAGCGGCACCGAGCCGTGGCTGCTCGGCCTCGGTGCGGCCAGCCTGGTGGCCGGTGCCGCGCTGGTACGCGGTCGCCGGGAGCCCGCCGGCGCCCGGTGACGGAGCGCTAGCCTCAGGGCCGTGCGCAAGGTGACGAGCCGGACGGTGGCGGTTGTGGCGGTCGTCGTACTCGGTCTCGGTGGGCTGGCCGGATGCAGCGACGACCCCGAGCAGGCACCGGGCGGCACGATCTCCGGCAAGGACCCCGACGAGGTGCTGGCCGCGTCGGTCGAGGCGATGCTCGAGCTGCAGGACGCGACCTTCCGCGGCACGACGACGGTGACCGGTCAGTCGGGGCAGCTGCGCGGCACCGGCGAGCTGGTCGTGACGACCGACGGCACCTGCCAGTCCACGTTCCGCAGCAGGCGTCGCGGCCGCCTGGTCACGCGCACGGTCGGCAACACCGTCTACGTGTTCGCCGACGCCGCGATGATGCGCGGCCCGCTGCAGTACGACGCCGAGAAGGTCCGCTCGCTGACCGGCAGGTGGCAGGCGGCTCCCCGGCCCAGCTCGCACGAGTGCGACCTGGCCGAGCTGCTACCCGACGAGGACCGGTTCGGGGACTTCGAGGACGCCGGCACCGGGGAGGTCGACGGCACCGCCGTGCGGAGGCTGACCGGCCCGGACGACGACGGCTCCCCGATGACCGTGTCCATCGCCGCCGAGGGGGCGCCGCTGCTGCTCGCGGTCGAGACCCGGCGGGGCGGGGAGAGCAGCTTCACGCTCGTCGGGCACGACGGCGGGGTCGAGTTGGTGGCACCGCCCGACGCCAAGGTCGTCAGCACGTCCTGAGCCTTCTCTCCGACACGCTAGGCGAATCTAGGAATCGCGCTAGAGAGCCGGATAGCGTCGGATCATGGACCCGATCCGCAACCCGTACGCCCCCGGCGCCGGGCAGCGCCCGCCGGAGCTCGCCGGTCGTGACGAGCAGCTGGCGGCCTTCGACGTCGTCCTCGAGCGGGTCGCGCGGGGTCGCCCGGAGCGCTCGCTGGTGCTGACCGGGCTGCGGGGCGTCGGCAAGACGGTCCTGCTCAACGCGCTGCGTTCGGCCGCGGTCCGCAAGGGCTGGGGGACCGGCAAGCTGGAGGCCCGTCCCGACCAGTCGTTGCGCCGGCCGCTGTCGTCGGCGCTGCACCAGGCGGTGCGCGAGCTCGGGCACCCGGAGCCCGACGAGACCAACCACGTGCTCGGCGTCATCCGCTCGTTCGCCCAGCGCGACGCCGGCACCGACGCCCGGCTGCGCGACCGGTGGAGCCCCGGCATCGATGTCCCGGTGGTCCGTGGCCGTGCCGACTCCGGCGACATCGAGATCGACCTCGTCGAGCTGTTCACCGACGTCGGCGGGCTGGCCGCCGACGTGGGCAAGGGCGTCGGCATCTTCATCGACGAGATGCAGGACCTCGGCGCCGACGACGTCTCCGCGCTGTGCGCCGCCTGCCACGAGCTCAGCCAGAACGGCCTGCCCGTCATCGTCGTCGGCGCCGGCCTGCCGCACCTGCCCGCCGTGCTCTCGGCGAGCAAGTCCTACTCCGAGCGGCTGTTCTCCTACCAGCGCATCGACCGGCTCGCCCGCGAGGCCGCCGACCGCGCCCTCGTGGCCCCCGCGTCCGAGGAGGAGGCGGTCTTCACGGCCGACGCCCTCGATGCCATGTACGACGCCACCCGCGGCTACCCGTACTTCATCCAGGCCTACGGCCGCGCCGTGTGGGACCTCGCTCCCCGATCGCCGATCACCGGCGACGACGTCGCCGTGGCCGGGCCGGAGGCCGAGCGCGAGCTCGCCGTCGGCTTCTTCGGCTCCCGCTTCGAGCGGGCGACCCCGGCCGAGCGCGACTACCTGCGCGCCATGGCCGACGCCGCCGGTGACGACGAGGACCCGGTCGGCTCGGTCGCGACGGCCGACGTGGCCGTCGTACTCGGGAAGAAGCCGCAGTCGCTGTCACCGGCCCGTGACTCGCTGCTGAAGAAGGGGCTGATCTACTCCGGCGAGCGGGGGCGGATCGCGTTCACGGTGCCGCACTTCGGGCGCTATCTCCGCACGCAGGCCTGATCTGGGCTGGTGCCGCGTCCGAAGAGTTCTGAAGCGCTTCGCGCACCCACGGCACCCACCTCGCCACGTTGCCGACGCTTGCGAGACGACCCGGTATGGCTGCGCGCCGGCGCCTTGCGATGCACGCACCGTGAGCACGCCAAACGTTCCACAACTCCCCGGACGCGGCACTAGCCTGTGCCCGTGAGCGTCTCCCCCCAGGACGTGCCGCAGCCACGCTCCTTCCTGCGCAACCTCGTCCCGACCCTGCTCTTCATGCTCCTGTGCGGGATCGTCGGGCCGATCTTCCTCGTCATGGGCCTGGTGGTCCCCGAGGACGAGCCCGACACGGGCTGGCTGCTGCCGACCGGCATCGGCATCACCGTCCTCGACGTCGTGATCGCGCTGGCGATCGCCAACGGCCGCACCGCCAAGCAGCAGAAGATGTACGCCCTGCGCACCCGCGGTCGGCGGGTCCGGGGCCGGGTGCTGTCGTTCGAGCAGACCGGCGTGCGGGTCAACGACCAGCCGATGATCATCATCCGGCTGATGATCGAGGGCGGCGACATCACGCCGTTCGAGGCGCAGGCCCGGTGCGTCGTCCCGGAGATCCACATCCCGCTGCTGCACGCGGGGGAGCTGCCGATCCTGATCGACCCCGAGACCGACGAGTGGGAGATCGACTGGGACTCGGCGCAGCCGGTCTCGCCGGTCACGATGCGCAAGCCCGCGGAGGACCGGCCGGCCGCGGACCGCCTGGCGGAGCTCGACGAGCTGCTGCGCAAGGACCTCGTCAGCCGCGACGAGTACGACGCCGCGCGGGCCCGCATCCTCGACGAGCTCTAAATCGGTCGCGCCCCCGAGGGGCGCCCACGTAGGCTCGTCCCATCATGCTGATGACTGCCTGACCCGACTCGCGCCCGCGGCCCCGCCCGGCGAGCTCGCTCCTCGTCCGAAGGCCTCGTCATGTCAGCACCCACCGCCGCGACCGTCCAGCCCGTCGTCGTGCGCGACCTGTCCGTCGCGTTCGGGCGGCGTACCGTCCTCGACGGCATCGACCTCATCGCCCAGCCGGGCCGCCGGATCGGCCTGATCGGCGAGAACGGCGCCGGTAAGTCGACGCTGCTGCGGGCGATCGACGGCACCCTGCCGCGGCTGGCGCAGGTCAGCGGGACGGTCGAGGCGCCGGCCGACCGTGCGTTCCTCACGCAGGAGCCGCCCTTCGCCGACGGTGCCACGATCGCCGACGTCCTCGCGAGCGCGCTCCGCCCGCTGCGCGAGTCGGTCGCCGCCGTCGAGCGGCTCGCGGACCGGCTCGACGACCCCGCCGTCGCCGAGGAGTACGCCGCCGCACTCGAGCACGCCCTCGCCCACGACGCGTGGGACGCCGACCGCCGCGCGTTGCTGGCGGCCGAGCAGCTCGGGCTCGACGGTCTCGACCACGACCGCACCGTCGCCAGCCTCTCCGGCGGCCAGCGGACCCGGCTCGCGCTCGCGACCCTGATGACACGGCGCCCGACCTGCCTGCTGCTCGACGAGCCCACCAACCACCTCGACGACGCCGCGGTGGCGTTGCTCGTGGAGTTCCTGGAGGACCTGCCCGGCGTCGTGCTGCTGACCAGCCACGACCGGGTGTTCCTCGACGAGGTGTGCACCGACCTGGTCGACCTCGACCCGGTCGGGAGGGGGACCGACGGCCGCGGCGGGCGGCGGTACGGCGGCGGCTGGTCCGCCTACGCCGCCGAGCGCGCGGCGGCCCGGCGCCGGTGGGAGCAGGCCTACGAGGAGCAGCAGGAG
>DATLIG010000266.1:0-3699 GCA_035539555.1 Nocardioides sp. | reverse complement strand
ACCTGGCGCTCCGGCGGGCTGTGTTGTCGCTGCTGTTGATCCGCATCCACCGATCCAGCACCGACCACACCGACGCCCGAGAGGGAGACCCGATGACCCAGCTTGCTGTCCTGCCCCTGCTCGAGGTCGTGCGCGACCACGCTGCCGACCCCGACCTCCTGCACCTGCTCGACCACGACCCCGACGAGCGGACCTGGATCCGCCTGCTCACCACCGAGGACTACGAGCTCTGGCTCATCTCGTGGCCGCCGGGTGCTGCCACCGACTGGCACGACCACGGCTCCTCCTCGGGCGCCTTCACCGTCCTCGACGGCCGGCTGACCGAGCACACCTTCGACGGCGGACTCCAGCTGATCGACCTCGGCGTGGGCGACGGCAAGGCGTTCGGTGCCGGCTACGCGCACGACGTCCGCAATGCCACCGAGCGGCCTGCGCTGTCCCTGCACGCGTACTCGCCGCGGCTGACCACGATGACCCGGTTCCGCTTCCGCGGCGACCGGCTCGAGGCGCTCGGCGTCGAGCGGGCAGGGGAGGAGTGGTGACCGCGCTCTTCGCTACCGTCGTGGACATGGTGCGCAAGGAGGGCCTCCGGCCCGCCCCGCGGTACGACGGCGTCGACGCCCTGCTCGCCGATGCCCGCTCGCGCCTCGACCGGATCAGCCCCCGCGCCGCGTTCCAGGAGCTGATCACCCACGAGGACGTCCTCGTCGTCGACATCCGTCCGGCTGCCCAGCGCGCCGCCGAGGGCGAGGTCGCCCCGTCGCTGGAGCCCTTGGTGATCGAGCGCAACGTTCTCGAGTGGCGCTTCGACCCACGCAGTGACGCGCGGATCCCCGCGGCGTCGTACGACCTCCGGGTGATCGTGCTGTGCCAGGAGGGCTACACCTCCTCGCTGGCGGCCGACGCCCTCCAGTCGCTCGGCATCCACCGCGCCACGGACGTGGTCGGCGGCTTCGCGGCGTGGCGGGCCGCCGGCCTGCCGGTGGCCGGCGTGGTGGCCTGATCGGCCTGATCAGGGGGTCTTGCCCTCCTGGACGTCGCAGTCGCACAGGCCGGCGATGTCTGTGGCAAGGTCTGGCAGGCTCACGATGCTGACCAGGGCCACTGTCGCACCGTCCTGGACGATGTCGTAGGAGAAGGCGAAGTTGGCCTCGACGAAGGACGTGGCCGTCGCCTCGTCGGCGAACTCGGCATAGAGGACCTCGGCGGGGACGGATGCGCTGACGTCCTGTTCGTCCGCCCAGCAGCCCAGCTCGTGCGAGACCGTGGCCTCGCCGAAGATCGGGGCGAGCGTGGGGTTGACGTCCGTCCACCTGTGGGCCGCGCAGCTGGCATCCGCCGGTACCTCCTTGGCGACGAGATCCTCGAGCGCCTCGAAGGTCAGGTGGGCGTCCTGCTGGGTGGGCCCGTCCGCGTCGGTGTCGCCGCCGTCGTCGTCGGACCCGCTGCACGCAGCGAGGCCGAGCAGGAGCGCCGGAAACACGGACAGGGCGAGGACGCCGCGGCGGCGTCGGTGGGTGAGGGGCATGGGGGGCTGCCTTTCCGAGAGACGCGAGGTGGGCGGAACGCTACTGACAACCGCCGCTGGCTGTGCAGTGGTTGGGGAATCCTTTGCCCTCGTCGGGCTTTCGGCGCTGGGCCGGCTGGGTAGCGTTGGCGACATGGCATACGAGGTCGAGAAGACGGACGAGGAGTGGCGCGCGACGCTGACTCCCGAGGAGTACCAGGTGCTCCGCAAGGCGGGCACGGAGCGCGCTTTCACCGGCGAGTACACCGACACCGAGACCAAGGGCGTCTACCGGTGCAAGGCCTGCCAGGCCCAGCTGTTCGAGTCCGGCACGAAGTTCCACTCGGGGTGTGGCTGGCCGAGCTTCTACCAGCCGATCAGCGACACGGTCGAGTACATCGAGGACAACTCGCACGGCATGAAGCGGGTCGAGGTGCGCTGCGCCAACTGCGGCTCGCACCTGGGCCACGTGTTCCCCGACGGCTACGGCACGCCGACCGGTGACCGCTTCTGCATCAACTCGATCTCGCTCACCCTGGAGCCTGCTGACGGCTGACCCCGGAGCGACCCCGGCTTGACGGACACCGGACTTGCACATGAGAATCATTCTCATGTTGATCAAGTCCGGTGTCCTGTTCGTCCTCTCCTCCCTCGCCTCGGGCGCACTCGTCGCGTGCGGCACGGAGGACTCCCCGTCCCCGACCTCGGCGCCCTCGTCGGCGACCACCCCCGCGGCAACGGAGGTGGAAGCGCCGAGCCCCCGCCTCGCGATGACGTACGACGGCGGCGTGCTCGTGCTCGACGCAGGCTCTGGCGAGGTCCTGCTCGACGAGGCGATCGACGGCTTCCTGCGGCTGAACCCCGCGGGCGACGGCCGGCACCTGCTGGTCTCGGCGACGGGTGGGCTGACCGCCCTCGACACGGGCGCGTGGACCGAGGAGCACGGCGACCACGGGCACTCCTGGGCCACCGAGCCGCGGCTGACCGGGTTCACCCTCTCCGCCGAGGAGCCCGGTCACGTCGTCCCCCACCACGGGCGGACGACCGTCTTCGACGACGGCACCGGGGCGATCACGGCGTTCGACCCGGCCGACCTCGCCGACGGCGATCCGGAGCTGGACACCTGGCAGGCCGACGAGGCGCACCACGGGGTCGCCGTCCAGGACGGCCACGGCAACCTGCTCCTCACCGTGGGCGACGAGGAGTCGCGCAGCGGGATCCGGCTGGTCACCGCCGCCGGCAACGAGCTCGCGTCCTCCGACGAGTGCCCGGGCGTGCACGGCGAGGCGTTCGCCGGGGACGTCGCGCTCTTCGGCTGCGAGGACGGCGTGCTCGTCGTGGACGGCCGCACGATCACCAAGGTCGACGCACCCGACGTCTACGGCCGGATCGGCAACCAGGCCGGCCACGACAGCTCGCGCTTCGTGCTGGGCGACTACAAGGTCGACGCCGATGCCGAGCTCGAGCGGCCGACGCGGGTGTCGGTCATCGACACCCGGACCGCCTCCCTGCGGCTCGTCGACCTGCCGGCCAGCTACAGCTTCCGCTCCCTCGGGCGCACGCCCGACGGCGACGGGCTGGTGCTCGGCACCGACGGCCGACTGCACGTCATCGACATGGCCGCGGCGAAGGTGACCGCCTCGATCCCCGTCACGGCGGCGTGGCGCGAGCCGCTCGACTGGCACCAGCCCCGCCCACTGCTGGAGGTCGTCGGCGACACCGCCTACGTCACCGAGCCGGCGACGAAGCAGGTGCACGTGGTCGACCTCGGCGAGGGGGAGGTCGTCGACAGCCTCACCGTGCCCGAGGTGCCCAACGAGCTGCGCGGCGTCGCCGGCTGATCCCCGCCGGGGTCGGTGCGACGCCGTAGGCTCGCCGCATGGCGAAGACCGCTGCGGCGATGGTGCAGGCCGGCGACCGCGAGGTCCGGGTGTCCAGCCCGGACCGCGTGATCTACGAGGCCACCGACCGGACGCCCGAGGTCACCAAGCTGATGGTGGCGCAGTTCTTCGTCGCGGTCGAGGACGGCCTGATGCGGGCCCTGCGGGACCGGCCGACCGCCCTCGAGCGGTGGCCGGACGGCTACCGCGAGGGCTTCCGGCTCTCGACCGGCTACGGCGACGACGGCGAGGGCTTCTACCAGAAGCGCGTCCCCAAGGGCGCTCCCGAGTACGTCGACCCGGTGCGGATCA
>DATLIG010000265.1:0-21377 GCA_035539555.1 Nocardioides sp. | reverse complement strand
GCTCCCACGACAGCCCGAGGACGTAGTGCGCGCCGAGGGCCATCACGCCGACGGAGACCAGCACCCCCAGGGTCGCCAGGGAGAGGCCCATCCGCATGGCCGGGCGCGCACTACGTCCTCGGGCTGTCGTGGGAGCTCGCGATCCTGCTCGGCGCGGTGTGCTCGCCGACCGATGCGGCCGCCGTCTTCTCGGTGCTGCGCGTCGTCCCGCTGCCGAAGCGGGTGACCGGTGCGCTGGAGGCCGAGTCCGGGCTCAACGACGCGCCCACCGTCGTCCTGGTCACCCTCGTCGCGTCCGGCGCCGTCGGCGAGCACGGCCTGCTCGGCACGACGGGGATCGTCATCTACGAGCTGGTGGCCGGCGTTGCGTTCGGCCTCGCCGCGGGCTTCGGCGGCGCCTGGATCATGCGCCGGGTCGCGCTGCCCTCGTCCGGCCTCTACCCGATCGCGGTCCTCTGCCTCACCCTCATCGGGTACGGCGCCGCGGCGGCCGTGCACGCGAGCGGGTTCGCTGCCGTGTACGTCGCCGCGCTGGTCCTCGGCAACGCCGACCTGCCGCACCGGGCGACCACCCGCTCGTTCGTCGAGGGACTGGCGTGGCTGGCGCAGATCGGCCTGTTCGTCATGCTCGGACTGCTGCTCTCGCCGGGCCGGCTGGACTGGGGCACCATCGGGATGGCCGTGGTCGCCGGCACGATCCTGACCGCGATCGCGCGACCGCTCTCGGTGGTGGTCAGCGCGGTGGTGCGGCCGATGCCGTGGAACGAGCTGGGCTTCCTGTCGTGGGCCGGCCTGCGCGGTGCGGTCCCCATCGTCCTCACCACGATCCCGCTCGCCGAGGGCGTCGACGGCGCCACCCGGCTCTTCGACATCGTCTTCGTGCTCGTGGTGATCGACACGCTGATCACGGCCCCGACGCTGCCGTGGGTGGCGCGGGTGCTGCGGGTGACCCGGCGCTCGGAGCCCCGCGGGTTCGACCTCGAGGCGGCACCGTTGGAGAAGGTCGCGGCCGACCTGCTCCAGGTCACGATCAGCCCGGTCTCGAAGCTGCACGGCGTCGAGGTGGGGGAGCTGCGGCTGCCCGTCGGGGCGAACGTGTCGATGATCGTGCGCGACGGCCAGGCGATGGTGCCGGAGCGTCGTACCGTCCTCAGGCACGGCGACGACCTGCTCGTCGTGACCCCCCGCAAGCTGCGCGAGGCCACCGAGCAGCGGCTGCGCCAGGTCAGCGCGAACGGCCGGCTCGCCCAGTGGCTCGACGACGGCCGCCGAGGCGACTGAGCGCGGTCAGGAGAGGTCGTCGGGGTTGCTGCTCAGCGGCGGCGTGCAGACGTAGCTGTCCTTCTGCGCGGTGACCGTCGGCTGGCCCTTGCGGACCTTGTCGAAGCGCTTGCCCACCACGATCGTCACGCCCGGGTAGCCGGACGGCTGGTCGACGATGTCCACGTCGTCGCCGAGGTACGACGCCAGCAGGATCGCCGCCGGGTCGCCGGGGTCGCTCGCCCACACCTGCGCCGTCACCGGGCCGGTGCTGGCCGGTGCGTTGCCGGTGTCGCCCTCGCTGAAGCCGAACGCGACCAGCTTGGCCATCGTCTGGCTGGCGAGGCCGTTGCCGCCACCGGCGTTGAGCACGGTGACCATGACCTGCGGCGGCGCGACGTCCTCGCCGGCCGCGATCAGCGTGTCGGTGCACGGCGCCGGATCGATCTTCTCGGGGAGCGGCTGGGTGACGCGGGACCAGGCCCACGCGACGCTCGCGAGGAACACCACGGCCAGCACGGCGAGCGTCATCGCCGAGCGGTTGCCGTCCCTCACGTCGAGCCCGTCCATCGCCCTCAGCCCTCCATCCGGATCACGCGTGCGTGGAGGACGTTGCGCTGCTGCAGGGCCGCGCGCAGGGCGCGGTGCAGGCCGTCCTCCAGGTAGAACTCTTCCCTCCACAACACCACGTGGGCGAAGAGGTCACCGTAGAAGGTGGAGTCCTCGTCGAGCAGGGAGGACAGCTGGAGGGTGTCCTTGGTGGTCACCAGCTCGTCGAGACGGACCTGGCGCGGAGGCACGGCCGCCCACCCCTTGGAGGTGAGGCCGTGGTCGGGGTACGGACGCCCGACACCCACGCGCTTGAAGATCACGGGTCCGGATTCTACGGGGGACCGGTGGGCGCTCCGGCTGCGCTCGCCGCCGCGGACGGGCGCCGGGCCGCCGATCAGGGCATGCCCAGCTCGGCGCGGGTGGGCGGGTCGGCGCCCGGGCGCGACACGGTGATCGACGCGGCGGCGTGCGCGTGGCGCACGACCCGGGTCACCTCGTCGTCGTCGAGTCCGGCGATCCGCCCGTGGGCCTCCGCGCCGTGGATCCCGGCCGAGAGCAGGGCGTCGAGGAGCCCCGCGGTGAAGGTGTCGCCCGCCGCGATCGTGTCGGCGACCACGGCCCTCACCCCCGGCACGTCGAACCGCTGTCCGCCCGTGCGGACGACGGTCGCACCCGAACCCCCGCGGGTCACGACCACGAGGGCGGGTCCGAGCGCGCTCCACGTCGCGGCGGCGTCGGCGGGCTCGACGCCGGGGAAGTACCACCCGAGGTCCTCGTCGCTCACCTTCACCACGTCGGACAGCGCGACCAGCTCCTCGACCTGCTGGCGGGCGGCGTCGACGTCCGGCGTGATCGCCGGCCGGGCGTTCGGGTCGAAGGACACCAGCGCGTGGCGGCGGGCATGCCCCACGAGGGCGCGGACCGCCCGGGCGCCGGGCTCGAGGACCGACGCGATCGAGCCGATGTGGACGGCGTCGTACCGCTGGTCGTCGATGGTGGGCAGCGTCCACGACAGGTCGAACTCGTAGCTGGCCGCGCCCTGCGCGTCGAGGACGGCGGCGGCCGTGCTGGTCCGTCCGCTCGGGGGTACGACGGCGTCGACCGTGACCGCGCTGGCGACCAGCCACTCGCGGAGCCGGTGGCCACGGTCGTCGTCGCCGAGGGCGGTCGCCAGCCGCGGCTCCCACCCGAGCCGGCCCAGCGCGAGGGCGACATTGGCGCAGCTGCCGCCGGGCAGCTCGACCGGCTCCTCGCCCGTGCGCTGCAGGACGTCGATGAGTGCCTCGCCCGCGACCAGGACGGTCGGCCGGCGGCTCATGCGAGGGCTCCGTCGGCGACGGCTCGGGTGATCGTCGGCGCCAGCGGGAGCCGGGGCAGGAGCGTCGCCTGGACCGCGTGGTAGAGGTCGGGCTTGCCCGGCCAGACCCCCGCCGCGGGCCGGTTGTGGCGGTCGAGCTGGTGGTGCCAGGAGCCGGCGGTGTTGTCGAAGAAGCAGTCCCCGGCGTGCTGCCACCACTGCGCGAAGCGGTCGGCGTAGTGCTCCTCGCCGGTGCGGCGGTGGAGTGCGGCCGCGGCCGCGAGCGCCTCGGCGAGCACCCAGTGCATGCGGTCGGGGACGACCGGCCGGCCGGACCAGTCGGTGGTGTAGACGAAGCCCGGCGCGCCGTCGACCTCCCAGCCGTCGGCGACCGCGCGGTCGAAGAGCAGCTCGGCGGTGGGGAGGAGGCGGTCGTCGGGAAGCGCGGCGTCGAGGGTCAGCAGCAGCCGGGACCACTCGAGCCCGTGGCCGACCGTGGCGCCGTACGGCTTGAACGGGTCGGCCGGCTGGTCCGCGTTGTGGTCGAGCTCCGGGGTCCAGTCGCTGTCGAAGTGCTCGGGCAGCCGGCCGTCGTACGACGCCGCGAGGTCGACCACGAACCCGGCGATCCGTGCGGCCCGCTGCCGCCAGGCGTCGTCGTCGGTGGCGTCGGCGACCGCGAGCATCGCCTCGACGGCGTGCATGGCGGCGTTGAGGCCGCGGTAGGGGTCGAGGTCCGACCAGTCGGCGGAGAAGTGGTCGCGGCACCGGCCGGCGGAGTCGTCCCAGAACCGCTGCAGGAAGACGTCGCCGGCATCAGCGAGCAGCGCGTCGGAGCCGTCGAGTCCGGCGATCGCCGCGCTCGAGGTGCCGAGCAGGACGAAGGCGTGGTCGTAGCAGGACTTCCCGGCGGCCCGGTCGGGTCGGCCGTCGGCGTCGAGCCGGTGGAACCATCCGTCGTGGTCCGCGTCGCGCAGCGGTCCGGCGAGGCCGTCGAGGAGCCGCTGGGCCAGCTCCCGCGATCCGGCGTGGCCGGTCAGCGCGGCGATGGCGTGGACATGGAGCATCCGGCAGGTGATCCAGGTCAGCACGCCGCGGTCGAGGTCGGGGCGGCCGTGGTCATCGAGCCACGCGGCACCACCGGCGGGGTGGACGAGGTCGGTGCCGAAGTCGAGGAGGCGGTCGTACTCCTCGGCAAGCGTCTTCGTGTGCGCCGGCTCCTCGAACCACGTCATACGGCGAGCGTAGCCAGCCCGAAATGGGCCTCGCGGCTGCTCGGCAACCGGAGCGTGTCCGGTCGTCGGGCAGCCGCGAGGGACTGGGGGGTGCGGTGCGTGAGGGAGGTCAGGCGGTCCAGCGGATGAAGTCGTCGACGAAGTCGGCGAGCGAGTTCACTCCACGCAGGTCGCTGCGCTGGTCCATCAGGCGGGTGAGGTTCTGGGCATGGCGGTCGCGCAGCTTGGCGCGGCGGGCAACGGCACGGGCGGCGGCATCCTCGACGGTGTCGGCACGGTTGGTGGCGACGGACTCGAGGTGACGGCCGGTCTGGGTCTCAGGAGAGGTCGTCTTCTTCATGACGACAACTGTGCGCTTGTGAGGTTTCGGCAATCCGGCCCGTCGGTTACGAATTGATGTCACAGGGTGTGACACGCACGACAGCGTTCCTGGTGAGGCCTCGCACCGTGCGCGTGGCTCAGTCCGACAAGGCGTCGTGGGCCGCGACCATGGCGGGGCCGTACCAGGTCAGCAGCCGCCCCGACACCAGCCGCGTCGGCACCGTGCCGAACGCCTCCGGGCCGTCGTCGGCGGTGAAGACGTAGGGCTCGTCGGGCAGCAGCACGAGGTCGATGCCGTCGCGGTCGATCTCCGCGAGGTCGACCTTCGGGTAGCGCTCCTCGCCGTGGTCGAAGGCGTTCTCCCAGCCGAGCCGGCGCAGCAGGTCGCCGGTGTAGGTCCGCGGCCCGACCACCAGCCACGGGTCCCGCCACACCGGTACGACGACCCGCCCCCGCACGTCCGGCAGCGGAGCCGACCAGCGCGCCCGTGCGGCGGCGAGCCAGTCGGGGACGGGGACGGCCAGCGCTTCGTCGTACAGGCGGGACAGGGAGGTGAGGGCCTGCGGCACCGTCTCGATGTCGGTCACCCAGACGGGGACGCCCGCGTCGCGGAGCCGGCGCACGTCGAGCTCGCGGTTCTCCTCCTTGTTGGCGACCACGAGGTCGGGGGAGAGGGCGCGGATCGCGGCGAGGTCGGGGTTCTTGGTGCCCCGGACCCGGGTGACGTCGAGGTCCGCGGGGTGGGTGCACCAGTCGGTGGCGCCGACCAGCCGGTCGGGGACGTCGCTCGCCAGCGCCTCGGTGATCGACGGGACCAGCGAGACGATGCGTGCGGGCGGGGCGGGGAGCGGGACGTCATGTCCGAGGTCGTCGACGGTCACGGCTCTAGGATCCCGGATCCATCGATGCCCGCTGCTGCCCGGCCCCATCTGGGCGCGCTCGCTGCGTTGCGGACGCTCGATGGTGCAACCAGACCGCCGTCGCGTCCGCGCCTTGCGATCGCACCCCTCTGGTGCCGCTCGCGACGCGGCTCATCGATGGATACGGGATGATCCCAGCATGGGTGCGATCTTCGGGTGGTCGGTGCTGGCGCTGGTGTTCGTCGACGAGCTGCTGGCCGTGGCGGCGTTCGGCGTGTGGGGCTGGGACCGCGATCCGCGCTGGCTGCTCGTGTGGCTGCTGCCGCTCGTGGCGATGACGGCCTGGTTCCTGTTCGCCTCGCCCAAGGCGCGCTTCGGCGGCACCTGGGTGCGTCCCGTCGTGAAGGTGATCGTCTTCGGCCTGGCGTCCCTCGCGCTGTGGGACGCCGGGCACGAGGACTGGGCGGTCGCCCTGCTGGTGTTCTCCGTCGTGGTCAACGGGCTCGCGCTGCTGCCGAGCATTCGGGTGCTGGTGGAGGAGCAGCAGCTGTGAGGCTGCAGGAATCACCTCCTCAGAGGTGAAACTTGCGCTTCCTGACCGTTGCAACGGCCAGGAAGCGCGGGAATCACCTCTGAGGAGGTGATTCCTGCACCCTCAGCGCAGCGCCAGGCTCCCCGACAGCGCCGGCGCCCAGCCGATCGCGGCGTGCTCGGCGATCCGCTTGTCGAGGCCCTCGGCGACGTCGGCCGGCCACGAGGCGGTCTTGCGGTCCTCGAGTCGCACGCAGAGCAGGATCTCCTCGAACACGCACGCCACCCGCTGGTTGGTGTCGTCGAGGATGTAGACCACGGCGTGCGCGGCGCGGTCCGAGCGGCCGACGAGGCGGACCCGCACGGACATCTGGTCGCCGCTCTTCAGCTCGTGCAGGTAGGTCAGGTGGTGCTCGGCCGAGAGGCAGGCGAACCCGCTCACCAGCGGCCAGTTGAACGGGATGCCGACGGAGTGCAGCGACTCGTCGAGGCCCTCGCTGCCGATGCCGAGGTAGTGCCGGACGTTGAGGAAGCCGTTCATGTCCTCGAACCCCATCGGGACCGGCTGCTCGGCGAACGCGGGCAGGGTGGCGAGCTGGTCGTACGTCGGCTGCGTGCTCATGGCAGGGACCCTATTACCCGCCGGCCGGGGATTGCCGCGCGCGACACCATGCGGCGTACCATGGGGTCACCAGATCCACTCGTGTATCTACCTCGCGCCGGCTCGATCCGGCGGTCCAAGGCGGCACCAGACCGCAGGACCCGAGGACATGAGCCAGCACCTTTCCCTGAAACCGTCGGGGCCGTCGCTGATCGGCGCGACCGGGCCGTCGTACTTCCCGATCGCGCTCGTCGCGCGGCTGCCCTACGCGATGATGGTCGTCGGCGTGCTGACCCTCGTCGTCTCCGGCCGCGACTCGCTCGCCTTCGGCGGCCTCAGCTCCGCGATGGTCGGCCTGGGCGCCGCCTGCTTCGGACCGCTGCTGGGCGCGGCCGCCGACCGGTTCGGCCAGCGCCCGGTCCTGCTCGGCGCGGGGCTCGCCTCGACGAGCGCGCTCGGGCTGATGGCGTGGGTGGTCTACAGCCCGCTGCCCGGCGCCGCGGTGCTCGCGGTCGCCTTCCTGGTCGGCGCCACCGCGCCGCAGATCGCGCCGATGTCGCGCAGCCGCCTCGTCGAGATCATCGCCGCGCGGATCTCCCCGACCCGCCGCGAGCGCACCTTCGACGCGACGATGGCCTACGAGTCGGCCGCCGACGAGATGGTCTTCATCGTCGGTCCGTTCCTCGTCGGCGTGCTCGGCACCGCCCTCGACCCGTGGGCGCCGGTCGCCGCGGCCGCGGTCGTCACCCTGGTGTTCGTCTCGGCCTTCGCGGTGCATCCCAGCGCGACCGCCGTGCGCTCGGCCCGCGGCGCTTCCGTCGAGACCGCCCCGGCCTCCGACCTGGCCCGGCCGGCGCTCGTCGTCGTGGTCGCCGGGATCCTCGGCGTCGGCCTCTTCTTCGGCTCGATGCTGACCTCGCTGACCGCCTTCATGGGCGACCACGGCAACGCCGAGGGCGCCGGGCTCGTGTACGGCGTCATGGGCATCGGCTCCGCCGCATTCGCCCTCGGCGTGGCACTCTTCCCCGCGTCCTTCACGCTCCGCGCCCGCTGGCTGGTGTTCGCCGGCGTGCTCGTCGCCGGAACGGCCGTGCTGCCGTTCGTCGGCTCGGTCGCGCAGATGAGCCTGCTCCTGCTGGTGGTCGGCGTCGGCGTCGGCCCGACGATGGTCACCCAGTACAGCCTCGGTGCACTGCGCAGCCCGGCCGGCCGCTCCGCCACCGTGATGACGATGCTCGGCTCGGCGGTCATCGTCGGGCAGGCGGGTGCCTCGGTGCTCACCGGCACCCTGGCCGACCGCTTCGGGACCGGTGCGGCCCTCGTCGTACCGGTGGTGGCGGCGACGCTCGTGCTGCTCGCCGGGGTCGCGAACTGGGTGCTCTCGCCGGCGCCCGCTCAGTCGCACTCGACGAGGATGGTGACGCCGCCGCTGGCGAACGCGGGCACGTCCGCCTGAGCCGCCTGGCCCTCGGGCGAGGCCAGCGCCGCGTCGAGGGCCTCCCGGGTCGGGAACCCGGCGTGGAAGCTCGCGAAGACCGGGTGGTCGCCCGCGAGGGTGTCGACGTCGAGCGAGTACCGGAGCGAGGTGACCCCCGGCAGCGCCTTCGCCAGAGGCACGTGGACGTCCTCGTAGTGGCGGCGGAAGGCGTCCGGGTCGGTCGGGGTGCCGTAGAGGACCGTCAACGTGGGCATCAGGACTCCTGGTCGTCGGCCGGGGTGAACATCTCGCGGTGGACCATGCGGGGCGCCACCCGGCGCCTCCTGAAGGCCTTGACGCCGGCCTCGACCATGGCCGGGGGGCCGCAGAGCCAGCCGGACCAGCCGCGAGCGCTCGGCACGTCGTCGACGAAGGCATCGGTCGGGAAGCCGGTGCGGTGGGACGTTCCCTGCTCCTCGGACAGGACGGGGACGAAGCGGAACCCCGGGTGCGTCGCCGCGAGCTCCTCCCACCGGGCGCCGTCGTAGAGGTCATCGACGCCGCGGACCCCGTGGTACAGCAGGACCTCGCGGTCCGGATGGCGGGCGAGGGCGGTGCGGACGATGCCCGCCAGCGGTGCCAGGCCGGTGCCGCCGCCGATCAACACCATCGGCTCGCCCCCGTCCGCGTCCTCGTCGAGCACGTGGAAGTCTCCGAGAGGGCCGATGGCCGCGACCCGGTCGCCCACGGCGAGCGTGCCGAACAGCCACTGGTCGCTGGCGGCGCCGCCCGGCACCCGCCGGACGTGCAGCTCGAGGACCTTGTCGTCCTCGGCGGTGTTCGCCAGGGAGTACTGACGCCGTTGGCCCGACCTGGGCACGACGAGCTCGACGTACTGCCCGGCGCTGAACACCAGCGGCTCGTCGAGTCCGAGCAGGATCCGGCGAGTGTCGCGGGCGACGTCCTCGATCGCGACCACCGTCGCGACCAGGTCCCGCAGCGGGTGGGTGGTGCGGTTGCCGGCCTCCCCGCGCAGCGCCACCTCGGTGTCGCCGCACGGCCGGGCCTGGCAGGCCAGCGCCAGCCCCGCCGCGCGTTCGTCCGGGGTCAGGGTGTCGAGCGGCGAGTCGCGGTGGTCCACCTCGCCGGCGACGACCCGGAGCTTGCAGGTGCCGCACGTGCCCTGGTTGCACGAGTTCGGCATCCAGACACCCGCGCGCAGGAGCGCCTCGAGGACCGTCTGGTCGTCGTGGGCGTCGACGCGGCGCTCGCCGATGGTGATGCTCACGGTCGTCACACCTCCCAGGTGCAGTGCAGGCTCGTCGGGCCGCGGAAGCCCCAGCCCCAGAAGTCCACGCCCTCGGCGGTGTCGCGCTCCAGGTTGGGGATCGCCTCGAACAGCTCCTCCATCGCGATCCGCATGACCTGGTTGGCGTAGTAGATCCCGGCACAGGCGTGGTTGCCGGCGCCGAAGGCCAGGTGGGGCAGCGGGGGACGGTGCAGGTCGAACTCGGTCGGTGCGTCGTACCTCCCGGTGTCGTGGTTGGCCGCGCCGTAGGACAGGATCACCGGCGTCCCGGCCGGCAGGTCGACGCCGGCGACGGTGACCGGGTTCTTGCTGATCCGCGCGGTCGCGGACCAGATCGGCGAGGTCCAGCGCATCCCCTCCGAGATCGCACGCGGGATCAGGGTCGGGTCGTCGACGACCTCCTCCAGCTGCTCGGGACGGCTGAACAGGCCGACCAGCGTCGAGGCGAGCCCGTGGCCCGGCTCCTGCATCGCGCCGAGGAGGTAGACGTAGATCGTGGGGTAGATGTACTCGCGCTCGCGGGTCTGGCCCGGCGGCATCCCGTCGTGCAGCCAGTGGGAGATCGCGGTGTCGGCGGGCTCCACGATCCACCGGTCGATCAACGGGTCGACGGTGGCGCGAATCTCCGCCTTCGCCTCGTCGCCCTCTCGGAAGCCGTCGGGGTTGGTGAACTCGCCGTTCTCGTCCACGCCGGCGTTGGTGAATGAGCGGCTCAGCTTGTGGAACCAGTCGCGCAGCTGGTCGGAGGAGACCGACTCCAGGCCGAGGAGGTCGCCAAGGGACCGGACACTGACCGGCTCACAGTAGTCGCCGACCAGCTCGGCCCGGCCGGCGTCCTCGAACGCCTGGAGGTAGCGCCGGGCGATCGGGCGGACCAGGTCGTCGACCCACCGGTCGACCTCGACCGGCTGCAGCTGCGGCTCCACCATGCCGCGCAGGTCGGCGTGGATGTCGCCGTTGACGCCGATGATCGCGGGATGGCCGAACGTGCGCCCGCCCGCCGGGGTGATCACCGCCTCGAAGTCCGGGCTCATCGCGATCTCCCGGCAGATGTCGGCGGTCGAGGCGACGTACGACCCGAGCACCGGGACGAAGGCGAGCGGTGCCTCGCGGCGGAGCCGCTCGTAGGTCGGGTAGGGGTTGCGCTCGAGCTGGGACATCGACACGGACTCGAGCCAGGAGAGGTCCGGCGGGGTCGTGGCGGGGTGCTGTACGGCGGTCATGGGAGCTCCTCCGATGGTGCTGTGCTGATGGGAAGTGCCAGCGAAGGTAGGTCGGTCCGGAGGCTGCGACGACACCGTTCGCGCGGACTCGGCACGGATCGCGCGAGCGATTTGTGACCTGTGTCTCAGGTAGATTGCGAGGCGTGTCCGAGCGGATCCGAGGGCGGGCGCCGCGCGACTGGGGCAATGCCTCGCGGGTCGTGGCGGAGGCCTACTTCCCCCACGAGCTCCGGCTCGTCGGCGGGGTCCACGAGCCGCGGCTGACGCTGCGCACCCTCGACCTCGGCCCGGTGCTGATCGGCCACGTGGGGTGGGGCGCCGACGTCGCCATCGACTGCGACTACCCGGGCGCCTACGAGGTCAACATGCCGATCACCGGGCACATCGAGAGCCGCGGAAGGCACGGCACCGTGGCCTCGGTCGCGGGTCAGGGCACGGTCTTCCGGTCCGACACGGCGTCGCTGATCAGCCACTGGGACGCGACCTGCACGGTGCTCGGGGTGAAGTTCGACGCCGCCTGGCTCGACGTCGAGGCCGAGCGGCTGCTCGGCAGCGACCGGGTGGGCGTGCGTGACCTGCTGCCCGACCAGGTGCAGCTCGAGTCGGGCCGGGGTCGGGCCTGGCGCCACCTCGTCTCCAGCCTGGCGACCAACCTGCACGACCCGGACCTCTTCGCCGACAGCGACGTGGTCCGGCAACAGCTGGCCGGCGCGGTCGCCGCCGGCCTCGTCGACCTGTGCCGACCGGCCGACGCACGGTCCGTGCCGGCCCGGCCGTGGCACGTCCGCCGCGTGGTCGAGCAGCTCCACGACGACCCGGCCCGGTCGTGGACCGCGGGTGACATGGCCGTCCTCGCAGGCACCAGCGTGCGGCGGCTCCAGGAGGCCTTCCAGCAGTGGGTGGGTTGCACCCCGACGCAGTACCTCCTCGACGTACGGCTGGCCCGCGCGCACGCGGACCTCACGTCCGAGCCGCGGACCACCGTCAGCGACGTCGCCGCGCGGTGGGGCTTCTCCAGCGCGAGCCGCTTCGCGGCCGCCTACCGGCGGCGCTACGGCCACCCGCCGTCGGCCGACCGTCGATGAGCGGCGCCCGGGCGCAGGAGACGCCCGAGCGGTGGGTGCTGCACGTCGACCTCGACCAGTTCATCGCGGCCGTCGAGGTCCTGCGGCGCCCGGAGCTCGCCGGTCTGCCCGTGGTGGTCGGTGGGCGGGGCGATCCCACCGAGCGCGGTGTGGTGGCGACGGCGTCGTACGAGGCCCGGGCCTTCGGCGTCGGGTCCGGCATGCCGCTGCGGGTCGCCGCCCGCAAGTGCCCCGATGCGGTGTTCCTGCCCGTCGACGCCCCCGCGTACGACGCCGCGTCGGCCGACGTCATGGCGACCCTGCGCTCGTTGCGATGGGGCGGGCAGGCCGTCGTCGTCCAGGTGCTCGGCTGGGACGAGGCCTTCGTGGCGGCCGAAGGCGAGGTGGAGGCGAGCGAGGCCGACGTCGTGGCCTTCGCGCAGGAGATCCGCGCCGAGGTCCTCGCCGCGACCCGGCTGCGCTGCTCGGTCGGGATCGGCAACAACAAGGTGCAGGCCAAGATCGCCACGGACTTCGGCAAGCCCGACCCGGGCGTCCACGTGATCACCGACGCGACCTGGTTCGACCAGATGGGCCATCGCCCCACCCGGGCGCTGTGGGGTGTCGGCAGCAAGACCGCCGCGCGGCTCGCGGCGCTCGGGATCGAGACGGTCGAGCAGCTCGCTCGCTCCGACGTCGCCGACCTCGCCGCCGGGCTCGGACCGACGATGGGGCCGTGGTTCCACCGCCTCGGCCGCGGCTCCGACACCAGCCCGGTCGATCCGACCCCGTGGGTGCCGCGGGCACACGGCCGGGAGGAGACCTTCCAGACGGACCTGGAGGACTGGTCCGAGGTCGAGGCGGCCGTCCGGCGGATCACCTCGCGGGTGCTCGCCGACATCGAGCGCGAGGGCCGGCCGGCGTTCCGGGTCGGTCTCAAGCTGCGCTACCGGCCGTTCTTCACCGTCAGCCGCAGCCACAAGCTTGCCGAGCCGACGTCCGACCCGGACGTCCTCGCCGACGCGGCCGTGGCGCTCCTCGACCGCGTCGAGCGCGACCGCCCGGTGCGCCTGCTCGGCGTACGGCTGGAGATGGTCCCGCCCGAGGGCGGGTACGACGAGCGCCGCTGACGAGGCGGCCGCGACCACGGCCCCGGGGGTCTCGTGACGGTTGCTGCGCAACCTCCTCGACCACCGGGTGACGGTTGCTGGGCAACCTCCTCGACTACCGGGTGGCGGTTGCTGCGCAACCTCCTCGGCCACCGGTCAGAAGAGGTCGGGGACCGTCCAGCCGTCGAGGTCGTACTCGGCGAGGAACTCGTCCGCGAAGCCCTTCATCTGCGCCACGTCGCCGCGGTTCTGGGCGGCGAAGAGCAGTTCGGCCTTCACGTTCTCGTGGTTGCCGGAGTAGTTGCGCTCGTAGAGCTCGTGGCGGCCGCCGAACTCGGAGCCGATCGAGTCCCACAGCGCCTTCATGACCTTGACCCGGTCGACGGCGGTGATGCCGTTGGAGCCGCGGACGTACTTGTCGAGGTAGGGGCGCACCTCGGCGGACTTGAAGTCGGCGGCGCCGGAGGGCAGGTAGATCAGGCCGGAGGCGACGTCCTGCTCGATGATCTCCTTGACCCGCGGGTAGCCGTGGATCATGAACATCCGGTAGGTCAGGCCGTACTCCAGCTTCGGGATGACCGCGTCGCCCACCCACGGCTCGGGGTCGCGGGCCATCGACTCGGTCAGCGACCAGAACAGGTTGCGCCAGCCGATGACCTCGCCGACGCGGGTCTGCACGCCGCGGAAGTCGCCGGAGCCGGTGGCCTCGAGCGCCTTGAGCAGCAGGCCGGCGATGAAGTCGAGCTTCACCGCGAGCCGGGTGCAGCCCTGGAAGGTGAACCGCGGGAGGAAGCCGGACTGCGGGAAGAACGCGTTGATGCGGTCGACGTCGCCGTACATGAAGACGTTCTCCCAGGGCACCAGCACCTTGTCGAAGATGAAGATGGTGTCGTTCTCGTCCATCCGGCTCGACAGCGGGTAGTCGAAGGGCTCGCCGTTCTGCGCCGCCTGCTCCGTGTACGACGACCGGCAGATCAGCTTGATGCCGGGCGCGTCCATCGGGACGGTGCAGATCAGCGCGAACTGCTTCTTGCGGATCGGCAGGCCGTAGTGGGCGATGAAGTTGTAGTTGGTGATCGCCGAGCCGGTCGCGACGACCTTCGCGCCGGAGACGACGAGGCCCGCGTCGGTCTCCTTCTCGACCTTCATGTAGACGTCACCGACCTCGTCGGGCGGCAGGTTGCGGTCGACCGGCGGGTTGATGATCGCGTGGTTCCAGTAGAGGACCTTCTCCTGGGACTCGCGGTACCACCGTTCGGCGTTGTCCTGGAAGGGCGCGTAGAGCTCCTTGTTGGCGTGCAGCGTGCCGAGGAAGCTGGCCTTGTAGTCGGGGCTGCGGCCCATCCAGCCCCACGTCATCTTCGCCCAGCGCGCGATGGCGTCGCGCTCCTTGAGCAGGTCGGCCGACGAGGTCGGCGTCTTGAAGAAGGGCATCGTGACGCCACCGTTGCCCGTGTCGGTGGGGACGGTCAGCTCGTCCACGTGCGGACCGGTGTGGAGGGCGTCGTACAGGCGGGCGGTCATCCGGATCGGGTTGCGGAACGCCGGGTGGGTGGTGACGTCCTCGACCCGCTCGCCGTGGAGGTAGATCTCGCGGCCGTCGCGGAGGCTCTCGATGTACTCGTCGCCGGTCATCGGGCGCGAGGCGAAGTTGGTCTGCTGGTTGGCGGGCGCGTTCGCGGCCGGGTTGACGGTCGGCGGCCCGTCCGTGGGTACGCCGGAGGCGGTCTCGGGGGCGAGGGTGTCGGTCATCGTGGTCTCCTCAGTAGTGGGTGTCGCGCGGGATGAAGTACGACGGCCCGCTGCGCAGCGGGACGGCGAAGCTGGTCGTGGCGTCGAACCAGCCGGTGTGGGGGTCGTCCTGGCAGCCGAGCCAGACGACGTCGGACGAGCGGTCGCCGATCTGGTGGAAGGCGCTGTCGTGGAAGAGCAGCGGTCGCCGGTCGGTGGTGACGACCTCGGCCACCTCGCCGAGGAACAGCAGATGGTCGCCGCCGTCGTCGGTGCGGTGCGCGCGGCAGACCAGGGTCGCGGCCGTGCCGCCGAGGGTGGGGGCGATGCTCCCGTCGCGCCAGGGGAGCGGGCTGCTGCCGGGCCGGCCGGCGAAGTGCATCGCGACGTCGACCTGGTCGGCGGCGAGCACGTTGACCGCGAAGGGAGTGCCGTCGAGAAGGGCGGCGGCCTTCGAGGTGCGGGTCAGCGCGACCTGCACGAGCGGCGGGTCGAGCGAGATCGGCGTGAACGCGGTGACCGTCGCGCCGTGGTGCGCGCCGTCCGGCGTACGGCAGGTGATGACGGTGACGCCGGTCGCGAAGCGGCCGAAGGTCGAGCGCAGGGTGAGCGGGTCCACGGGTGCCTCCTTCGTGGTGGGCCGGGGTGGGCGGTTGCGCGGTGACGCTAGGTCTGCTCCGGCGGTACGACGATCCGCTCGGCGAAGGCGCTGTCCGGATTGCGCACCGGGGTGGATCGGGTGCGTTTTCCGGATCACGGAGTTCGCCTACTGTGAGGGGCGTCACGTGATCGAGACCGAGGGGGTGGACGATGAGTGCGACCGGGACCGTCACCGCGTCCTCCCACGAGCTCGGCGACTTCTCCGACGCCGTCGCGCGCGCCTACTTCCCGCACCGGCTGCTCGTGAAGGGCCGCGCCACCGGGCCGGCCGACCTGCGTGCCGTCGACCTCGGCCCCGTCCGGCTGGCCCGGATCGGCTGGGGCTCCGAGGTCTCCGTCGAGTCCGACCATCCGGGCGCGTGGGCGGTCAACGTCCCGCGCAGCGGGGTGCTGGAGGCGCAGATCGGCGCCCACCACGTGCTCTCCCTGGACGGCCAGGCGACGGTCTGCCCGCCCAACGAGGAGACCCGGATGACCCGGTGGTCGGCCGACTGCTCGATCGTCGGGATGCGCGTCGACCGTGACTACCTCGTCGAGGAGGTCACGGCCCTCGTCGGCCTCCACACCGACCGGCTGCCCGCCCAGCTCGACCTGCGCACCGACGGCGGCCGCGCCTGGATCGGGCTGCTCGCCTCCATCGGCACCGAGGCGCTGCGCAACCCCTCACTCGCCCGCGACCAACGGGTCGCCCGCCGGCTCGCCGGCACCCTGACCGCCGCGCTGGTCGCTGCGTCCTTCCCCGACGAGCCCGGCTGCGGCACGATCCGGCCGCGGATCGTCTCCCGAGTCGTCGAGGCGATGGAGGCCGACCCCGCTCGTGACTGGACCGCCGCCGATCTCGCCCGCGAGGCCGGGGTCGGGATCCGCCGGCTGCAGCAGGGCTTCCAGCGCTACCTCGGGTCCACGCCCACCCAGGAGCTGCTCACGATCCGTCTCGCCCGCGTCCACGGCGACCTGCTGGCCGGACGCGGGGACACGGTCGCCGAGGTCGCCACCCGGTGGGGGTTCGCGCACCTGGGGCGGTTCGCGGCGTCGTACCGGGAGCGGTACGGGGTCGCTCCCTCCGACAGCCTGCGCGCTCGTTAGGCCCTGTTGGCGGCGGCCCTGCGCTCGAGCAGCGCCCGTTCCCCGGCGTTGCGTGTACGACGGGCCGCCTCGTCGAACGCGTCCGCGGCGTCCGCGTGCCGCCCGGCCCGCTCCAACAGGTCGCCGCGCACGCTCGGCTCGAGCGGTGAGTCCCGCAGGTCGCCCGGGGCGATCGCATCGAGCACGGCCAGCCCGGCCTCCGGGCCGGCCGCGCGGCCGTGGGCGACGGCGCGGTTGACCTCGACGACGGGACCGGGGGCGGCGGTCGCCAGGACGTCGTACAGGCGGGCGATGCGGGTCCAGTCGGTGTCGGCCGCAGTCGCGGAGCGTGCGTGCACGGCGGCGATCGCCGCCTGGAGGTAGTAGCGGCCGACGGGAACGCCGCGGGCGGCGATCACCTCGGCGCGGGCCAGGGCGGCGATGCCGCGGCGGATGAGCAGCTGGTCCCAGAGGCTGCGGTCCTGGTCGTCGAGCAGGACCGGGTTGCCATCGGCGTCGGTGCGGGCCGTCAGTCGCGAGCCCTGGAGCTCGAGCAGTGCCTGGAGTCCGTGGACCTCCGGCTCGTCGGGCGCGATGCCGGCGAGCAGGCGGGCCAACCGGATGGCCTCCCGGGCGAGGTCGGGGCGGGTCCAGTCGTCGCCGGCGGTGGCGACGTAGCCCTCCGTGAAGACGAGGTAGATCACCGCCATCACGTCGTCGAGGCGTTGCGTGCGCTCGGCGCCGGTCGGCAGCTCGAGCTGCGCGCCCGCCTCGGTCAGGGTCTTCTTCGCGCGCGAGATCCGCTGGCCCATGGTGGCGCTGGGGACGAGGAAGCCGCGGGCGATCTCGTCGGTGGTGAGCCCGCCGACCAGGCGCAGGGTGAGGGCGGCGCGCGACTCGGGTGTCAGGGCCGGGTGGCAGCAGAGGAAGACGAGTCGCAGCACGTCGTCCTCGATCTGGTCCACCTGGGCGTCCAGGTCGGGCATGCTGCTCACCTCCTCCGTGCCGAGGGCGTGGCCGAGCTCGTCGGTCTTGCGGCGCAGCGTCTCGGCGCGCCGGATGTGGTCGATGGCACGGCGCTTCGCGGTGGTCATCAGCCAGGCCGCGGGGTTCGCGGGCACGCCGTGCGCCGGCCAGTTCTCGAGGGCGGCCACGAGGGCGTCCTGTGCGAGGTCCTCGGCCAGCCCGACGTCACGGGTCATCCGGGCCAGCACACCGACCAGGCGGGCCGACTCCGCCCGCCAGGTGGCGGTGATCGCGTCGGCGGTGGTGGCGTCGGCCATGCGGCCAGCCTAGGGAGTCCCGAGGCCGGCCGCATGGCGGCGACGCGGGGTGCGTCAGGCGTCGGCGGCGGCCGGCGGCTCGTCGGCGATCTGGCGCAGGGTGGCGACCATCGAGCACTCGGGCCAGTGCTTGGCGTGGAGCGCGGCGAACTCCTCCTGGTTGGCGATCGCCTCCTCGACGGTGTCGTACTGCAGGAGCGCCCAGCCGCCGACGGCCTCACGGGCCTCGGCGTACGGGCCGTCGACGCGGGTGACCTCACCCGTGCGGACGACGAAGTTCACCGTGTCCTCGAGGCCGAAGAGGCCGCCACCGTCGAGGAAGTGGCCCTTCTGCGCCTGCTCGCCGATGTAGACGTCCATCGCGTCGAACAGCGCCTGGGGCGGGTTGCCCTGTCCCTCTTCCATCCGCACGAGTCCCATGAAACGAGGCATGTCGATCAGTCCTTCTTGTTCGTAGGTGGGTGATTCCGAACCTACGTCGAACGGGACGGATCGGTTTCGACATCGACTCCAGAAGATTTCGACACGGCGGTCGCTGCTGCTCGCAGGCTCGCAGCAGCGCGCCTGCTCAATCTCTTCGACGACGGTGGTCGCGAGCAAGCTCGCGACCACCTGTCTCAGACGTTCCTGCGGTACTGGCCGCCGACCTCGAAGAACGCCTCGGTGACCTGGCCCAGCGAGCACACCCGCGCGGCGTCCATGAGGACGGCGAAGATGTTCTCGCCGCTGGTCGCGGCCTCGCGCAGGCGAGCGAGCGCGGCGGCGGCGTCGTCGGTGTGGCGGGCCTGGAAGTCGCGGACCCGGTCGAGCTGGGAGTCCTTCTCCTCCGAGGTCGCCCGGGCGAGCTCGATGTGGTCGGGCGTGCCGTCGCCGGCCTCCGGCGCGCGGAAGGTGTTGACGCCGATGATCGGCAGCGAGCCGTCGTGCTTCTTGTGCTCGTAGAGCATCGACTCGTCCTGGATCCGGCCCCGCTGGTAGCCCGTCTCCATGGCCCCGAGCACGCCGCCGCGCTCGGAGATCCGGTCGAACTCCAGGAGCACCGCCTCCTCGACGAGGTCGGTGAGCTGGTCGATCACGAAGGAACCCTGGAGCGGGTTCTCGTTCATCGCCAGGCCCCACTCGCGGTTGATGATCAGCTGGATCGCCAGCGCACGACGCACGGACTCGGTGGACGGGGTGGTGACGGCCTCGTCGTAGGCGTTGGTGTGCAGGGAGTTCGCGTTGTCGTAGATCGCGATGAGCGCCTGCAGCGTGGTGCGGATGTCGTTGAAGTCCATCTCCTGCGCGTGCAGGGAGCGCCCCGAGGTCTGGACGTGGTACTTCAGCTTCTGCGAGCGCTCGTTGGCGCCGTACTTCTCCTTCATCGCCACCGCCCAGATCCGGCGGGCGACCCGGCCGATGACGGAGTACTCCGGGTCCATGCCGTTGGAGAAGAAGAACGACAGGTTGGGTGCGAAGTCGTCGATGTCCATGCCGCGCGCGAGGTACGACTCGACGTAGGTGAACCCGTTGGCGAGGGTGAACGCGAGCTGGCTGATCGGGTTCGCCCCGGCCTCGGCGATGTGGTAGCCGGAGATCGAGACCGAGTAGAAGTTGCGGACCTGCTGCTGGATGAACCACTCCTGGATGTCGGCCATGCAGCGCAGTGAGAACTCGGTCGAGAACAGGCACGTGTTCTGGCCCTGGTCCTCCTTGAGGATGTCGGCCTGGACCGTGCCGCGGACCGACTTGATCGCCTCGTACGGGTCGATGCCGCGCTCGCGCGCCTGGTCCATGACCGTGTTGAGGAAGAACGCCAGCACGGTCGGGGCGGGGCCGTTGATGGTCATGGAGACCGAGGTGGTCGGCGAGAGCAGGTCGAAGCCGTCGTACAGGGCCTTCATGTCCTCGAGCGTGGCCACCGAGACGCCCGAGGTGCCGATCTTGCCGTAGATGTCGGGGCGCTCGTCGGGGTCGCGACCGTAGAGCGTGACGCTGTCGAAGGCGGTCGAGAGGCGGGTCGCGGGCTGGCCCTCGGAGAGCAGCTTGAAGCGCTTGTTGGTGCGGAACGGGTCGCCCTCGCCGGCGAACATGCGCGCGGGGTCCTCGTCGGCGCGCTTGAACGGGAAGACGCCCGCGGTGAAGGGGAACTTCCCGGGGAGGTTCTCGCGGCGCCAGAAGCGCACGAGCTCGCCGTGGTCGTCGAAGCGCGGGACGGCGACCCGCGGGATGTGGTTGCCGGAGAGCGAGACGCGTCCGTTGCCGGCCGTGTCGTCGTCGTACGACGCCACGACGGCCGGCCACGCCTCGAGTTGGTCGCGCAGGTCGAGCGGAAGGTCGTCGTTGGCGCGTGCGGCGGCGGCGGCGAGGTCCTCGATCTCGGCGAGCTCGTCGGCCACGGCGGCGAAGCGCTGCGCGCGGCGGGCCTTCTCGACCAGGAGGTCGGTGTCGGCGTGGTAGCCGCGGACGGTGTGCGCGATCTCGGCGAGGTAGCGCACCCGCTCGGCCGGGAGCACCTGCTGGATGCGGGTCGACTGCTTGCCCTCGACGACGGCGAGCATGCCCTCGGTGGTGGGCAGGCCCTTGCCGGCGAGGAGGCCGCGCAGGTGCTGGTAGAGCGCGGTCACGCCGTCGTCGTCGAAGGTCGCGGCGGACGTGCCGAACACGGGCATGTCGGAGGGCTGCTTGCCGAAGGCCTCGCGGTTGCGGACCATCTGGCGGCCCACGTCGCGCAGCGCGTCGGCGGCACCGCGGCGCTCGAACTTGTTGATCGCGACGGCGTCGGCGAAGTCGAGCATGTCGATCTTCTCCAGCTGCGAGGCGGCACCGAACTCGGGCGTCATCACGTAGAGCGAGGTGTCGACGAAGGGGACGATCGCGGCGTCGCCCTGACCGATGCCCGGCGTCTCGACGATGACGAGGTCGAAGCCGGCCGACCTGATGACGTCCAGCACGTCGGTGAGGTGCTCGGGGACCTCGTGCGCGCCCCGGGTGGCGAGGCTGCGGAAGTAGACGCGGTCGCGGTCCAGGCCCGGGCCGTTGAGGTCCAGGCTGTTCATCCGGATCCGGTCGCCGAGCAGCGCGCCGCCGCCCTTGCGACGCGTCGGGTCCACCGCGATGACGCCGATGCGCAACTTGTCCTGCTGGTCGACCCGGAACCGGCGGACCAGCTCGTCGGTGAGGCTGGACTTGCCCGAGCCGCCGGTGCCGGTGATGCCGAGCACGGGCACGTGCCGCTCCGCGGCGGCGCTGCGCAGCCGCTCGAGCAGGGCGTCGTCGAGCTTGCCGAGCTCGGCGCCGGTGATGGCCCGGGCGAGCGCGGTGCGGTCGCCGCTGAGCACCTGGTCGGCGGTGACGCTCCCCGTCTCCCACAGGTCGACGTCGCAGTCCTTCACCACCGTGTTCACCATGCCGGGCAGGCCGAGGCGCTGGCCGTCCTCGGGGGAGAAGATGGTCACGCCGGACTTGCGGAGACGGTCGATCTCGTCGTGGACGATCACGCCCCCGCCGCCCCCGACGACGCGGATGTGGCCCGCGCCGCGCTCGCGGAGGAGCTCGGTGAGGTACTCGAAGTACTCCACGTGCCCGCCCTGGTACGACGACACGGCGATGCCCTGGACGTCCTCCTCGATCGCCGCCTCGACCACCTCGGCCACGGAGCGGTTGTGCCCGAGGTGGATGACCTCGCAGCCTTGGCTCTGGAAGATCCGCCGCATGATGTTGATCGATGCGTCGTGGCCGTCGAAGAGGCTCGACGCGGTGACCAGGCGGACCGGGTGCTCGGGGACGTGCAGGGCGGTGTCGGACATGCGGGGATCCTCCGCGGCGTTCGGAAGTGCTCGGACCTCCGATAGTAGGACGTCCTAGTAAATATGGGAAG
>DATLIG010000264.1:0-6557 GCA_035539555.1 Nocardioides sp. | reverse complement strand
GACCACGTCCGCGCGGCGGGCGCCGAGCGCCTTGCCGAGCCGCTCCTCCGCCAGTCCGGGCGTCGCGCCGTAGGTGTCAGCGACGTCGAAGAAGGTGATCCCGGCGTCCAGGGCGGCCCGCACGACCCGGTCGGAGCCGCGCTGCGACTCGGTCGCCGCACCGGGGCGGCCGAGGTTGTTGCAGCCCAGCCCGACGGCGGAGACCACGAGGCCGGAGCGGCCCAGACGACGGAGCGAGGGGGTGTACGACGAGTCGGTCACGCCTCCGACGTTAGCGAGCCCACGTCGCCGCGCAGTGCCGTGGGTGCGACACGTTGTCCTATCCTCCGTGAGTGCTCGACCGTCCCCGCCAGACCCCGCTCCTGGCCTCGCTGATCCTCCTCGCGCTCTTCGGGGCGGTGGCTGCCGCCGTCGCCGCCGACTGGTCGTTGTTGATGGACATCGACGGCGAGGGCGCCGACGCGCGGGCCTGGGCCGCCGACCAGGGCTGGCTCACCCACCCGCTGCGCGCGATCGAGGTCGCCTTCAGCACCTGGCCGATGACGGCCGTCACCGCGGTCTTCGCGGTGGTGATGTTCGTCAAGGGCCACCGGCGCGCCGGCGTCCTCATCGCCGTCGTGATGGCGGCGACCGCGCTGGTCACCTACGGCACCAAGGTGCTCGTCGGCCGCGGCCGCCCGGTGTGGCAGGACCCGGAGTACTTCCTGCACTCCAACGCCTTCCCGTCGGGCCACACGTCCTCGGCCGCGGCGTTCAGCGGGCTGGTGATCCTCCTCGCCGTGATGCTGGTACGACGTGCCGGCATCCGCCGCCTGATCAGCACCGTCGCGGTGCTGGCCTTCCTGCTCGTCGCCGCCGACCGGGTCCTGCTCGGACGGCACTACCCGAGCGACGTCCTGGGCGGGACCCTGCTGGGTGTCGCCGTGCTGCTGCTGGGCGTCGCCCTCTACAGCCCGCTCCCCCGCAGCCACGCGCTGAAGGCCGAGCCGCTGCCCGAGGCGTTCCCGTCGGCGCGCAACCTGGCCGTCGTGCTGAACCCGATCAAGGTCGAGTCGGTCGAGCAGTTCCAGGCACTGGTGACCCAGATGGCCGTCGACGCGGGGTGGCACGAGCCGCGCTGGTACCTCACCACCGTCGAGGACTCCGGCACCGGCCAGGCCGAGCAGGCCTCCGTCGAGGGCGCCGACCTGGTCATCGTCTGCGGCGGCGACGGCACCGTCCGCGAGGTGTGCGCGGAGCTCGCCGGGACCGGGATCCCGGTGGGCGTCGTACCCGCCGGCACGGGGAACCTGCTCGCCCGCAACCTCGAGATCCCGCTCTTCATCCGGGCGGCGATCGACATCGCACTCACCGGTCAGGACCGCGCGATCGACATGGTCGCCGTCGAGGGCGACGGCCTGGAGCCGAGCCACTTCATGGTGATGGCGGGCATGGGCTTCGACGCCGCGATCATGGAGGGCGTCAACGAGGACCTGAAGAAGAAGGTCGGCTGGCTCGCCTACGTGCTGTCCGCGCTCAAGGGCCTGATGTTCCCGGCGATGAAGCTCGAGATCTCCATCGACGACATGCCCTTCACCAAGCACCGCGCGCGCACCTGCGTCATCGGCAACGTCGGCAGCCTGCAGGGCGGGATGGTGCTGCTGCCCGACGCCGCGATCGACGACGGCCTGCTCGACGTGGTCCTGCTCTACCCGCGGCGGTTCCTCAGCTGGATCCCGCTCGTGCTGCGGGTGCTGACCCGCCGCGAGCACAACGCCGGGGACTCGGTCGCGCGGATGACCGGCCGGAAGGTCGTCGTACGCGCTGCGGGCGAGGTGCCGCGCCAGCTCGACGGCGACACGATCGGGGTCGGCACCGAGCTGACCATGGAGTGCATCCACGGCCGGGTGCTGGTGCGCGTCCCGCGCTGAGTCCCTACGAGCGCGCCATCCGGGCGTGCGCGACCGCCTCGTTCTCCTCGGGGGACAGCTCCTGGTCGCTGCTCCACGCGGCGACGGACTTGGCGTAGGTGCGGGCCTCGTTGCGGCCGCGGATCGAGGTCAGCACGACTCCGTCACCGGCGTCGTCGAGCAGGGCCAGCGACCACGACAGCCGCCCGCCCATCTCGTCGAAGGCGTCGTAGCGGACCACCGCGAGGTGGCGCAGCGCGCCCACGGCCTCGGCCCGCAGCGCAGCGACCTCGCGGCGCAGGCCGGCGGCGTCGGCGGGCAGGTCGTCGTCGGCAGCCGCGGACCGGCCGGCAGCCCCGTTGCGCAGGGCCACCACGAGGGCGGCCGCGGCGAGCAGGAGGGCGAGGATCGCGAGTACGACGGCCATGGGGCGACCGTAGTCAACCGAGACGCCGCCCGACGGCATGCGCGCCGCCACTACCCTTGCGGCATGGCCCGCATCGCGTACCAGGGGGAACCCGGCGCCAACTCGCACATCGTGTGCAAGCAGCACTACCCGGACGCCGAGGCGGTCCCCTGTGCGTCCTTCGAGGACGTCTTCGCGGCAGTGGCGAGCGGCGACTGCGACCTGGCGCTGATCCCGATCGACAACTCGATCGCCGGCCGGGTGGCCGACATCCACCACTTCCTGCCCGAGTCCGGGCTGCACATCATCGCCGAGCACTTCCTGCGCATCCAGTTCCACCTCATGGTCAACCCGGGCGCGAGCGTCGACACGATCCGCACCGTGCACAGCCACGTCCACGCTCTCGGCCAGTGCCGCAAGGTGATCCGCGAGCTCGGGCTGACCCCGCTCATCTCCGGCGACACCGCCGGGGCCGCGCGCGAGGTGGCCGAGGCCGCGGACCTGACCCAGGCCGCGATCGCACCGCCGCTGGCCGCCGAGATCTACGGCCTGGAGATCCTGCGCAAGGACGTCGAGGACGAGGACCACAACACGACCCGCTTCGTGCTGCTCTCCCCCGACTACGTCCAGGCACCGCAGGGCAACGGCCCGGTCGTCACCAGCTTCGTCTTCAACGTGCGCAACCTGCCGGCCGCGCTCTACAAGGCACTCGGTGGGTTCGCGACCAACGGCATCAACATGACCAAGCTCGAGAGCTACATGGTCGGCGGGCACTTCACGGCCACGCAGTTCCTCGCCGAGGTCGACGGCCACCCCGACGACCCGGGCCTCAAGCGGGCGCTCGAGGAGCTGACCTTCTTCACGACCGACATCAAGGTGCTCGGGGTCTACCCCGCCGACCCGTTCCGGAGCTGATCCGCACTCCGGGTGCAGCACTAGGGTGTCGTCATGGCGGCCCCATCCCCGAAGCCCCCGTCCGGCGCCGACAGCGAGGTCGGCCGGCTGCGCGCCGTCCTGCTGCACCGACCCGGACCCGAGCTGCAGCGGCTGACCCCGCGCAACAACGACCGACTCCTCTTCGACGGGATCCCGTGGGTCGCGCGGGCCCAGGAGGAGCACGACGCGTTCGCCGAGGCACTGCGGGCGCGCGACGTCGAGGTGCTCTACCTGACCGAGCTGCTCACCGAGACGCTCGCGGTCCCGGCCGCCCGCGCGGCGGTCACCGACACCACGCTGACCGGCACCAGCGGGCGTGACCTCGGCGACCCGGTGCGGGCGCACCTGCGGGGAATGTTCGGGGACGCGACCCCCGCGGAGCTGACCCAGCTGCTGACGGCCGGGGTGCGCAACGACGAGGTGCGCTCCGGACTGGCCAGCGGCACGCTGGTCACCTCGCTGCTGGCCGGCGACACCTTCCTGGTCGACCCGCTGCCCAACCTGCTCTTCACCCGCGACTCGTCGTTCTGGCTGCCCGACCGGGTCGCCGTCACGTCGCTGGCGATGCCGGCGCGGCGCCGCGAGACCCAGCTGACCGAGCTGATCTACCACTACCACCCGCGCTTCGCCGGGACCGAGCGCCTGCACGGCCACCACCTCGAGCACGTCGAGGGCGGCGACGTCCTGCTCCTCGCGCCGGGCGTGATCGCCGTCGGCGTCGGCGAACGGACCACGCCGGCCGGAGCCGAGCGGCTGGCCCGGCAGGTCTTCAAGGCGGGCCTGGCGACCACCGTGCTCGCCGTACCCATCGCCCAGGAGCGCGCCACGATGCACCTCGACACCGTGTGCACGATGGTCGACGTCGACAAGGTCGTGATGTACCCGAACGTCGCGGACACGCTGACGGCGTACGCCGTGACCGCCCGCGAGCCGGGCTCGACCGTCATCGACGTCGCCCCTCCCGAGCCCTTCCTCGTCGCCGCGGCGAAGGCGATGCAGATCGACACGCTCCACCGGATCGACACCGGGCTCGACCCCGTCACCGCCGAGCGCGAGCAGTGGGACGACGGCAACAACACCCTGGCGCTGGCCCCGCGGCTGGCGGTGGCCTACGAGCGCAACGACGGCACGAACGCCCGCCTGGAGGAGGAGGGCATCGAGGTGATCCGGATCGCCGGGTCCGAGCTCGGCTCCGGTCGCGGCGGCCCGCGGTGCATGAGCTGCCCGGTCTCACGCGACCCGCTGGTGGCCGCGGGATAACGCGACCTACCCGGACACGTTGTAACGGTTGTCACGCAGACGCTCCCGCTCACGTCGACGGACGACTAAGGTCGGCTCAGACATGGGGAGCCGGACTGGCGGCGACGACAAGCCGGTTCCGGCACAGCGAAAGGGTCAGCATGGCAACGTTCTTCGAGCACTTCACCCCCCAGGAGATCGCGCGGATCAGCGCGACCGGACGGCGGGTGAAGCTCCCCGAGGGCTGGTCGCCGATCTGGGAGGACACCCCGGCCGACAAGGCCTACATCCTGCTCTCCGGCACCGTGTCGGTCCGCCGCGACGGCACCGAGATCGCCCAGCTCGGCCCGGGCGACATCGTCGGCGAGGCCGCGATCGTCGGCCAGAAGCTGCGCACCGCGACCATCGTCGCGCTCACCCCGCTCGACACGATCCACCTGACCGACGACATCCTGCGCGAGCTCGACGCCGAGTGGCCGGCCTTCCACCAGGCCCTCGTCGACGTGGCGCAGTCGCGCTTCGGCGACGCCTGACCGTCTGCCCCGCGTGAGCCAGACCGACGACCCCGCCGTCCCCGACGGCGGGGTCGTCGGCGCACTCGAGGAGCACCTGCTCGGACAGGCGCCGCACCTGACCCAGCAACAGGTGGCCGCCGCGGCCGGCGTACCGCTCGAGACCGCCAACGAGCTGTGGCACCTGCTCGGCTTCGCCCACGTCCCCGACGACGACGTCGCGTTCACCGACGCCGACGTGCGCGCCCTGCAGCTCGCCAGCGACCTGGTCCGGCTCGGCGTGCTCAACGCCGACCGGCAGGAGGGCCTGGTCCGCACGTGGGGCCGCAGCTTCGCCCGTCTCGCCGACTGGCAGGTCGCGCTGCTCGCCGACGTCGCCCGTGAGATGGGTGCCGACCCGACCGAGGGCCTGCTCGCCGTCTCCGACGAGGTGATGCCACGCGTCGAGCAGCTGCAGTCCTACGTCTGGCGACGTCACCTGCTGAGCGCCGGCGCCCGGCTGATGGCCGAGTCGACGTCGGGCGCCTCCGCGACGCTGGCGGTCTGCTTCGTCGACATCGTCGGCTACACCTCGCGATCCCGCACGCTCACCGACCGCGAGCTGGTCGCGTGGCTGGAGTCCTTCGAGACCGCGGTCCTCCAGCTGACGGTCGACCGCGGCGGGCGGATCATCAAGAACATCGGCGACGAGCTCCTCATCGTCGCCGACTCCGCCGAGGCGATGGCCGACATCGCCCTCGAGCTCACCGCCCGCGGCGCCGACCCCGACGACCCGTTCCCCGCGGTCCGTGCCGGCGTCGCGTACGGCGAGGTCGTGACCCGGCTGGGCGACGTCTTCGGTCCCGTCGTGAACATCGCCGCCCGGCTCACCTCGGTGGCCCGGCCGAGCACCGTGCTCGTCGACCTCGGCACCTACGAGGCCCTGTCGGGACGCACCGTCGCGCACGACGACGACCACGGCGACGACCACTCCGAGGACGAGGCCGGCGGGTCGTCGTACCGGTTCCGGCGGTTGCGGCGGGTGTCGGTGAAGGGGTACTCGCGGCTCAAGGTCTGGGTGCTGCAGGAATCACCTCCTCAGAGGTGAAACTGGCACTTCCTGGCCGTTGCGACGGTCAGGAAGTGCAGGAATCACCTCTGAGGAGGTGATTCCTGCCCCCCCCTCAGCGGATCGTGACCTGCCGGTTCGCCAGCCCGTTGCGGGCGGAGCGCTGCTCGGTGGTGAGGTCGGAGGTGTCGGCGAGCGCGGCGTCGAGCTTGGCCTTGAAGGTCGTCGCGGCGTCCTCGAGGGCCTCGGGACCGGTGCCGACGGCGAGGTCCCAGACAGGGGCGAGCAGGCCGTGGGCGCGGAACATGCCGACGAAGCGCGAGCCCTCCGCGATCGAGTCCTGGCCGGCAGCGTGCAGGCGGGCGAGCGCGTCGAGGAGCTGGTCCTCGGGGTGCGGCATGACCCAGCGCAGGTGCTCCTTGGTGCCGACGTTCGTCCAGTACGCCGCCTCGACCGACGCCAGCCGGCTGGTGGGCATCACGCCGCCGTTGGCCTGCTCGAGCGCCGCCTCCATGGCGGCGTCACGC
>DATLIG010000263.1:0-15071 GCA_035539555.1 Nocardioides sp. | reverse complement strand
GGAAGGCAGGGACCCGATGAGTCGGTACTCGCTGACGACGCGCGTGGCCACACGCGAGGACGCCGTCGCCCTCACCGAGCTGTGGAGCGACGCCGTACGACGGGCCGACCGGTCGGAGCAGGCCGCCGACCTCGAGCTCGTGATCAAGACGGCCGCCGCGTCCCCGGAGCAGCGCGTCGTCGTCGTCGAGTACGACGGCAACCTGGCCGGTGCCGTCTACCTCCGGATCACGACCCTCTCGCCGCTCAACCTCGAGCCGTGCGTGCAGTCGATCCACCCGCGCGTCTTCGACCACTACCGGCGCCACGGCGTCGGCCACACGCTGATGGAGGCCGCGACGGCGTTCGCGGAGGAGAACGGCATCCTCCACGTCGTGACCGCCGTCCCGCACTCCTCGCGCGACGCCAACCGGTTCATGGCACGGCTCGGCCTGGCGCCGGTCGTGATGTACCGGATCGCGCCCACCACGCTGCTGCGCAGCCGGATCTCGCCCCAGCGCTCGGCCGTCGGTGCCGACAGCGGGCGCACCAAGGTGCTCGCCGCCAGGCGCTCGCTGCGCCGGGCCCGGGCCGAGCGGCTCGCCGCCGCCGACTGACCAGCAGGCTCGGCAGGTCAGCCCTTCGGGGTGGGGTCGCGCTCGATCAGCGCGCAGGTGATCCGCGAGGTGCACACACGGCGCCCGTCCTCGTCGGTGATCGCGATCTCGAAGCTCGCCATGGTGCGGCCGAGGTGGAGCGGTGTCGCCACGCCGGTCACCAGACCTTTGGTCGCCGAGCGGTGGTGAGTGGCGTTGATGTCGGTGCCCACGGCGAACCGGCCCTCCGGCGCGTTGAGGGCGGCGGCGACCGAGCCGAGCGTCTCGGCGAGCACGACGGACGCGCCGCCGTGGAGCAGACCGTAGGGCTGGGTGTTGCCCTCGACGGGCATCGTCGCGACGACCCGCTCGGGGGCGATCTCGACCAGCTCGACGCCCATCCGCTCGTTGAGGGCGCCCATGTGGGTGCGCAGGTAGTCGGCGATCTCCGCGTTGCTCGTCATGGGCCGACGATATCGACCACCGCATCGACCACGGCGGCTGCGTCGGCTGTCGGTCGGCCTCGGTAGAGTCGCCGGGTGCCCGAGACCCGACCGCGTCTGCTCCTGCTCGACGGCCACTCGCTGGCCTACCGCGCCTTCTTCGCGCTCCCCGTCGAGAACTTCTCGACTGCGACGGGGCAGAACACCAATGCCGTCTACGGGTTCACCTCGATGCTGGTCAACGTGCTGCGCGACGAGCAGCCCACGCACGTGGCGGTTGCCTTCGACCTGTCCCGGCAGACCTTCCGGCTGGAGGAGTACGCCGAGTACAAGGCCAAGCGCAACAAGACCCCGGGTGAGTTCAGCAGCCAGCTCCCGCTCATCCAGCAGATGCTCGACACCTTCTCGATCCGGCACCTGACCGCCGAGGGCTACGAGGCCGACGACATCATCGCCACGCTGGTGACCCAGGCGTTGGCCGACGAGGAGAGCGGCCTCGAGGTCCTCATCCTCACCGGTGACCGCGACTCCCTGCAGCTGGTGACCGAGCGCTCGACGGTGCTCTACCCGATGCGCGGGGTGTCCGACCTGGCCCGGATGACGCCGGACGCCGTGCAGGAGAAGTACGGCGTGCCGCCGCACCGCTACCCCGAGCTGGCGGCGATCGTCGGCGAGACCTCCGACAACCTGCCCGGCGTCCCGGGGGTCGGCGCGGGCTTCGCCGCCAAGTGGATCAACACCTACGACGGCCTCGACAACGTCATCGCCCACGCCGACAAGATCACCGGCAAGAAGGGCGAGGCGCTGCGTGAGCACCTCGGTGACGTCATCCGCAACCGCCGCCTCAACGCGCTCGTCCGGGACCTCGAGCTCGGCGTGACGATGGACGACCTCGCGCTGAAGGAGTGGGACCGCACGGCGGCTCTGGCCCTTCTCGACGAGCTGGAGTTCCGTGGTGAGCTGCGGACCCGGATCCTCGACGTGGTCGCACCGGGCGAGGAGGTCGAGGTCGAGGCCGGGGTCGAGCTCGAGGGCACCACCCTGGCGCCGGACGCCGTCGCCGGCTGGCTCGACGCCGCCGGCACCGAGACCGTCGGGGTGAGCGTGCGCGGATCGTGGGGGAGCGGCACCGGACGGGTGACCGGCCTCGCGCTGGCGTTGCAGGACGGACGGGCGGCGTACGTCGACGTCGAGACCATGAGCCTCGCCGACGACCAGGCGCTGGCCGCCTGGTTGGCCGATGCGAAGCACCCGAAGGTGCTGCACAACGTGAAGGGCCAGCTGCTGGCGCTGGCCGCCCAGGGCTGGTCCTTGGACGGCGTGGTCGAGGACTCCGCGCTCTCCGCCTACCTGGTGGCGCCGGACCAGCGCTCCTACGACCTGGCCGACCTCAGCCTGCGCTACCTCCACCGCGAGCTCGCGCAGGCCGGCGACGAGGACCAGGGGATGCTCTTCGCGCAGGACGAGGCCGACGACGGCGTCGCCCGCAGTGCGATGGTGCAGGCCCGGGCCGCCCTCGACCTGTCCGCAGAGCTGTCCGACGAGGTCGAGAAGGCAGGCGGGCGGCGGCTGCTGACCGAGGTCGAGATGCCGCTGGTCGGTGTGCTCGCCGCGATGGAGCAGACCGGCATCGCCGTCGACATCGAGCACCTCGAGGGCCTCGAGGCGCACTTCGGCGAGGAGGTGCGCAAGGAAGCCGAGGAGGCCTACGCCGTCATCGGCAAGGAGATCAACCTCGGCTCGCCGAAGCAGCTCCAGGTCGTGCTCTTCGAGGAGCTCGGCATGCCGAAGACCAAGCGCACCAAGACCGGCTACACGACCGACGCCGACGCGCTGCAGGGCCTGTTCAAGCAGACCGAGCACCCGTTCCTGCTCCACCTGCTGCGCCACCGCGAGGTCATCCGGCTGCGCCAGACCATCGAGGGCCTGCTCAAGACGGTCCAGCCCGACGGCCGGATCCACACGACCTTCCACCAGACGATCGCCGCCACCGGACGCCTGTCGAGCACCGAGCCCAACCTGCAGAACATCCCGGTCCGCACCGAGGAGGGCCGCCGGATCCGGGAGAGCTTCGTCGTCGGCAGCGGGTACGCCTCGCTGATGACCGCCGACTACAGCCAGATCGAGATGCGGATCATGGCCCACCTCTCGGAGGACGCGCAGCTCATCGAGGCGTTCAACTCGGGTCGAGACTTCCACGCGGAGACGGCCTCGCGCGTGTTCGACGTCGCGCCCGAGGACGTCACGTCGGAGATGCGGGCCAAGATCAAGGCGATGAACTACGGCCTCGCCTACGGCCTGTCCGCCTTCGGCCTCTCCCAGCAGCTCGGCATCGAGCCGGGCGAGGCCGCCGGGCTGATGACGGAGTACTTCGAGACCTTCGGCGGCATCCGCGACTACCTCACCGGGGTGGTCGACGAGGCCCGCCGCACCGGCTTCACCGAGACCATCATGGGCCGGCGCCGCTACCTTCCCGACCTCACCAGCGACAACCGGATGCGCCGCGAGGCCGCCGAGCGGATGGCCCTCAACGCGCCGATCCAGGGCTCGGCCGCCGACCTGATCAAGGTCGCCATGCTGCGCACCCGCGCGGCGCTCGACGAGGCCGGGCTGCGCTCACGGATGCTGCTGCAGGTCCACGACGAGCTCGTGTTCGAGGTCGCCGAGGGCGAGGCCGAGGCGCTGGAGGCCCTGGTGCGCGAGCAGATGGCCGGCGCCGCCGACCTCACCGTGCCGCTCGACGTCTCCGTCGGCACCGGCCGGTCCTGGCACGAGGCCGCCCACTAGGACGGAGCAGGAGCGAGGCGCTTGTGGCGGAAGGCCTGCAGCACGATCAGCAGGACCACCACGAACGCGTCGACGCCGGCGACGGTCAGCGCGAGGCCGAGCACGGAGTCGGCCATCGCCCCGGCGACGACGAGGACGACGACACCGGTGGCGATGAGGTACTTCGTCGCGCGGCCGCGCTTCGCGAGGCCGGCGTACACGAGCAGCTGGAGGACCGACAGCAGGCCGCCGAGGACGGCGAACAGCCACAGCTGGTCCTGCACGCCCGCGTAGTCGTCGCCGCCGATGAAGACGAGGGCGAGCCCGGAGAGCAGGTACGTCGCCGCGGTGCACGCCGCGCCGAGGCCGGCCAGCAGGGTCAGGCCCTTGAGCACCGCCTCGCGGCTCTCCCCGTCGGTCGACATCGACGGGAACAGGATCACCACGGCGAACTGCGGCAGGAAGAGCACGGCCTTGGTGACGATCAGCCCGCCGGCGTACAGGCCGGCGTCGTGCTCGTCGAGCACGCTGCGGGCGACGACCACGTCGAGGTTGGAGAGGGCGAGGAACGCGAGCAGTGCGACCGCGCTGCCGAGCGTCTCCTTGAGCACGTCACGGCGCACGGCGACGTCGTGGTGCTCGATGTCGTCGCCCGGGCGGTGGCGCAGCGCCCAGGTGCCGACGGCAACCGGAAGCCAGGAGGCGATGAGCACGCCCAGCATCGCGCTGGTCTCGGTGGCCGACACCAGCAGGAAGCCGCCACCGAGGAGCACCCGGGGGACGCCGACGGTGAGGTAGACGAGGCTGAGGGGCAGCCAGCGCCGCTCGCCCTGCAGGACACCCGCCTGGCCACCCATGACGGTGACCGGGACGACGCAGAGGCCGAGCAGGACCGCGGGGGCGAGACCGTCGAGGCGCAGCAGGTGCCACACGGCCGGCGCGGCGGCGAGCGCCAGCAGGCCGAGGATGAGCGCGGCACGCCAGGTCGTCAGGAGCACCGTGCGCTCGATCGCGGCGACGTCGTCGGGCTCCGCCGAGATCCGGCGGGCGGCGGTGGCCTGCAACCCGAGCTGGACGACCGACAGCACCATCAGCAGCGCCATCATGCTCGCCACGGCGCCGTACTGGCTGGGGCCGAGCATGCGGGCTGCGACCATCTGGAAGGCGTAGGTGCCGATGTTCATGACCGCCATCGCGATGGCGATCCCGGCCGTGCTGCGCAGCAGGCGCAACAGCCGTGACTGTGGGGCTTCGACGGAAGTCGTCACGCCAGCAGGGTAGGCGGGCGGGTGGCAATCCGGACATTCGACCCACGCCCCAATACAGTGACGCAGGCCACGGGGAGGTGGCGAGGGGAGAGGTGGGATGAGCGACACGGAAGGGCAGCGCGGCACGGCACGGGGCATCGCCCTGACGCTGTACGCCGTCGTCGTCGTCCTCATGGTGCTGCAGCAACCCGGCGCGACCACCTACGACACCCGGGCCGAGCTGACCCAGCGACCCGGTGACTTCCTCGCCGGCGCCTTCACCCTGTGGCACCCCGAGTCGAACTTCGGGGAGTTCCAGAACCAGGCCTACGGCTACCTCTTCCCGCAGGGCGGCTGGTTCGTGCTGATGGACCTGCTGCAGGTCCCCGACTGGGTCGGCCAGCGGCTGTGGTCGGCGCTGATCCTCGTCGTCGCCTGCGAGGGCGCGCGCCGGGTGGCGCGGGCCGTCGGGCTGTCCGAGCTCGCGGCCCTGCTGGCGGGGGCGGTCTTCGCCTTCTCGCCGCGGCTGCTCGGCACGGTGGGCGTCCAGACGGCAGAGTCGCTGCCCGGTGCCGTGATGCCGTGGCTGGTGCTCGCCGTCGTCCTCCACCTCCGCGGCCGGATCAGCGGCCCTGCCGCGGCGCTGCTGAGCGGTGCCGCCGTGGTGTGCATGGGCGGCGTCAACGCCGTCGAGACGGCAGGATCGCTGCCGCTCGCGGCGATCCTCGTGGTCTGGGGGCTGCGACGCGGCCTTGCCGGCTGGCGGTTCGCCGTCGGCTGGGCGGCCGCGGTCGGCGCCGCCTGCCTGTGGTGGGCCGTCCCGCTGCTCCTGCTGGCCCGCTACGCGCCGCCGTTCTACGAGTACGTCGAGAGCGCGGGCGACACGACCGCGCTCGTCGGCTGGTCGGAGTCGGTGCGCGGGGACTCCTCCTGGCTGGGCTACCTGCTCTCGGGCGACCAGCCGTGGTGGCCCGCCGCCTTCCACCTGGCGAGCGATCCGCTGCTCGTGGTCGTGGCGGCAGCGGTCGCCGCGATCGGGCTGGCCGGCCTCGCGCTGGTCGAGAGCGACCTGCGTCGCCCACTCCTGCTCGCCACGCTGCTCGGCCTGGGCTGCCTGACCGTCGCGCACGGCGGTGCGGCGGGCTCGCCGCTCGCCGACCAGGTCCGCACGCTGCTCGACGGACCGCTCCAGATCTTCCGCAACGTCCACAAGATCGACCCGGTCGTGCGGCTCCCGCTGGCGATCGGCTTCGCGACGGCCGCACAGCGCGGGGTGTCCCTGCTCGTCGCGCGCCGACCACGGCTCGCCGAGGCGCACCGGGCACTGCTGGTGGTCCCGCTCGTGCTCGTCGCGGTCCTCGGCCAGCCGCTGCTGCTGAACCAGACCCGCACCCCGGGCTGGACCGACATCGACGGGGCCTGGCAGCAGGCGAAGGGCTTCCTCGCCGAGCGCGACCCGGGGCGCGTGCTCGTCGTACCCGGCTCCAGCTTCGCGCAGCAGGACTGGGGCTGGACGATCGACGAGCCGCTGGCGATCCTCGGCGGGACCGACGTGGTCTCCCGCACCCAGGTCCCGCTCGTGCCCGGCGAGACGATCCGCTACCTGTCCGCCCTCGACCAGACCATCGCGACCGGCCGGGCGACCGAGGCGCTCGCCGACGAGCTGGCCCGGGTCGGCATCACCCATGTCGTCCTGCGTCGCGACCTCCTCCGTGCCCAGACCCGCTCGCCCCACCCGGGCGGCGCGGCCCTCTCGCTGGCTCGCGCCGGACTGCAGCGCGTCGCCGGATTCGGTACGACGAACGACGGCGCCGCCGCGGTCGAGGTCTTCGCCGTCCCGCACCGTCAGGACCTGCTGCGGGCCACCGACGCCGACGACGTCGTCACCGTCCGCGGCACCCCGGAGAGCGTGCTCGCGCTGCAGGGCACCGGCGTGCTCGCCGCGGGCCGGGCGACGGTCCTGGAGGGCGAGCCGGGCTGGGACGGCAAGGCCGACGTGGTCACCGACGGCGACCAGCGCCGCGAGCGCGCGTTCGGCAACAACGACGAGCCGCTGTCGGTCCTGATGGGCCCGAGGGAGGAGTACCGCGTCGAGCGCGCGGTCCACGACTTCCCGGCCGGCCCGTCACGGGCCCCCGTCGTCGCCGGGTACGACGACGGGCTGGCCGCCGTGTCGGCGTCGAGTGCGCAGGGCTATGCCGACAACTACGGGCCGGTGATGGTCGAGTCCGGCCCACAGGCGGCCGTCGACGGCGACATCGACACCCGGTGGGTCAGCTCGGGGATCGGTCGCGCCGACCGGCAGTGGCTGCGCCTCGACCTCGACGGCGCCCAACCGGTGCACCAGGTGGTGGTGACCCCGGTGGCCGACGACCGGTTCGTCGTACCCGTCCGGGAGATCGAGGTCGTCGCGGGCGACCAGCGGGTGCGGGCCCGGGTCGGGGCCGACGGCGTCCCGGTCGCGGTGCGGCTCGACGGCAGCGCGGTGGAGCGGGTGGAGGTCCGCGTCGTCGAGGCGGCGACGGATGCCCGCGCGGCGCGGGTCGGCCTGCGCGAGGTGCGCCTGGACGGCCGCACCCCGACGCGGACCTACGTCCTCCCGGGAGCGACGCCCGCGGGCGCGGGCCTGGTCTTCTCCGCCGTGCCGGGGCGCCGCGCCTGCACGATCACCCTCGGCCGCCCCGACTGCGACGTCGCGCGGATCCGCGGCGCGGAGGAGCGGGGCGGGCTGGACCGCAGCTTCACCACCGATGCCGCCGCGACGATGCGGATCACCGGCCACGTGGTCGCCCGCAGCACGCCGGAGGCGGCGCGGCTGCTCGCGCCCCTCGACCCCGACCTGACCGTCGGCGCGACCTCGTCCTTCGGGCAGGACCCCAAGGTGTCGGGCCGGTTCGCGCACGACGGCGAACCGTCGACGACCTGGGTCTCCGACGACTCCGACCTCTACCCGACGCTGATCTTCGAGTGGCGCCGGCCCCGGACGATCAAGGGCCTGGCGGTGGCGTTGCAGGGACTCCCGGGCGAGCCGGGGGCGGCCGTCGTGACGGGCGAGGACGGCGACCCGCAGCGGATCGAGCTCGGCACCGGCGCGGAGCAGGAGCTGTCCGCGCCGATCCGGACCAGTCGGCTGACGATCCGGTTCGAGAAGGCGCCGGGCTTCGCGCACGTCGTCGTGCCCGACGTCTCCCTCGCCGGCCCGAACGTCATCCGGCCCTTCCTGACCGACACCCCGACCGGCGCGATCTGCGGGTTCGGCCCCGAGGTCCAGGTGGACGGGCGGGCCGTCAAGACCCGGGTGACCGGCACGATGGCGGACATCGCCAACGGCAGCCCGATGACCCTCGAGGCGTGCGGGGACGTCGATCTCCCGTCGGGCGAGCACCGGCTGGCCGTCGTACCCAATGCGGAGATGGAGGTGCTCGACCTGGCCGTGGTGTCCGCCGGCGCCGATGCCGCGGCAATCGATGGCGACGGCGACGGCGACGGCGACGGCGACGGGCGGACCATCCAGGTGACGCAGTGGGGGAGCACGCGGCGCACCGCGCAGGTCGCGGCGGGCCCCGCCACCGTCCTCCACCTGCCCGAGAACTTCAACGAGGGCTGGGTCGCCGAGGCCGGCGGCCAGCGGCTGCGGGCGATCCGCGTCGACGGCTGGCAGCAGGGCTGGCTGCTGCCCGCGGGTGGCGCCGTCGAGGTGGAGCTGCGCTACGCCCCCGAGCGCGTGTACGACGTCGCCCTGCCTGCCGGGCTGGTGGTCAGCGGCGGCGTCCTGGCCGCCGGGCTGGTCGCGCTCGTCCTCGTGCTCCGGCGGCGCCGCACCGCGCCGCTCGCGGAGGCGCGGCCGTGGCCCGACGCGGTGCCGTGGCGAGCGCCGGTGTGGCTGGTCACCACGGGAGCGGTGGCGCTGCTGCTCGGCCCGGCCGCCGCCGTCGGCCTGCTCGTCGGCGCCCTGGTCCGCCGCCCGGTGGCCCTCGGCACGACCGCCGGCCTGCTCCTGCTGGCGTCGGGCGCCCTCGACGCGTGGACGAGTGCCCGCGTCGTCGCCGGCCTGGCCGACCTGTGCGCGGCCGGGGCCGTGGGCCTGGTGGCCGGGATCGTGCTCGGCGCCCCCGAGCGCCCCCGCGCTGACCGCCGGCACCGGGCGGAGGCGGCGTGATGGGCGTGCGGTTCGCTGCCTGGCGTGGCGCGCAGGGCCTCGCCGCGCTCGGCGTGATCGCCGTGACGGCCGTCGTGCGCGGCTGGCTGCTGGCGGGCTCGTACTTCAACCAGGACGACTTCTACATGACCGGCCGGGCCGCCGAGTCCGACCTGACGTGGGACTACCTCGTCCGTGACTTCGCCGGCCACGTGAACCCGCTGCAGCAGCTGACCCTGTGGGTGGTGGCCCACGGGGCGCCGTACCGCTGGCCGGTGCTGGCCGTCGGCATCCTGCTGGTCAACCTGCTCGCCGTGGTGCTGGCGTGGCTGATCCTGAGCCGGCTGCTGCCGGGCCGCTGGTCGCGGGTGGTGCTGCTCGCGGTGTTCGCGTGGACCCCGCTCACCCTGGTCTCGACGCTGTGGTGGAGCGCGTCGATGTTCCTGTGGCCGCACGTGACCTGCTCGCTGGCGGCCGTGTGGCTGCTGGTCCGGTGGAAGCAGGAGGGCAGGCCCGTCCGGCACATCCTCGCGATCCTGATCGTCACCGCCGTCGGCCTGCTCTGGCACGAGCGCGCGGTGCTGATCCCGCCGCTCGTCCTCGGTGTCGCGGTCGCGATGGCGGACCGCGCGACCGGCTGGCGCAAGGTGGTCGCCGCGCTGCGCGACCACGCGTGGCTCTGGGGCGGGATGGTCGTCCTCGTCGGCGGCTTCCTCCTCGCCCATGCACGCCTGACCCAGGTCGAAGGCGGGGGAGGCACGCCGAAGCAGCTGCTCGGCGTCACCTGGTCCTTCCTCGGCCGCAGCGCCGTCCCCGGGCTCGCCGGTGGCCCGTGGACCGGCGAGGTCGACGGCGGCGCGGTGCGGCCCGCGACCTGGGTGACCGTCGCCAGCCTGTTGCTGGCCGCGGTGGTGCTCGTGCTGCTGCTCCGTGGTGGCGGTCCGGCGCGGCGCTGGGCCCTCGCGGTCCTCGTCGGGTACGTCGCCGCCGACACCGCGCTGCTGCTGAGCGGCCGGGCCGCGTTCGGGGCGATCATCGGCCTCGACCCGAGGTACTCCTCCGACATCCCGCACGCGGCGGTCGTCTGCGCGGCGCTCGCCCTGCGCGGCGGCCCGCCGGGGCTCGGCCTCGCGCGGCTGGGCTCCGCCCGGGCCCGTGGCGTGGGGGTCGCCTGCGTGGTGGCGGCGTACGGGATCGCGGCGGGGTTCGGCACCGCCCTGCTCGTACCGCACTTCCAGAACAAGGCCGACCGCGCCTTCGTGGAGGCCTTCCGCGCCGACCTCGCCGCGGATCCGACCCAGGTGGTCTTCGACGAGCTGGCGCCCGCGGAGCTGGTGCTGCCGCTGGTCGGCGACGACTCGCGCTACGCGCACATCTTCGGTCCGCTGCCCGAGCATCCGGCCTTTGACGAGCCGTCGGCGAAACTGCGGGTCGTCGGTCCCGACGGCCACCTGCAGCCGGTCACCTTCGCCGGCACCGTCAGCGACCTGCCCGGGCCCGACGGCGACTGCGGTCACGAGGTGACCGCGGCGGCGACGACGGTGCCCTTCACGCTGCCGGTCGAGGGGCGCCTGGTCATGCGGGTGCAGTACTACACCGACGGCGAGTCCACCGTCACCGTCTCCGCCGGCGACTGGGCTGCGCGCTTCCTCGCGCGTCGGGGTCCCAACGAGGCCTGGCTGGTCCTGCCGGACCTCCCGGGCACGGTGCCGTCCGTCGTGCTGCAGGGCGACGGGCCCGAGCCGGTCTGCGTCACCGACGTGTCCGTGGGCCTGCCGGAGCAACCATGAGGAAGCACCTGCCGGACCTGGCCGTGACCACCACGGTCGCGCTCGCCGTCCTCGGCCCGCTCCTGCTCGGCAGCGGGTTCTGGCTCGCCGGCGACATGGTCTTCGTGCCCGACCAGCCGTGGAAGTCCGCCTGGCTCGGCCTGGACGGGGCGCTCCCGCGGGCGGTGCCGATGGACGCGCTGGTCTCCCTGGCGTCGTACGTCGTCCCGGGGGCGCTGGTGCAGAAGGCGCTCCTGCTCGGCGGCTTCCTCGCCGGCGGGCTGGGCGCCGCGCGGGTGGTGCGCGAGCAGGCGTGGTTCGCCCGGGCCGCGGCGATCGTGCTGTTCTGCTGGAACCCGTGGGTGCACGAGCGGCTCCTGATCGGCCAGTGGGCGATCCTGCTCGGCTATCTCCTGCTGCCCTGGGTCGCGCTCGCCGCGCTGCGCCTGCGCCGCGATCCCCGCGACATCGCGCCGGCTGCGGTCGTGCTGGTCCTCGCGGCGGTGTGCAGTCCCTCGAGCGGGCTGATGGCGGTGGGTGTGCTGGCGGTGCTCGGCCTGACCGGGGACCGGCGCGGCTGGTGGCGCGCCGCGCTGGTGGCGGTCGTCGCGAACCTGCCCTGGCTGGTCCCGGCGCTCCTGGCCGACGCCGTGCGCGTCTCGACCGACGGCGTGTTCGCCGGCTTCGCTGCCCGTGCGGAGTCGGGCGCCGGGACGCTGGCGAGCGTGCTGTCGCTCGGCGGCATCTGGAAGACGTCGATCCTGGCAGGGGAGCGGACCAGCGCCCTGCTGGTGCTTTTGTCGTGCCTGCTCTCGCTCGCCGCGCTCGCCGGCCTGTGGCGGGGCGCGCCGGACCGCGGACGCTGGCTGGGGCTCGGCGGTGCCGCCGTCGTGCTGGCGCTCTTGCCGACCACCAGCCCGGGCGCGGACCTGCTCGAACAGCTCGGCGACGTGGTGCCCGGGGTGGCACTGCTGCGCGACTCCCACCGCTTCCTCGCCCCGCTGGGGCTCGTGCTCGCCGTCGGAGCAGCCCACGCCACCACGCTGGTGCGGGCGCAGGTGCGGCCCGGACGGGGAGCGCTGTGGAGCGGCGTGGCGCTGCTCGTGGTGGCGCCCGTCCTGCTGCTGCCGAGCCTCGCGTGGGGCGGTGGGGGTGCGATCGAGCGGTCGTCGTACCCGGCGGCGTGGGAGGAGGTCGCGGACATCGTCGGTCCCGACGACGTGACCGTCGTGCTGCCGTGGGCGGGCTCCTACCGCGGCTTCGACTGGAGCCACCGCCGCGCCATGCTCGACCCGGCGCCCCGCTTCCTGCCCGGGACGGTGCTGGTCGACGACAGCGTGCTGCTCACCGACATCGTCGTGCCGCCCGAGGATCCGCGCGTCGTCGCGGTGGCGGAGGCCCTCGCTGCCTCGGATCCGGCGACGGAGCTGCGGGCGCTGGGCGTGCGCTGGGTGCTGGTCGAGCGGGGGACCGGCGCGATCGAGGCGCCCGCCGCCCCGGTCCGGTACGACGCCGGCGGGCTCACCCTGCGCGACCTCGCCGCCGACGGGCCGGTCGCGACGGGCCCGACGACCGTGCGGCCCGCCGTGGCCCGTTCGCAGGAGATCCTCGTGATTCTTGGTCACGGTTTGGCGTTTCTTTTGCTTTTGGCTGGGGCGGCATGGATACTCCGTCCAGGGAGTAACGAGCGTCACACCACATGATGGACATGGGGGGAGCGGCGCTCTGTGCTGGTCTTTGGGAGGGGACCTGCGCATGAACATCATCATTTCGACCATCGTCGGTGCCCTTGCCTCGACGGTTGTCCTCGTCGCGGGCGTCAACGCCGCGAACAACGACCACAAGCCCGTCAGCAACGACGAGCTGTACAGCTACTCGGACCAGTAATCCGTCTGGTCGCCCGTCGTCACCCGTGACGACGCGCGGCTTCGTCATACGTCCTTCTGGGAGGGGGGACGTCTGAGCAGACGGCTTGGGAGGGTCCGATGCTGCAGATCGTCATTCCGGCGTTCAACGAGGAGCGCCGCCTGCCGCGCACCTTGCGTGAGCTGCGCCGGTACGCCGCCGCGCACCGCGGCGTGCTCGGCCACATCGAGGTGATCGTGGTCGACAACGCCAGCAGCGACGCCACCGCCGAGGTGGCCCGCGCGGCGAGCACGCCGGCGCTGCCGGTGCGGGTGGTGCGCTGCCCGCGTCGCGGCAAGGGTGCCGCGGTCCGTGCGGGGCTGCTGGCCACCGACGCCGAGCTGGTGTGCTTCATGGACGCCGACGGTGCCACGGGGCTCGACGCCCTCGAGGTGGCCTGGCGCCGCGTGCTGCTGGGCGCCGAGGTCGTGATCGGGTCGCGGGCGCTCGCCGGGAGTGAGACCGAGGAGCGCCACTGCCGCACCCGGTCCCGGGGTGCTGCGGTCTACCGGCGCCTTGCCGGCCGCCTGGTGCCGGGCATCGCCGACACCCAGTGCGGCTTCAAGGTCTTCCGCGGTGACCTCGTGCGGGAGGCCGTCCGCGACCTCGAGACGGCCGGCTTCTCCTTCGACGTCGAGCTCCTCGTCCGGCTGCGCGTGGCCGGGGCGCGGATCGAGGAGATCCCGGTGAGCTGGGTCGACGTTCCCGGCTCCACCTTCGTCCCCGTGCGCCACGGCGCCGGAGCGTTCGCCGATCTCGCCCGGATCGCCTGGTCGACCCGTGGCCTCGAGACGTCGAGCCCCGGCAGGGTGGCGGTCAGCGGCTCGCGGTCCCCCATGCCGCTCCCCGCTGTCGCTGCCCTGCCGGCTGTCGTCGCCGTCCCCGTGCTGGCCTCGCTCGTCCCGCGGAGCCCGCGATGACGGCGCTCGCCGGTCGGCGGCTCGTCGTCGTCAACTGGCGGGACCTGGAGCACCGGCAGGCCGGAGGCGCGGAGATCTACGCGTGGCAGGTTGCGCGTGCGCTGGCCGAGGCGGGTGCCGACGTACGCTTCCTGACCGCGCGCGACGCCGGCCAGTCCGCGGCCGAGGCGCGCGAGGGCATCGCGATCGTGCGCGGGGGGAGCCGCACCGGCTTCATCCCGTTCGCGCTCGGCTGGCTGCTGCGCCACCGTGCCGAGGTGGACGCCGTCATCGACCCGTCCTGCGGGCTGCCGTCGTTCTCGCCGCTCGTGCTGCGCCCGACGACGCCGGTGCTGCTCGTGGTCCATCACGTGCACCAGGCCCAGTTCACCGCCCACCTGCCGGCGCCGGCCGCCGCGCTCGCGCGCTGGTTGGAGCGGGTCCTGATGCGTCGCGTCTATCGCGGGCGCACCGTCGCGGCCGTCTCCGAATCGACCGCGGCCGAGATGCGCGACCAGCTGGGCTGGACCGGTGACATCCGGATCCTGGCCAACGGCGCCGACCTCCCGTCGTACGACGCCGGGCGGGCCGTCGCGAAGGACGCCGACCGGATCGCGGTGCTGGGCCGGCTGGTGACCCACAAGCGGGTCGACCTCGCCCTCGAGGCGCTCGCGCGTGCGGCCACCCGCCCCGACCTCGCCGGACGGCGTCTGCACGTCGACGTGATCGGGCACGGTCCGGACCGCGAGCGACTGGTGGCCTGTGCCGCCGAGCTCGGCCTCGCCGACCGGGTCACCTTCCACGGCTACCTCAGCGAGGCCGGCAAGCACGCCGTGCTCGCCCGGGCGTCGGTGCACGTGTGCGCCTCCGACGCCGAGGGCTGGGGGCAGGCCGTCATCGACGCGGCCGCCCGCGGCGTGCCGACCGTGGCCCGCGACGTGCCGGGGCTGCGCGACTCCATCCTTCCGGGCGAGTCCGGCTGGCTGGTCCCCGACGACACGGACCACCGTGTCGTCGTCGACCGTCTCGCCGTCGCCCTGGGTGACGCGCTCGTCACCACCCCGGACCCGGCCACCCGGGTCCGGCGAGCGGTCGCCTGCCTGGCGTGGGCGGCCCGCTTCGACTGGTCGCGGATGCGGGAGGACGCACGCGACCTGACCACCGAGATGCTCACCGGCGGCGCCACGTCGTCCGGTCTCCACCACCCACGCGACGCTCGCGTGGCCGTCTGAGAGGTGCTGTCCATGCGCAGCAAGATTGCGGCCGTTGCCATCGGGCTCGGCGTGTTCATGATCGTCGCGGCCGGTCTGGTCCGCTTCTACGCCTACCC
>DATLIG010000262.1:0-15002 GCA_035539555.1 Nocardioides sp. | reverse complement strand
GAACCGGTTCTGGTACGCCGTGACGGACGGCGTATCTCCCTCGTTGCTCCTCGTGGACCCGCAGGGGTCCGCGAGGAGGGAGAACCCGCATGAACGTCCGTCTGCCGCGCCCCGTGGCCGCCCTGGCCGGGGCGGTGCTCGCCGCCGCGACCCTGGTCCCGGCCGCCGCGCCCGCCCAGGCCGCACCCGCGGCCACCGCCGCACCTGCTGCGACCGCCTCCGTCCCGACCGCCGTGGCGGCCGCCGCGGGCGGCTGGACGCCCCGCGGCGAGCAGTACTCCCAGACCGTGACCACCCGCGACCTGGCGATCACGATGGACGACGGCGTCATCCTGCGCGGCGACCTGCAGCGGCCGGCGACGGCCGACGGCAAGCCGGTCACCACCCGGCTGCCGGTGATCGTGACGATCACCGCCTACAACAAGCTGGTGCTCTCCGCCGGCGGTGGTGCGGTGCTCGCGGGCGCAGACCCGGGGTACCTCGTCAAGCGCGGCTACGCCCAGCTCACCGTCGATGCCCGCGGCACGGGCACGTCGCAAGGCCAGTGGGCCGCGTTCAGCGCCCGGGAGGGCAAGGACGCGGGCGCGATCGTCGACTGGGCTGCCCGCCAGCCGTGGAGCAACGGCAAGGTCGGCATGACCGGCGCGTCGTACATGGGCATCTCGCAGCTCTTCGCCGCCGCCCGTCAGCCGCAGGGCCTCAAGGCCATCTTCCCGCAGGTCCCGGCGGCCGACGTCTACCGCGACGTCGTCGCGTCCGGCGGCCAGATCGACGTCGGCTTCATCCCGCTGTGGCTGGGCCTGGTGACCGCGACCGGGGTGCTCCCGCCGGCGTACGGGCTCCAGGAGCCGGAGGCCGGCTTCAAGATGGCGACCGACCACCTGATGGGCGGGCTCGGCTTCACCCTGCCGCTGGCCCTGCAGGCGCTGCTCGGCGGTGAGCCGGCGTACGACGGCCCGTTCTACCGCGAGCGCTCGCCCATCTCGGTCATCGACAAGGTGAAGGTGCCGACCTTCCTCGTCGGTGGCGAGCACGACCTCTTCCAGCGCGGCACCCCGATGGACTTCGAGCGGCTCCAGCGCAACGGCGTGCCCGTGAAGCTCATCCTCGGCCCGTGGGACCACCTGCAGGGCTCGTCCGGCGCCGAGGTCGTGAAGGCCGGGTACGGCACCCTCGCCGAGCTGCAGCTGCGCTGGTTCGACCACTACCTCAAGGGCCGCGACGGCCGGCTCGACGAGATCGCTCCGCTGACCTACTTCGAGCAGGGCTCGGGGCGCTGGGTGAAGCGCAACCGATGGATCGCCTCCGACCTGTCCGCCCGCCAGTACAAGCTCTCCGGCACGTCCGCCGTGGGCGGCACGTCCGGCCGCCTCGTCACCGGTACGCCGGCCGCGGGCACCTCGATCGTCCCGCCGATCCCGGTCACCGGTCTCTGCACCCGCTCGGCCAGCCAGTGGACCGCCGGCGTGCCGAGCCTGTTGCTGAAGGACTTCCCGTGCTTCACCGACAACAAGCTCAACGACCTCGGCGGGCTGACCTTCGACACCGCGCCGGTGAGCACGCCGGTCCGGATCCAGGGGCCGATCAACGCGCGGCTCCACGTCTCCACGCCGACCGGTGACGGCATGCTGTCGGTCGCGATCGAGGACGTCGCGCCCGACGGCACGGTCAGCCGGATCACCGGTGGCTGGCAGGTGGTCTCGCACCGCACGCTCGACACCGCCAGGTCGCGCTACCTCGACGGCAAGCTGGTCCAGCCGTGGCACCCGTTCACGAAGGCCACCCAGAAGAACCTCGCCTCCGGGCAGGTCGCTCCGGTCGACGTCGAGGTCTTCCCGACCGGTGCCGTGATCCAGCCCGGCCACCGGCTCCGGATCGCGGTGCAGGCGTTCGACGTCCCGCACCTGCTGTCGCCGCTGACCAGCCTGCTGGGTCAGCTCGTGCCGCTGACGGTGCACACCGGTCCGTCGTACCCCTCGGCGGTGACGCTGCCCGTGCGCCCTTGAGTCACGAGCGCATCGAGACGCCCTCGCGCCAGTACCCCATGAAGGCGACCTGCTTGCGGTCCAGCCCGAGGTCGTTGACCAGCTTGCGCCGCAGGCCGGTCACGACCTTGGACTCGCCCGCGATCCACGCGTAGAGGCCGGCGAACGGCGAGTCGTCCGTGGGTACGGCGGTCGCGTCGGCCACCTGCTCGCCGGACGACGAGTAGACGGGGGTCTCCCACAGGTCGGGGTCGATCTCGTCGTCGGTCACCGTGATCGCCTCGGTCGGCGCGGTGCCGGTGAGGTGGGCGAGGACGGCTGCGTGCAGCTCCTGGCCGCGGGCGCCGCCGTTGCGGGGCAGCCAGGTGACGGTGATGCCGGCGGGCGCGGTGACGTCGTCGAGGACGTCGCCGTCGACGGGGACCTCGAGGAAGACGGCTCCGGTGGCGTCGGCCGGCAGGTCGCGCAGTACCCCGCGGATCGCGGGCACCGCGGTCTCGTCGCCGACCAGCAGCAGCCGGTCCGCGTCGCCGGGCGACCACTCGATGCCGCCGTACTCGTGCCCGCGCCGGGGCGCCATCACGACGAGGCGCTGGCCGGTCGCAGCCTGGAGCGCCCACCGGTTGCCGGCGCCGTCGAGCGGGTCGTCGGCGCCGTGGCCCTCGGTCTCGTGCACCACGATGTCCACCACGAGGCGGGTGTCGGCGCCCTCGCCGACGACGTCGCGGATCGTGTAGGTGCGCATCGAGCCGCGCTCGTCCTCCGGGATCTCCATCCACGTCGTCCACCAGGACTCGTCGGCATCGGCGAAGGACGGCAGGTTGCCGGCGGCGTTGGGGAAGACGATCTTGATCCGCTGGTCGAAGACGGGTCCGGGCGTGCCGAACTCCGCCAGCTCCGCCCCGGCCAGCTCGATCCGCACGAAGGACGGTGAGACGCGCTCGGCCGCCACCACCTCGAGCTCGGTGAGCAGCATCGGCAGGCTGGCGACGTACGTGTTCTCCTCGACGGTCATGAGGTCAGGCTAACCTAACCTCAAGGACCTCCTCAGATCGAGGTGCGGTGGAAGTTCTGGAAGGATCGCGACGGCGTCGGGCCGCGCTGGCCCTGGTAGCGCGAGCCGTACTTCTCCGAGCCGTAGGGGTGCTCGCTCGGCGAGGACAGCCGGAAGAAGCAGAACTGCCCGATCTTCATGCCCGGGTAGAGCTTGATCGGCAGGGTCGCCACGTTGGCGAGCTCGAGCGTCACGTGACCCGAGAAGCCCGGGTCGACGAAGCCGGCGGTCGCGTGCGTCAGCAGCCCCAGGCGCCCCAGGGACGACTTGCCCTCGACGCGTGCGGCGATGTCGTCGGGCAGCGTGACGACCTCGTACGTCGATCCGAGGACGAACTCGCCCGGGTGCAGGATGAACGGCTCGTCGCCCTCCGGCTCGACCACGCGGGTCAGGTCCGACTGGTCCGCCGCCGGGTCGATCGACGGGTACTTGTGGTTGTCGAAGACCCGGAAGAACCGGTCCAGCCGGAAGTCGACCGACGACGGCTGCATCAGCCCCGGGTCGTAGGGCTCCAGGCCGATCCGGCCGGCGTCGATCTCGGCGGTGATGTCGCGGTCGCTGAGCAGCACGGACCGCACCCTACCTGCCGGTGCCGGTTGCGAGTGGCCCCGATCACGGGCGCAGAATGCCGAGGTGACCTTCAGCAAGTACGTCGCCCTCGGCGACTCGTTCACCGAAGGGGTCGGCGACCCCGACCCGGCCCGCCCCAACGGACTGCGCGGCTGGGCCGACCGGACCGCCGAGGGACTCGCCGTCGCGGCTGCCGCCGCCGGGAAGGACTTCGGGTACGCCAACCTCGCCATCCGCGGCCGCAAGCTGCCCGCGATCATCGACGAGCAGGTCGACGCCGCGCTCGCCCTCGCGCCCGACCTGGTCTCCATCCACGGCGGCGGCAACGACGTGCTGCGGCCCAAGGTCGACATCGATGCCCTCGCCGCGACCTACGACGACGCGATCGGCCGGCTCGCTGCAGGCGGCGCGCACGTCGTGATGTTCACGATCGCCGACCCGGGGCTCAACGGAGTCATCAAGGTGATCCGCGGCCGCACCGCGATCTTCAACGAGTGGGTCCGCGAGATCGCCGAGAGGCACGGCGCCACCGTCGTCGACATGTGGCGGATGCGCGACTGGACCGTCGCCGAGGTCATGGACGAGGACCGGCTGCACCTCAACGCCGTGGGTCACCAGTCCATCGCGATCGCCGCGCTGGACGCCCTCGGCATCGAGCACGACCTGCAGCCGATCCCGCCGGGCGTCGTACCCGTCCTCAGCGCGCGCGAGCAGCGCGCCGCCACCCTGGCCTGGGCCCGCACGCACCTGGCGCCGTGGGTCCACCGGCGCGTCACCGGGCGCTCGTCGGGTGACGGGGTGGAGCCGAAGCGACCGGTGCTCGCACCCATCGGGTAGCATCCTCCACGCTCCGGGAGACCGGAGCATGCGGATGTAGCTCAGTTGGTAGAGCGTCAGCTTCCCAAGCTGAATGTCGCGAGTTCGAACCTCGTCATCCGCTCCGTTTGATGGCCGCGCGTCGAGTTGCCGGTTCCGCGCGTCGAGTTGCCGGTTCCGCGCGTCGAGTTGGGCGTTCCGCCCCTCAGCTGGCCCGACGTCGGCCGCGGAGCAGGTAGACGACCGGCAGCACCCCCGCCGAGTTCACGAACGTCAGCGCTGCGGCCCAGGCCTTCCGGGAACCGCGCACCTCGTCGGCCGTGCGCCGTTTGAGGTCGATGAGCGCGACGGCCTTCAGGGCACCGTCGAGGGCGCCGACGGCGAGGATCGCCTTGCGTGTGCGGGGGTCGAGGTCACTCCATCGCTTCGCCATGCTGCCAGTATCGGAGGTCACTGGTGAGACCTCTTGCCGAAACTGCCGCTGAGGCGGTGTCATGGCGCATGGCCATCTCGGAGCCGCCCCCGTTCCGGTTCACCCCACGCCCCACGCACGGCGTCGGGCTGACGGTCGCGCAGGCCCTCCTGCTGGTCGGTGGTGCGCTCGCCGGCTACGGCTTCGGGTGCACCGCCATCGACGGGTACGACGACGCGCCACCGGCCTACGTCGCCGACGGTGACATCGGCATGATCGCACTCGGCGGCCTGGTCGTCGCGGTCGTCGGTTGGGTGATGTGGGCGTTCATGGCCGACAGCCACCCGCTGTCGGTCGGCCAGCTGCACTCCTGGGCGACCTTCCTCCCGGCCTCGGCCCTCGGCGTCCTGCTCGCCGCGCGCGAGCTCGGCGTCACCGGCTGGTACGTCGCGACCGCCTTCGGTCTCGCCGCCGCCGGTGCGACGGCGATGCTGCTCGCCTCTGCCGGCGTACGACGACGTCGCCGTCGCCACCGCCACGAGCTGGACCTGATCGCGCGCGGCGCGGCCGTCCCGGCCACCGTGCTCGACTCGGGCCTGGACCCGCACGACTTCGAGGAGGCGTCGAACGTCATCACCACGGTGACCTTCCGGTTCGACGTGGGCGAGCACACCTACCGCCTGCACCGCCGGATGACGATCCCCCAGCACGGCATCCTCGTGGACGGGCAACGCACGACGGTCTGGTACGACCCCGACGACCCGACGGACGACGAGGCGATGGTCGTCGCGGTCCAGCACGCGCTGCGCTGGAACGTCCCGGTCCCACGCGTCGTGGAGCAGCCGCCCGCCGTACCCTCCTGACGTGGAGTTCACCGGTTTCCCCGTCGCCGCCCTCGACTTCTACGACGACCTCGAGGTCGACAACACCAAGTCGTTCTGGGAGGCGCACAAGGACGTCTACACCGAGCAGGTGAAGGCGCCGATGGTGGCGTTGACCGACGCGCTGGCGCAGGAGTTCGGCGCCGCGAAGGTGTTCCGCCCCTACCGCGACGTGCGCTTCGCCAAGGACAAGACGCCCTACAAGACCCACCAGGGCGCGTTCGTGGGCATCGCCCCGGCGACGGGTTGGTACGTCGAAGTGGCGGCACCCGGCGTACGGGTCGGCGGCGGCATCTACGAGGCGGGCGGCGAGCGGCTGGCGGCGCTGCGCGAGGCGATGGCCGACGACAAGTCCGGCAAGGCGCTGCAGCGGATCCTGCGCGACCTCGAGAAGGGCGGCTTCGAGGTCGCCGGGGAGCGGCTCAAGACCGTGCCGCGTGGCTACGACAAGGACCACCCGCGCATCGACCTGTTGCGGATGAAGACCGTGCTCGGGATGCGCTCCTACGGCTTCGAGCCGTTCGTGCACACGGCCGAGCTGCTCGACCGGGTGCGCGACGACTGGCGCCGGCTGCGCCCCCTGGTCAACTGGGTCGAGGCGGCGACCCGTGCCTGACCGCGCCGTGCGCCGGCATCGCCGCGCGTGCCTGGCGATGCTCCTGGCGGGCCTGGTCCTGACGGCGGGGTGCGGCGAGGACGCGGGCACCGCTGGCGGCGCGGGCGACGACCTCTCGTCGGACCTGCAGCCGTGCGCCGAGATCTGGGTCCTGGGAGAGCGGCTGCCCGAGGACTACGTCACGTGCGACGACGGGACCGAGGGCTACAACCCGGAGGCCGGGTACTGGCACTGCGCGGACGGCACCGAGGTGTGGCAGGAGGCCGACAGCAAGTACTTCGCCTCGAAGGGCACCCGGATCCGTGCGGACGAGGACGGCGCCCTCCACGCCCGCCTGAAGGCATGCGGTGCGCTGGACGGCGTGGGCTGAGGCCCGTCACCCGACGCGACGCAGGAACGCCTCGAGGTTCTCGTCGAGCCGCGCGACCTTCTGCTCCACCGTCAGCGACTCGGGCAGCTTGCCCTGGTCGGTCACCCGCTTCCCGCGGACGTACAGCGAGCACTGCAGGTCGGCACAGATGTAGGTGCCGACGGAGTCGCCGTTCTGGCCGGCCTTCCCGGCCCGCGGTGCGACCAGCAGCACCACGCCACCGGCGGAGTGCGGGGTGAGGCAGAGCGTGCACAGGTTCTTCCGCGGTACGCCGCCGCTCCCGTCGGACGCCCGCAGCACCACGCCCACCAACGAGCCGGCCCGCTCCGCGACGAGGTACGCCCGCGTCCGCGACTGCGGGTCGCGCCAACCGAGGAAGTCCAGGTCGTCCCACGGCTGCTCCGCGAGCTGTCGTGGGACGTTGAGCCGCTTCGCCTCGCCCTTCGAGCAGTTCACGAAGGAGGCGCGGATCTGTTGCTCGGTCAGGGGGCTCACGTCGATCCACCCTACGGAGCCGCGCCACCCGTTTTCCGGGCGTCAGCGGGCGATGAAGTCCGCGACGAGGGCGTTCACCCGCGCGGGGTCCTCGACGGCAGCGAGGTGGGCGACGCCGTCCAGCACCTCGAAGCGCGCACCGGGGATCGCCTCGGCCATCGCCCGCGTCTCCGCGACCGGGAAGGTCGCGTCCTCGCGGCCGGCGACCACCAGCGTGGGTGCCGTGATCCGGCCGAGCAGGGCACGCTGGTCCGGCCGGTCCGGTACGACGCTCCGCACCGCCCACGCGCCCGACGCGATGGCGACCGACTCGATGCTGCGGCGCACGGAGTCGACCACGGCGGGCCGCTCGCGCATCGTGGTCGGTCCCAGGAAGGCGGCGAGGGCGCGGGAGGTGAGAGGCGGCCGGATCCCACCGAGCAGCCGTGCCACCCGGAGCATCAGGCCGAACTCCAGCCGCTGTCGCCGGCCGGCCGCGGAGGCCGTCGCGTTCATCAGCACCGCGTGCCGGACGCGGCCGGGGTGGGTGGCGGCGAAGGTGGCGCCGACCATGCCGCCCCAGGAGTTGCCGACGATGTCCGCGTCTGCCGCGCCGACGCCGTCGAGGACCGCGGCGATCGTGTCCGCGCACTCGGCGAAGGTGAACGGCGCCGTCAGCGGCTCGCTCCCGCCGTGCCCGGGAGGGTCGACGAGCACGACCCGATGGGTGGCCGAGAAGTGCGTGGCCTGGCCGAGCCACAGGTCGCCGGTCATCAGCAGGCTCGGCCAGAACAGCATCGCCGGGCCCTCGCCGCCGACCTGCACGCGCAGGCGACCGAGCGGGGTCGGGACGTGCTGTTCGCGCAAGTCGGTCACCGGGCCAGCATGCCCCGGACCGTGGTGGACGTCAGCCCGCGGCGGTGAAGCTCGCCATCGTCCGGTCCGGCTCCCAGAACGCCTTCATCGACGTCACGCGGCCCTCGTCGTCGACGACGTAGACCATGATCAGGTCGGTCGTCGTGTGGGAGCCGTCGGCGAACGAGGTCTTGATCCGGCCGATGTTGGCGCAGGTGTTGCTGCCCGGGTTGGCGAACGAGTCGTTGATCTGGAACTCGAAGGTCTCGATCGGCGCGATCGCCTTCTCCCAGAAGGCGGAGATCCCCGCGTGCCCGTGGTGGCCCGTGCCCTCGGGGTCGAACATCGACGGGCCGACCGGGTCCTCGAGGACCGCGTCCTCGGCGTACACCGTCAGCCACTCGGCGAGGTCGCCCTTGGCCACGGCGGAGTAGGAGCGCTGCGAGGCGGCGCGGGCCGGGTGCGGGTCGTCGGGGGCGTTCCAGACGATCGCGTCGGAGGTGATCATGGGGTCATCGTAGGCCGAATCTAGAACAGGTTCTAGTCGGGTGGCGGTTGGTGGTGGGTCGTGATCGTGTCGGTCTCCACAGGTCACAGCGCCCGGGTAGAGGCAAGGACACGTAGTTACAAGCGTTGTCGCCGCCTGTTCACGGACCGCTCATCGAGCGCTGCCACCGTGGCGGCATGGCCAAGAAGCTCAAGGCGTGGATCCACGTCGGCATGCCGGGTGCCGGCGACGTGATCGAACCCGCGCTCGCCCACCACCACGAGGCGCTCGTGGAGCTCGGAGTCGCCTCCGTCGCGCGCACGCCCGCGGAGAGCTTCCGTGCCGGCGTCGAGATGACCCGCTCGCACAAGGACTGGGGTCTCAAGCGCGCCGACGTCGAGGGCCAGTGGGCCCGGCTCGTCCGCCGCGCGCACAAGGCGAGGGCCGACCTCGTCTTCAGCCAGGCCCTGCTCGCCGCCGCCACGACCGAGCAGGTCGCCCTGCTCGTCGACGCGCTCGCCGGCTACCAGGTACACGTCGTCGTGACGACGGGCAACGACGACGAGGCGGCCACTGTCGCCCGCTGGTCCGCCGCCGTTCGCAAGCCCGAGCGCCTGCACGTGGTCGAGACCGATGGCAGGGAGTCGGCCGACGTGTGGAAGGCGTTCGGCAAGCTCGTCGGCTTCGGTACGGCGTCGCTGCGCCTCGATGCGGTCCCCAGTGCCGCCCCGGTCGTCCAGTCCCTGCCGGACGCCCGGCGCGAGCTCGAGCGGCTCGCCCGCCGCAACGCCTCGCTCGAGGTCCGGCTCGAGGAGCTCGACCGTAAGCGCCGCAAGCTCAAGAAGAAGCTCGGCAAGCTCGACGACGTCGCCTGAGGACGGCCGGACTCAGCTGACGGTCACCGCCAGCGGGTCGCTGCTGTCGTTCGCGTAGCCCGGCACGTCGGACAGCGTCACCGTCCAGGTCCCGCTCGCCTTCGGGTAGACCCGGGCGGTGAACGTCCCGGTCGCCGTCGTCGTCACCGACGACACCAGCGTCGTCGTGCTGCTCCCCGTCGCGCGGAAGGTCACCTTCACCCGCAGCGCGGGAGCCGGTGACGTCGCGCCGGCGTAGGTCCGGGCCACGCTGCCGGTGATCGTCACCGACCCGCCCAGGGCGACCGAGGAGGCCGAGGCGCTGGCGGTGACGGCCGTGCTCCAGGTGCCGGCGGTGACGGACCCGACGGCGGTGCTGGCCGCGGGCTGGCCGGCCGTGCCGGCGTACGAGACGGACAGCGTGCCGCTCACCTTGAGCGCGACCGTGGCGGCGAAGGAGCCGTCGGCCTTCGTCGTCCCGGCGCCGACCCGCACCGCCGTGCCGCCCGGTGGCGTCACGAGGACGCTGACCGACTTGCTCGCGAGGGGAGTGGCGGTTCCGCCGGCGTCGCGGCGCAGGGTGCCGGTCACCACGACCGACTGGCCGTAGCCGACGTCGGTCTTGTCGACCGCGCCGGTGACCAGCGTCGCCGGCACCTCCACGGTGATCGTGCCGGCGTCCGCCACCGCTCCCGTGTACGCCGTGCCCGCGGGCAGCGAGACGGTCACGGTGCCGGTCGCCGTGGGCTTCACCGCGAGCGTGAAGCTCCCGTCCGTGGTGGTCTTCGCCGAGCCGAGGGTGAGCACCTTGCCGGCCGGCGTGGTCAGCTTCGCGGCCAGGCTCACGCCCGAGGGCACCACGGTGGCACCGCCCGCGGTCGCGGTGAGGTTGCCGGAGAGGGTCACCGGGTCGCCGTACCAGACGGTGTCGTCGGCAAGCTCCGCCGTGGCCGCGGTGGTGCACCGGGAGGGGGAGGCGACGAGGGTCGCGGGGCCGGCGGCGGCGTACACGCTCCCCGCGGCCGTGCGGCCGCGGTAGGTCGTGCTGACGGTCGCCGTCTGGGACTGCGTCGCGATCCCGGCGGTCGCGGTGACGGGGGCGCCCGCGCTGGCTGGCGCCGTCATCGTCGCGGTCTGCTTGGTCAGCGAGGTGGCCAGGCCCTTCACGGGGCGGCCGCTGGCGGTGTCGACGACCGTGGCCGTGAGCGGGAAGGCGGCGCCGGTGCACACGGCCGCGGTGCCGCCGTCCGCCGGCGACTGGCCGGCGGCGCCGAGGGCGATCGTCACCGGGCGGGCGGTCCCGGTCGCGAAGGTGAGCGGGCTGGTGACCGACTTCGTGGCGCCGGTGGAGTCGGTGATGGTGACGGTCACCGTCGTCGCGGTGGTCGCGGTGGCGTTGCAGGCGACCTCGGTCTGCAGCGACGTCGGCGCCGTGAACGTGCAGTCCGCCTTCGCCGACTTCCACTGCACGCTCGTCACCGTCCGCCCGGTCGGGAGCGACGGGGTCGCCGACGCCTGGGTGCCCAGGCCGGGGATCGCGGGGTTGTTGACCGCGATCGAGGCGCCCAGGACGGTCGGCGCACCGGGCGTGCCGCCGCCGCTGCCGTTGCCGCCACCGATCAGGAACCGCGAGTCGGCGGCGTTCCAGTGGCCGTCGAGCCAACTGCCCGGGTCCGGGTACGTCGAGTAGTAGTCGTCGTTGTTGCAGTCGAGGAGGTACTCCCGCTCGGCCGGGCACACCTGCTGCATCGCGAACCCGCCGCCGTCGGCGTAGCACATGGTGTCCGACTCGTCCCAGCAGTGGCCGGCGCGGGTGCCGTGCGGTGCGGTGCTCATGACGCCGCCGAAGGTGTGCAGCAGCTCGTGGGCCTCGACCGAGTGCTGGGCGGCGCCGTCGCCGAATCCCCAGCAGCCGGAGTCGATCCGGGCGTACTGCGCGTAGCTGCCGTTGTTGGGATTGCCCTGGCCGTCGGTGTCGTTCGGGTACATCGACGCCACGCCGCACAGGACGGTCGCGTCGGTCCACATGAGGTACTTGCGCGCCGGGTCGGTGTAGCCGAGTGCCTGCACCGCGGAGACGGTCGCGCCGAAGGACGACATCGCCCCGGCCGGGACGGTCACGTTGAGCACCCGGGCGACGCAGGTGCTGCCGTCGGTGTCGGTGACGAAGCGGACGTGCCGGACGCCACCGGTCAGGGCCGCCGAGCGGTTCATCACGTCGTCGACGCCCGCCGCCCAGAGCTGGAAGCTCCCCTGCAGCGCGGCGAACCGGTTCGTGCGGCCGGCCTCGACGACGTACATCGCCTGGGTGCGGTAGCCGCTGCTGCCGTCGCCCTCGCACGTCACCGCCGAGCTGGCGGCGGCCGCCTGCGCCGGCGCGGGGACGCCCAGCTCCTCGGCCGCGGCGTACGCCTCCGCGCCACCTCCGTCGCGCTGCCTCAGCTCGGTCGTCGGGACCGGGACCGTCGGGTCGACACCGGGCGGCGCCTCGTCGACGTGCTCGCAGGCGCCGGGCAGCGCCCAGTCGAGGGTGTCACCCGTGGGGCAGCGCCCCTCCCGGGTGGGCGCCCCGGACATCCCCGTGACGGCCGGTACGACGAGGGCGAACCCGAGGGCGAGGGCGAGCAGGACACGACGCATGCCAGCCGCATCGGTGGCTCGACCAGCCGGCTGAGTCGTTGGGCCCAGAGTCAGGCGGGGGTCCCAAGCCGTCTCGCCGACGACGCCGATCAGGTCAGTGGGGAGCCCAGGCGTCCTCGTCGGCGGTTCGCGACGTCACCGCCTCGGGCAGCTCGCCGTCGGCGAGCTGCTGGATCGAGACGTCCTCGAAGACCTCGCGCAGGGCGCGGCGCGCGGCGATCCACACGTGCTGGAGGACCTCGGCGGACTCGTTGTAGTTGACCGCCTCGGGCCGGAGTCCGTAGACCGACACGAGCGGGCCGTCGACGGCGCGGATCACGTCGGCGACCGAGACGGCGGCGGCCTCGCGGGCCATCCGCCAACCGCCCGACTGGCCGCGCTGCGACATCACGATGCCCGCGCGACGCAGGTCGGCGAGGATCGCCTGGAGGAAGCCGTGGGGAATGTCCTGGAGGCGACCGAGCTCCTCGGCGCTCACAGCACGGCCGTCGGACCGCCCCGTCATCGCGATGAGGGCGCGCAGGGCGTAGTCGGACTTGGCGGAGACGCGCATGGGGCCAGTCTCGCAGATTGGTCGATCGAATCACTCGATCCAGTCGTCGCAGTGGCGATTGGGTCGGGTGAAGCCTGCGAGGAACGGGTGTGAGCGATTCGTCGTACCCCGTGCTTGCCGGCTGTTAGCACCGCCCGTATCATGGAAGTTACTGGCGAGTAGCCGCCACGACAACCAAGCATTCCGATCTGGAAACGGTGGGAACAGTGAGCCACTACAAGAGCAACCTGCGCGACATCGAGTTCAACCTCTTCGAGCTCTTCAACGTGCAGGACTACCTCGGCACCGGCCTCTACGAGGAGATGGACGCCGACACCGCGCGCGAGATCCTCTCCGAGGTGGAGCGCATCGCCCGCGAAGACCTCGCGGCGTCCTTCGTCGACTCGGACCGCAACCCGCCGGTGTTCGACCCCAAGACCAACACCGCGCCCCTCCCGGCGTCGTTCAAGAAGTCGTACGACACCTGGATGGAGTCCGGCTTCTGGGGCCTGGGCCTGCCGGAGGAGATCGGCGGCACCACCGCGCCGCCGTCGCTGGTGTGGGCCAGCGGCGAGATGGTGCTCGGTGCGCAGGCGCCGATCTGGATGTACTGCACCGGTCCGTCGATGGGCTCGGTCGTCTTCAAGAACGCCAACGGCGTCGAGCGCGACGTCCGCATCGCCGAGATCATGGTCGAGCGCCTCTGGGGCGCCACCATGGTGCTGACCGAGCCCGACGCGGGCTCCGACGTGGGCGCCGGCAAGACCTTCGCCACGCCCAACGAGGACGGCTCCTGGAACATCTCCGGCGTCAAGCGCTTCATCACCAGCGCGGAGTCGGACCTGCAGGAGAACATCATGCATCTGGTCCTCGCCCGCCCGAAGGGCGTCGAGGGCATCGGCGGCCCGGGCACGAAGGGTCTCTCGCTCTTCCTCGTCCCGAAGTACCACTTCGACCACCAGACCGGCGAGCTGACCGGCGAGCGCAACGGCGTCTACGTCACCAACGTCGAGCACAAGATGGGCATCAAGGTGTCCAACACCTGCGAGCTCACCTTCGGCGACCCGCAGGTCGGCGGCGGCGAGCCCGCGCAGGGCTGGCTGCTGGGCGAGGTCCACGACGGCATCCGCCAGATGTTCGACGTCATCGAGAACGCCCGCATGATGGTCGGCACGAAGGCCATCGCGACGCTGTCGACCGGCTACCTCAACGCGCTCGAGTACGCCAAGGAGCGCGTCCAGGGCGCCGACCTGACGCAGTCGGCCGACAAGGCCGCGCCGCGCGTGACCATCACCCACCACCCCGACGTGCGTCGCTCGCTGATGACCCAGAAGTCGTTCGCCGAGGCGATGCGCTCGCTGGTCATCTACACCTCGACCTGGCAGGACAAGGTCCAGCTGGCCAAGGCCGCCGGTGAGCGCGACGAGCTCGCGGAGGCCGTCAACGACCTGCTGCTCCCGATCGTCAAGGGCTACGGCTCGGAGCGCTCGTGGGTGCTGCTGGGCACCGAGTCGCTGCAGACCTTCGGTGGCTCGGGCTTCCTGCAGGAGTACCCGATCGAGCAGTACGTCCGCGACGCCAAGATCGACACCCTGTACGAGGGCACCACCGCGATCCAGGGCCAGGACTTCTTCTTCCGCAAGATCGTCAAGGACCAGGGCAAGGCGCTGGGCCACCTCGCGGCCGAGATCAAGTCGTTCATCGAGTCCGAGGCGGGCAACGGCCGGCTGAAGAACGAGCGCGAGCTCCTCGCGAACGCGCTCGCCGACGCCGAGGCGCTGGTCGGGCTGATGATCAACGACCTCATGTCCGCGCAGGACGACATCAAGAACATCTACAAGGTCGGCCTCAACACCACGCGCGTCCTCATGGCGCTGGGTGACGTGGTCTGCGCCTGGCTGCTGCTCCGCGGCGCCGAGGTCGCGCTCGCCAAGCTCGGCGGCGACGCCGGCTCGGACAAGGCCTACTACGAGGGCAAGGTCGCTGCCGCCCAGTGGTTCGCGCAGCTCAACCTGCCGCGCGTGTCGGCCGAGCTCACCATCGCCAAGGGCACCAACCTGGACGTGATGGAGCTCGACGAGGCGTCGTTCTGATCCCCTGAAGCGCCGTACGACGGCCGCCCCGGTCTTCCGGGGCGGCCGTCGTCTTTTGCGGCCGGGCGTCTGGTTCCCGGACCGTCGCGCAGGGTAGGAAGGGCGCGTGACGCAGCCGCCACCGGACCAGCAGCCGACCCAGCACGTCCCGCAGCAGCCCCCGTCGCTGGAGAAAGGGGCTCCCGGACCCGCGCCGCAGCAGCCGCACCAGCCGCACCAGCCGGTCCCGCCGGTCGCGCCCGGCCCGCCGCAGCCGCAGCAGCAGCAGTGGCCGGTCGCCCCGCCGCCGAATCCCTACGGCAGCGGCAGCGGCTACCCGCCGTACGGCAGCGGCCCCGGCCCCGGTCCCGGCCCCCGTCCCGG
>DATLIG010000261.1:0-3375 GCA_035539555.1 Nocardioides sp. | reverse complement strand
GGATGGCGGCAACCGGAGCTGCTGCCCGGGGTGGAGGAGATCGGGGTCGGCGCCGATGGCGGCCGCGTTGAGCGCGTGCACCCGGTGCCAGTACGACGAGATGTCGGCCGCCGACGCGTCAGGGCCCAGCGTGCGAGCAGCGATCGCCCACAGGCTGTCGCCGGGCCGGACCTGCACGGTGGGGACCCGGTCGTCGGTGCTCTGCTCCGCCGGGGAGCCGGTGGCACGGTCGGGCAGCGGCAGTCCGTTCAGGGAGGGAGTGGGGCCGTCGCCGCCGACGGCAGCGGCCGGGCCGGCCACGGCCGCGACGCCGCAGGCGGCCAGGAGGAGCGAGCGCACCGGCCCGATCGGTCGCCCGCCGCGTCCGCCGGCGCCGGGGGTGCGGAGCTGCTGCCAGGCGACGTCGGCGGTGGCCAGCCACAGCAGCCCGGCCGCGGCGATGGTGGCGAGGGCGCAGCTGCCGACCAGCAGGTCGGCGAAGCTCGCGTCCGGGCGCAGCAGCCCGACGGCGGGGCCGGCGGTCGCCACCAGCCCGGCGGTGCCGGCGGTGACCACCAGCCACAGCAGCGCCGCCCGTTGCCGAACGGCAGAAGTCGCGTCGTCCATCCCGAGAGAACCTTTGCGTTTGCTTCCGTTTGATTCAGGATGAGCCTGTTCGCGCCGTTGGTCAAACGTTTGTCCACAGCCCCGCGGGGGCGACGCCCGGTGTGCCGTGCGAAGGTGGACGCCATGGGCTGGGAGGACGAGCTGTTCGCGCTCTTCGACGACCTCGAGGACCAGGCGAGCGCCCTCCACGCCGCGGACCGGCTGGCCGAGGTGGCCGACCGCAGCCGCGCGGAGTACCAGCAGGTCAGTCTCGCCAGCCGCCTGATGGCCAGCATCGGCACCACGGTGACCCTCGGCCTCCGGGGCGTCGGACAGGTGGCCGGCACGGTCGAGCGGGTCGCCGACGGCTGGTTGCTGCTCTCGGCCGGCGACCACGACTGGGTCGTCAACGCCACCGCGGTCACGACCGTCGAGGGTGCCTCGATCCGCTCCGTCCCCGAGGTCGCGTGGTCACCGTTGACCCGGCTGGGCCTGGCCTCCGCGCTGCGCCGGGTCGCCGAGGCGGGGGAGGAGTGCGTCGTCCACCTGGCCGACGGGGGACGTCACGACGGCGTGCTGCGGCGGGTCGGTGCGGACTTCTGCGAGCTCGTCGAGGGCGAGGACCGTCGCACGGTGCTGATCGCGTTCACGGCGCTCGCCGCGGCCCAGTCGCGCGCCTGACGCCGTTCGTCGAGGAGGTCGCCCGGCCCGCGCTAGGTGGCGTCGACGTCGTACGGCGGCCGCTCACCCTCGGCCAGCGGCTCGGGGCGCTCCTCGTCGGGCGCATCCTCGCGGATCACGTCCTCCAGCTCGTCGAGCTCCGCCATCGCCTCGGCGATGTGCTTGCGGACGATCGCGCGCGGGTCGAGGTCGGCGAGCTCGAGGTCGGCGTACTCGGGGCCGAGCTCGGTGCGCAGCTCGTCGCGGGCGTTGTTGGCGAACTTGCGCAGCTGCCGCACGAAGCGACCGGCCTGCTGGGCGAGCTCGGGCAGCCGGTCCGGGCCGAACACGAGCACCGCGAGGAAGGCGATGACGACCAGCTCGCCGAAGCCGATTCCGAACATCGTGGTCCCCTGCCTCGCCCGCGCCGTGTCGCCCGTGTGGTCGGTGTGGTGGTTCGGATCAGAACTTGCTGGTCGGCGTCAGGCCGAGCTGGAGGCCCGCCAGCCCACGGCCGCGGCCGTCGAGGCGGTCGGCGATCGCGGTGAGCGCCGTCGCGGCCGGCGAGGTCGGGTCCGACTCGACGATCGGCTTCCCGGCGTCGCCACCCTCGCGGAGCGAGACGTCGAGCGGGATCGAGCCGAGGAGGGGAACGTCGTACCCGAAGCGCTGCGACAACGTCTCGGCAACCCGGTCGCCGCCGCCGGAGCCGAAGATCTCCAGCTTGTGCTCCTTGCCCTCGGCGGTGCAGTGGGGGCAGGGGAGGTACGACATGTTCTCGACGACACCGACGACGCGCTGGTGCATCATCGAGGCCATCGTGCCGGCCCGCTCGGCGACCTCGGCAGCGGCCTCCTGCGGCGTGGTCACCACGACGACCTCCGCACCCGGCAGGTGCTGGCCCATCGAGATCGCCACGTCGCCGGTGCCCGGCGGCAGGTCGAGGAGCAGGACGTCGAGGTCGCCCCAGTAGACGTCCGCGAGCATCTGGACCAGCGCCCGGTCGAGCATCGGCCCGCGCCACGCGACGACCTGCTCGCGCTTGGGCTTGAGCATGCCGATCGAGATGACCGAGACGCCGGAGGCCGTCGGCACCGGCATGATCAGGTCCTCGACCTGGGTCGGCCGCGAGTCGGCGACGCCCATCATCGCGGGCACCGAGTGGCCGTAGATGTCGGCGTCGACGACGCCGACCTTGCGGCCCGCCTTCGCCAGCGCGAGCGCGAGGTTGACGGTCACCGAGGACTTGCCGACGCCGCCCTTGCCGGACGCGATCGCGAAGACCTTGGTCAGCGAGCCGGGCTTGGCGAACGGGATCTCCCGCTCCGCCTGGCCGCCGCGCAGCGTCTCGTGCAGGCCCGAGCGCTGCTCGGAGGTCATCACGCCCAGCTCGACGTTGACGCTGGTCACGCCGGGGACGGCGGCGACGGCAGCGGTGACGTCACGGGTGATGGTGTCCTTGAGCGGGCAGCCGGCCACGGTCAGCAGTGCCTTGACCGAGACGACCGATCCGCCGTCCCCCGGAGCGATGTCGACACTGTCGACCATCCCGAGCTCGGTGATGGGCCGCTTGATCTCCGGGTCGTTGACCCGGCTCAGGGCCGTCATGACCTGCTCGACGGAGGGCGACTGCTGCGTGTTGCTCACAACTACGCAGTTTAGGCAGTGGGCGGCTGTGACCTGTCGTCGGCGTCCTCGTGAGACGCCGCACGGTCCTCCTCGCGCTCCTCGGCGCGGTCGTCGAGCTCCGAGAGCAGCGAGCGCAGCTCCGAGCGGATGTAGTCGCGGGTGGCGACCTCGCCGACCGCCATCCGCAGCGACGCCATCTCGCGAGCGAGGAACTCCATGTCGGCGTGCGCCCGCGCATCGGCCTGGCGGTCCTGCTCGGCGACGACGCGGTCGCGGGCCTCCTGGCGGTTCTGCGCGAGCAGGATCAGCGGGGCGGCGTACGACGCCTGCAGGCTCAGCATCAGCGTCAGGAAGATGAACGGGTAGCCGTCCCAGCGCAGGTCGTCGGGCGCGGCGAGGTTCCACCCGATCCAGACGACGACGAAGAGCGTCATGTAGATGAGGAAGGTCGCCGTACCCATGAACCGGGCGAACTCCTCGGCGAAGACGCCGAAGGCGTCC
>DATLIG010000260.1:0-9336 GCA_035539555.1 Nocardioides sp. | reverse complement strand
CAACACCGGCGTCACGGTGGCGAAGACCAGCAGGGTGACGTTCCCGTGGCGTCCTGTCTCCTGGGGCATCATCGGCAACGAGGTGTGGCCGGGCCACGAGATCTCCTATCACGTCGTACCTGGCACGGACGGCCGCGTGCGGGTCGTGCGCGCCGAGTGGGCCGCCGGCAGCGCCAACCTGCGACTGCGTGTCCTGAAGGTGATGGGGAGTGGTTATCCCACGCGGCTGATCACGTTCGCCGACCGGTGGCTCTACTGGGTCGGTGCCGACGGGTGGCTGCGCCGTGCCACGTTCACCGACCGCGGCTTCCGCCTGTCCGGGAGGGTGACCCTGCCGGTGCGGATCACGGGTGCCACGGCCATCACGGGGATCGGCTCGGAGCGCGGCGTGCGGCTCTACTACACCGACCGCGCCGGAGCCCTGCGTGTCGTGGTGGACAAGGACGCCGACAGCACGACTGCCGCATTGCGCACGTCCGGCTTCGGCGGGACGACGGGACTGGAGGCCGGCCACTGCTACCAGCCCAACTACGCCCGGATGCGGCCGTACGCGTCCCTCTTCTCGGTCAACCGCACCACCGGGGTGGCACGCTTCCGGCGACTCTTTCGTTACCAGACGATCGACGGAGGCGCCTCGGACGGCGAGGTGACCGCGCCGCAGCGCGTGTCGCCCGCCGACTGGAACTGGTTCCGCGTCGGCTGACCCCGCCCGGTCACGCCGTAGGCGAGCGCGGGGGCGACCGTCTCGTACGGCGTCACCCCTGGTTCGCCCGACCGCCGAAACACCCTCTTGCGTGATCCGCGTCATGCCAATACGTTCGGACCCGAACGAGATCGTTCGTATCGAAACGACCTGGCATCCCCGAGAGGACGACGCGATGGCATCCGAGCAGCCCGAAGGCCCCCGCTCCGACGTGCGGGACGGCGTGGGGCGCCTGTCCCGCCGTTCCCTGGTCGCCGGGGCGACGACCGCCGCCGTCACGGTCGGCGTCGCCGGAGCGGCCCGGGCCGCGGCGCCCGAGGTGGCCTGGCCGAAGGTGAGGCGCCCGGCCGACCTCCGGCGCATCGTGCGGTGGTCGGCGGCCGAGCTCGCCGTCGCGATCCGGCAGGGCAAGGTGACCTGCGTCGAGGTGATGACGGCCTACCTGGACCACATCGACGAGGTGAACCCGGCCGTCAACGCCATCGTGGCGCTGCGCCCGCGCGCCGAGCTGCTGGCCGAGGCCGCGGAGAAGGACGCGCTGCTCGCGAAGGGCACCTACCAGGGCTGGATGCACGGCTTCCCGCAGGCGGTGAAGGACCAGTGGAACGTGAAGGGCATGACCACGACGGTCGGCTTCTTCGGCCAGCCGGGAGTGCCGTTCAACCCACCAGCCACGAGTGACGCCCTCCTCGTCGAGCGGATCCGCGCGGCCGGGGCGATCTTCATCGGCAAGACGAACCTCCCGGAGTTCGGCGTCGGGTCGCACACCTACAACCTGGTCTACGGGACGACGGGCAACGCCTACGACCCGACCAAGTCGGCCGGCGGCAGCAGCGGCGGTGCTGCCGCGGCCGTGGCGCTGCGGATGCTTCCCGTCGCGGACGGCAGCGACTTCTTCGGCTCGCTGCGCAACCCGCCCGGCTGGAACAACGTGCTCGGCCTGCGGCCGTCGTTCGGTCGCACGCCTGAGCTGGGGGGTGAGCAGTTCGTCCAGCAGGGCGGCGCCACGGGCCCGATCGCGCGCGATGCCCGTGACCTGTCCCTCCTGCTCTCGACGATGGCCGGGTACGACGCCCGCGTGCCGCTCTCGCTCGACGAGGACCCGAAGGTGTTCACCACCGTGCGGCGCACGTCGCTGCGCGGTGTGAAGGTCGCCTGGATGGCCGACCTGGGTGGCTACCTGCCGATCGAGCCGGAGGTCCTGGCCGTGACTGGCGCCGCCGTGGACAGGATGCGGGCGCTCGGGGCGAAGGTCGACAGGATCGACAACCTCAACCAGGCGGGCGGGACGTTCGCCAACGCCGACCTGTGGCCGACCTGGCTGGTCTTCCGGCACTGGATCAGTGGCAGCCTGAACTTCCCGGTCTACGACAACCCGGCGTGGAAGCCGTACGTGAAGCCCGAGACGGCCTACGAGGTCGAGGGCATGCTCAACGGCATCGACGGCGAGGGGCCGATCACCGCGCAGGAGGTGTGGCACGCGTCCTCGAAGCGCACCGCCCTCTACCAGGGCTTCCGGCTGCTCTTCGAGAAGTACGACTACGTCCTGCTGCCCACGGCGCAGCTGATGCCCTTCGACAACCTCGACAGCGAGGGCAACGAGGTGCACTGGCCGAAGGAGGTCAACGGCGTCCCGATGGCGACGTACCACCGCTGGATGGAGGTCACTGCGATCGGAACCCTGCTCGGGGCGCCGACACTGGCGATGCCGGCGGGCTTCGGCGCATCCGGCCTGCCCATCGGCTTCCAGGTCATCGGCCGCAACCACGATGATGCCGGTGTGATCGCGTTCGCCGCCGCCTGGGAGCGCGAGACGCGCTTCGTGCAGGAGCACCTCCCGCCCCTGATCGCGCCATGAGCCGCCGGCCGCTGATCGTGCTGCCGGCACGGTTCTCCGCGTCGGCATCCGCCCTGAGATACGGCGCCGACGTGGCCTCGCGCGCGCTCGTCGAGGCCGTCCACGCAGCCGGCGGGGAGCCACTGGTGGTGCATCCCTCCGCGCCCGGGGCGGCCGTCGACGTCGACGAGGTCCGCGAGCGCCTGTGGTTCGCCGACGGGGTGCTGCTCCCCGGCGGCGGCGACCTTGCCGCGCACTGGTCCGGACAGGAGCCCCACCCGTCGCTGTACGACGTCGACGAGGAGCAGGACGCCTTCGACCTCGCGGTCGCGCGCCACGCGCTGGCGTCCGGGCTGCCGATGCTGGCCGTGTGCCGCGGCAACCAGGTCGTCAACGTGGCGCTGGGCGGGGACCTGGTCCAGGACCTGGGGGAGCGGGTCCACCGCCATGTCGTCCAGGAGATCGCGGTCGATCCCGGGACGGCGCTGGCGCGCCTCGTCGGCACCTCGCCGACGATCTCGTGCTACCACCACCAGGGCATCGGGCGCCTGGGCGCCGGCCTCCGGGCGGTCGCGCACGCGCCGGACGGCGTCATCGAGGCGGTCGAGCTGGAGAACTCCTCGGGGTGGTACCTCGGTGTCCAGTGGCACCCCGAGGACACGGCTGCACACGACCCGGTCCAGGCCGGCCTGTTCGGCGAGCTCGTCGCTCAGGCCTCGGCGCTGGCCTCGTTGCGCGCGTCCTGCTGAGCCTCGACGGAGTTCACGACGTCGCGCAGGGTGCGCGTGAACGCGCTGATCTTGCGGTCGGACAGCTGGCTGACGATCTCGGACTCGACGGCGTTGAACTCGGGGTAGATCTCCTCCATCAGGCGCACGCCCTCGTCGGTGAGCCGGAGGCGGACCAGCCGCCGGTCGTGCTCGTCGCCCTCGCGGAGGATCAGGCCACGACCCTCGAGCGTCTTCACGACGCCGGTGAGGGTCGCCTTGGAGATGTCGGCCGAGTCGGCCACGTGGCGGGTCTCCATGCCGTCCCAGATCCACACGACCCAGAGCACGACGAATCCCGTCCAGGTCATGTCGTGCTGGCGGAGCACCCGGTTGGTCAGCTCCGTCCGCACCGCGTTCGCGGCGCGGAACAGGTTGGACAGGGCGTTCGCCGCAGCGAAGTCGAGGGGCAGGGCCCCGACGTGGTCCTTCATCGCCCGTTCGGTCTCTTCGAGCGTGTGGCGGTCCGGCATGTGGCCAGCCTAGCCATCCTCATGCGGCCACCTAATCGTTCGGGGCCAAACATTTCTAGGGAAATTTGTCCCGAGGGGATGGTGCCCTGGGTCACATCATGGTTATCGTACGGATCCGAACGATCTCGCGTGGAGGTCGCCGTGACCCTGAAGGAGTCCCGATGCCGGACACCGTCAACACCACACTCCGCAAGGACGCGCTCGGCGTCGGTGCCATCGTGTTCCTCGTCCTTGCGGCGGTGGCGCCCCTGACGGGCATGGTGGTGGTCGCCTCGCTCGCCATCGCCTTCGGGAACGGGGGAGGGGCGCCCTTCTCGTTCCTGGCGGTCGCCGCCGTCCTCCTGCTGTTCGCCATCGGCTACGGCAAGATGTCGAGCCAGCTGGTCAACGCCGGGGGCTTCTACGCCTTCGTCGTGAAGGGGCTCGGCCGCCCGGCCGGCCTCGCGGCGGGCTACATCGCCACCCTCGGCTACAACTTCTTCGTCGTCGGGACGATCGGGACGAGCGGCTTCTTCATGATGGTCCTCATCGACTTCCTGTTCGGGCTGAGCCTCAACTGGTTCCTGTGGGGCGCGGCCTCGATGGTCATCGCCTACCTGATGGCCGTGAAGGGCATCGACTTCAGCTCGAAGGTGCTCGGCGTCTCGCTGGTCCTGGAGACCTCGATCCTGGTCATATTCGACGTCGCGGTGCTGTTCAAGCACGGCTACGACTTCTCCGCCTTCTCGAGTGACGCCATCACCTCGGGCTCGCTCTCGATCGGCCTGCTGCTCGCCGCCACCGGCTTCCTCGGCTTCGAGGCCACCTCGCTGTTCGGCGAGGAGGCGCGCAACCCGCTGAGGACGATCCCGCGGGCGACGTACCTGGCCATCACGATCATCGGGCTCCTGCTCGCCGTCACCACCTGGGCCGTGGTCAGCGCCACCGGGGTCGAGGCCGCCCAGCAGGCCAGCATCGACCACCTCGAGACCGGTGACCTGGTCTTCAGCCTGGGTGCGGAGTACCTCGGCGAGTTCATGATGAAGGTGATGATGGTGCTGCTGCTGGTCAGCCTGTTCGCCGCGATGCTCGCCTTCCACAACTCAGCGACCCGCTACCTCTTCTCGCTCGGCCGTGCCGGCGTCCTCCCGAAGGCGCTCTCCCGCACCAGCTCGAGCGGCTCGCCGGTCCTGGCCGGCACCCTGCAGGCCGGATTCGCCCTCCTGGTCGCGGCCGCCTTCCGGATCGCCGACCTCGACCCGATCCTGCAGGTCGTCCCCGCGATGCTGGGGTTCGGCACGCTGGCGATCGTCGTCCTGCAGGCGCTCGCCGCCCTGTCGATCGTCGTCCACTTCCGTCGCACGGGCGACCCGCACCTCGGCAGCACGCTCGTCGCCCCCGGCATCGGCTTCGTGGGCCTGTCCTTCATCGTCGTCATGGCGGTGACGCACTTCGACGTCGTCGCCGGCTCGACGGAGAAGGCGATCACCAACCTGCCCTGGCTCCTGGTCCTGGCTCTGGTCATCGGCGTCGCGCAGGCGTTGTATCTCAAGAGCAACCAGCCTGATGCCTACGACGGCCTCAACGCCGACCTCGAGCGGTTCGACACCGCCGACGCGACCAACTGACCAGGGAGAGGACACCTCTGATGGGACACTTCGACGAAGACTCCCTGCGCCAGCTCGCCGAGCAGCTCCGGGCCGATGGCATCGACATCGTCCGGATCGGCTACAGCGACCTGATCGGCACCGAGCGCGGCCGGGACGTGCTGGTCGACCGCTTCGACCGGACCGTCGGCGACGGCGTCGCCTTCTGCCGCTCGGTCTACGGGACCTCCCCGATGGGCGACGTGGTCGACATCGCCGGCGGGCTGTCGGCCGGCCTGCCGGACATCGTCGCCTTCCCGGACGTCGCTACGGCGCGGAAGGTGCCGTGGGAGCCGGGTGTCGCGCACGTGATCGCGGACGTCCACAATCCTGACGGCTCGCCGTCGGAGGAGAGCCCGCGGATGGTGCTGCGGCGGGTCGTGCAGCAGTTCTCCGAGCTCGGCATGACGCCGATCGCCGGCCCCGAGCTGGAGTTCTACGTCGTCGAGAAGGACGACGCTGCCGTCAACGGCTACCGAAGGTACGGCGAGGCCACGGGCAACGTCTACGTGTCCGGCCTGAAGGGCGACCCGGAGAACCTGCTGCTCGCGTCGCTGCGTGAGCTGGCGGCGTACGACATCGACGTGGTGGCCGCCAACCACGAGTTCTCGAGCGGTCAGTTCGAGATCAACCTGTGGCACTCGGAGGCGCTCGACGCTGCCGACCGCGCCTTCCGGTTCAAGACGGCCGTCAAGGAGCTCGCCCGCCGCCAGGGCAAGATGGCGACCTTCATGGCGAAGCCCTTCAACGACGAGGGTGGCTCGGGCTTCCACATCCACTTCTCCACCGTCGACGACGAGGGCCGGCCCCTGTTCGACGACCCGGCCGGTGAGGACGGACTGTCGAAGGTCGCCCGCTCGGCGATCGCAGGCGTCCTCGCGCACGCGCCGGCGCTGGCGGCGATCAGCAACCCGACGATCAACTCCTACAAGCGGTTCGGTCCGGACACGCTGGCGCCGTGGCTGGTCGACTGGGGCCTCGACAACCGCAGTGCGATGGTCCGCATCCCGCCCGAGCGCGGCCGCGCCTCCCGCATGGAGCTGCGCCTGGGCGACGCGTCGGCCAACCCCTACCTCGCGATCGCCGGCCTGCTGGCGGCGGCGTACCTCGGCATCCGGGACGGCCTCGAGCCGCCCGCGAAGCTCGAGGGCTACGGCTACGACCCGACGAAGGCCGACAAGCTGCCCGGTGACCTGCCGACCGCGCTCGCCGCGCTCGAGGAGGACAAGGACCTCGCCGAGATCCTCGGGCCGGAGTTCGTGTCCACCTTCGTCGCCTACAAGCGCAACGAGGTCGAGCGGTTCAGCCAGTACGTGACCGACTGGGAGTTCCGGGAGTACGCCTACCACCTGTGAGTGGGGGCTGGAAGGAAGTCGTCGTGACGACGCAACCGATCGTCCGTGAGTTCGAGGCGGACCTGACCATCGTCGAGGCGGTCGAGTCGGCCACCGACGTGCTGACCCTGACGCTCTGCGCCGGCGACGGCTCGGCGCTGCCGCCGTGGACGCCGGGGGCCCATGTGGACCTCGTCCTCGGTCCGGACCTGGTGCGCCAGTACTCCCTGTGCGGCAGCCCGGCGGACAGCGGCCGGTGGCGGGTCGGCGTGCTGCGCACCCCCGACAGCCGAGGTGGCTCGAAGGCCGTGCACGAGCTCGCCGCGGGCGGGACGGTGCGGGTCCGCGGCCCGCGCAACCACTTCCCGATGGTCGCCTCGCCGCGCTACCTGTTCATCGCCGGCGGCATCGGCATCACGCCGATGCTGCCGATGATCGCCGAGGCCGAGGCGTCCGGCGCCGACTGGCGTCTCGTGTACGGCGGCCGCTCGCGCTCCTCGATGGCCTTCGTCGACGAGCTCGAGGCGTACGGCGACAAGGTGACCCTGCTGCCGCAGGACGAGTCCGGCTTCCCCGACCTCGACGCCCTGCTCGGCACGCCCGAGCCCGGCACGCTCGTCTACACCTGCGGGCCCACCGGCCTGCTCGACGCCGTGGAGGCCGGCTGCGCCGCGTGGCCGGCCGGCAGCCTCCACCTCGAGCGGTTCTCCGCGAAGGCTGCCGAGCCGGCCGAGGGTGGCGACCAGGGGTTCGAGCTGGTGCTGCAGCGCTCGGGCCTGACCCTGGCCGTGCCCGCGGACAAGTCCGTCTTCGAGGTGTGCCGGGCCGCCGGCGTCAGCGTCGTCGGCTCGTGCCTCGAGGGCGTGTGCGGCACCTGCGAGACCGAGATCATCGAGGGCGAGGTGGACCACCGCGACTCGATCCTCAACGACGAGGAGAAGGAGTCCAACGAGTTCATGATGATCTGCGTGTCCCGGTGCCGCGGGGACCGACTGACCTTGGACCTCTGAGGGAACGGATCGTCATGAGAGAGCACCGCAGCACCGGCCACCCGCGCAACGCGTGGTACGCCCTCGCCGCTTCCACCGAGGTCGGCGACCGCCCGTTCGGCTCCCGCGCCCTCGCGACCCCGATCGTCCTGTTCCGCGCGGGCGACGGCTCCGTGGTGGCCCTCGGCGACCGCGACGCGCACCGGCCGCACCCACTGAGCCTGGGCCGGGTCGAGGGCGACACGATCGTCTCGGGCTACTCGGGCTTCGCCTACGACCGCACCGGCGCCTGCGTGCGGGTGCCGTCGCAGGCCCAGGTGCCCTACGGCGCCCGTGTGCCGTCGTACCCGGTGCTGGAGGAGGGCGGCCTGGTCTGGGTGTGGCTGGGCGAGCCGTCGCTCGCCGGCCGCCGTCCGCCGGTGGCGACGCCGTGGCTCACCGACTCCGCGTGGGAGACCTTCGGCGGCCAGTGGGAGACCGCGGCCGACGTGGGCCTCCTGCACGACAACTTCGCCGACATCACCCACGTCGCCGTCGTCGACCCGGTCATCTCACCGCCGGTCCTGTCGGGCGTGGCGCCGGCGCTCGAGGTCGAGATCACCGAGACGACGGTGCACTTCCACCGCGACTGGCCGGCCGCGCCGGTGCCGGAGTGGCAGGCGAAGCTGACCGACGTCGCGCACGACGCCGCCTTCCCGCAGCGTGAGGAGGGCGCCTTCCTCGCGCCCGGCCTGTGGGCCGACCGCTGGGACGTGCTGGTGCCGGACGAGCAGGGCGGGCCGCAGAGCTTCCGTTTCACCCATGCCGTGACTCCGGTCGAGGACGGCCGGACGCGCCACATCTGGCGGGTGAGCCGCAACTTCGCGCCGGGCGCCGAGGTCACCGACGTGCTCCGGCCGATCTTCGAGTCCTACTACCTCAAGGTCCGCGAGATCCTGGAGACCATGCAGCAGGTCATCGACCGTGACGGGTACGGCGACGACGTCAACGTCGCCGCCGACGCGGCCGCGCTGCAGGTCCGCAGGATCCTGCGCCGGCTGGTGGCCGACGAGGGCTGGCAGCCTAGTCGGCGAACCGGCCGGGATTGACCGCCACGGCACGGGCCAGCTCCGGTCGCACCTCCCGGTAGGCGCCGACGATCGGCGCGAGCTCCTGCGGCTCGGCGCCGTGCAGGATGACGGAGTGGCAGCCGAGCTCGAGCTCGCGCACGATGGCCGCGGCCGCCTCGGCGGACGTGCCGTGGGCCGACGCCTCCAGCCACTCCTCCGGGACCAGCTCCGCGATGCGGTGCAGCGTCTCCGCGTCCGCGGTGGCGTCGATCGCGCCGGCGGCTGCGGCCTCGGTGAAGACCTCGGAGGTGCGCAGCCTCTCCCACGCGCCGGGGTCCCAGCCGTTCACCGATACCAGCACGTCGCCGTAGGCCTGGAAGTAGGTGACCAGCCGGCCGACGCCGCGGCGTACCCGGTCGTCGTCGGAGAGCCCGTCGGGCACGGTCGCCAGGCACGACCAGATCCGGATGCCGTCGGGGTCGCGCCCGGCCCGCTCGGCGCCCCGGCGGATCGCCTCGATCGAGGAGCGGGTCGCCTGCTCGCCGAAGAAGGTGTGCAT
>DATLIG010000259.1:0-2076 GCA_035539555.1 Nocardioides sp. | reverse complement strand
GGCTCCGACGCGGCCGAGCGGGTCGCGATCGCCGACGCCGTGCACCGGGCCCTCGGCGGGCTGACCAAGCCGAACCGGGACGTCGTGGTGCTGCGCTACTTCGTCCAGCTCAGCGAGAAGCAGACCGCCGAGGCGCTCGGCGTGCCGCCCGGGACGGTCAAGAGCCGGCTCTCCCGCGCGCTGGCCCACCTCGCCGCCAACGACCACCTCCTCGACCTGTCCGGAAGAAGCACGCCATGACCGACCTCGAGAACCTCTGGGACGACTACCCCGCCGGCAAGGCGCCGGTCACCGCGATCCTCGCGTCCGCCGCCGGTGAGCAGCGTCGCCGCAGGCGCCTGTTCGTCCGTCCGGTGCTGACCGCCGGTGTCGTGACCGGCCTGGCCGGAGCGTTCGTCGCCGGCACCCTGGTCAACGGCGGCTCCGGGCCGGGCACCCCCGGCGGGATCCAGGCGCTGCCCGAGCGGGTCGCCTTCCAGGCCGACCTCGAGCCGGCGAAGTCCTGCGACGACCTGCTGGCGACCTACCGCGAGCGCGGCCGGAAGCTCGTCTCCGCGTGGGGGTGGGGTGGGGGGCCGTACTACTACGACGCCTACCTGAAGAACGCCGACCTGCCCCTGGGCGCGACCCTGGACTACGCCCAAGGACGCGCCCCGTTCTCTCCGCTCGACACACAGTCCCGAGCGCTCGAGAGGTCCGCCAACCCCCGCACCACCCGCGCCACCAACAGCGACACCGGCACCAATGTCCAGGAGGCCGGCGTCGACGAGCCGGACACCGTCAAGACCGACGGCAAGCTCCTCGTCACCGTCCGCGACGACGACCTGGTCACCTACGACGTCTCCGGCACGTCCACCGAGAAGCTCTCCTCGATCCCGCTCACCGGCATCGAGGACGCCGAGATCCTGCTCTCGGGTGACACGGTGGTCGCGGTGGGGCGTGACGACGAGACCGACGCGGACGACCCCGGCACGCGTGTCCTCACCATCTCGCTGGCCACGCCGGCCGAGCCGGAGGTCGCCGAGGACGTCACCTACGACGCCGCGACGGTCTCGGTGCGCCAGCACGGCGAGGCGGTCCGGCTGGTCCTCGAGTCCGGCCTGCCGCAGCTCGACTTCGTCGAGCCGCGCGGCAAGGTGACCGAGCAGGAGGCGCTGAAGACGAACCGCGAGCTGGTCGCCAAGAGCACCATCGAGGACTGGCTGCCCACCGTCACCGCCGACGGCGACAGCAAGCAACTCCTGGACTGCACCAACGTCGCGGTGCCCTCCGACGACCTGCTCCTCGACACCACCAGCATCGTCGGCTTCGACGCGGGCAGCCCGACCAAGCTGGACGCGATCGGCCTGGCCGGGCACACCGGCATCGCCTACGAGTCCGTCGACCACCTCTACCTCGCCACCCAGGCGGGTTACGAGGACTGCCGCGACCTGTGCGAGGTGCTCTACAACACCCGCCGCTACCAGCGCGATGCCGGGACGTCGTACCTCTTCGACTTCGAGCTCGACGGCACCGCCGCCACCCACGTCGCCTCGGGCGAGGTCGAGGGCGCGATCGCCGACCGCTGGTCGGTCGACGAGGCCGACGGGGTGCTGCGGGTCGCGGTCGGCCCGACGAGCGAGACCGGCAGCTTCAACTCGATCATCACCCTGCAGCGCCAGGGCACGGAGCTCGTCGAGCAGGGCCGGCTCGACCGGCTCGGCGTCAACGAGGACATCAAGTCGGTGCGCTGGTTCGACGACCTCGCGGTGCTGGTGACCTTCCGCCGGGTGGACCCGATGTACGCGATCGACCTCACCGACACGGCGAAGCCGAAGCTGCTCGGCAAGCTCAAGGTGCCCGGCTTCTCGACCTACCTCCACCCGCTCGGCTCCTGGCGGATGATCGGGCTCGGCGAGGGTCCCGACGGCAAGGGCGGCTGGGGCGCGCAGATCGGGCTCTTCGACGTCCGCGACCCGAGCGCGGTCAAGCGCAGCGACGTCCTCCACTACGACAACGGCATGGAGGCGCTCGCCGGCGCCGACCCGCGGGCGTTCACCTGGCTGCCCGATCGGCGGACCTTCCTCACCGTCGTCC
>DATLIG010000258.1:0-8759 GCA_035539555.1 Nocardioides sp. | reverse complement strand
CCACTGTGACAGGTGGGACAAGCGTGTCGTCGGTCTCGCAGGCCTCCGGAGGCATAACGTGCTGGTATGACTTCCCCCGTCGGCAACCGTCGTCGCCAGCGGTCGACCCGTCTCGTGGTCGCCGCCCTCATGATCGTGGTCTCGGCGGCAGCCGTCGTCGCCACGGCCCTGACCGGATCCTGGCTGCTCGTCACCGTCGCCGGACTGGTGGGGGTGCTGCTCGGGGCCACGGCCACCAAGATCACCCACTCCGAGCTGCTGGACTCCCGCGAGGAGGCCGCGCGCGACCGCGCCCAGCAGGCCCGCGCGTACGCCGACCTGACCGAGGTCCGCACCGCCGAGAACGTCGAGTTCGCAGCCGACATGACCGGCAAGGTCGCCAAGCGCGACGCCACGATCTCCCGGCTCGAGAAGCGCCTCGGCGACGCCGCGGCGGAGCTGGCCGACGCGCGCCGCGAGCTGGGCGAGGCCCGCGACGAGGCCGCCGAGGCCCAGCGGGAGACCGAGCGGCTCACCGGCCGCCTGGCCGACGCCGAGGAGCGCGCCCACCACGCCGTCGTACGGATGGCGGAGCTCGAGGCCGAGCTCGACGTCGTCACCTCCGAGCTGCAGGCCGAGCGGGCCGCCGCAGGCAAGTGGCAGAAGGGCAAGACCGCCTGATCGGTCCCGTCGGGCCGCCCCGGGTGCGATTCCCTAGGATGGCCGCACGCCGCCCGACCGAGAAGGACCCCCGTTGACTGCCAGCGCCATCTACCTGCACATCGGGGCCCCCAAGACGGGGACCAGCTTCCTCCAGCGGATGATCTGGCTGAACAAGGAGGAGCTGCGGGCGCAGGGCTTCTTCTTCCCGCCGGGCAACCGGCGGATGCAGTTCGACGCCGTCGCCGACCTTCGCGGCGGCATCTGGGCCGACAAGGAGCTCGCGGCGACGTGGGACCTGGTCGTGGAGCGGGCGCACCTCAACGAGGGCGTCGCGCTGATCAGCGAGGAGCTGCTGTGCGGTACGCCGCCGGAGCAGATCGAGCGGATCGTCACCTCGCTGGCTCCCATCCCGGTCCACGTCATCCACGCGGCGCGTGACTTCGCGCGCCAGGTGCCCGCCGAGTGGCAGCAGTCGCTGCGCGCCCGCTCGTCGATCACCTACGAGGACTACCTCGACCGGCTGCGCGACGAGCCCGAGCAGGCGTTCTGGCAGGTCCAGGACCCGGTGAAGGTGCACCGGCGCTGGGGCGAGTTCCTCGAGCCTGGCCGGTTCCACGTGCTGACCGTCCCGCCGCCGGGCTCGGACCCGAAGCTGCTCTGGCAGCGCTTCTGCTCCATCGTCGGCTTCGACCCCGACGTCCCGAACGCGCCGGAGGGCATGCAGAACCCGTCCCTCGGGCTCGCCGAGGCCGAGCTGCTGCGGCGGTTCAACGACCGGATCGGCGACCGCTTCCCGATGCGCGACCGCTACATCCGCGTCGTGCGCGACAACCTGATGCGCGACGGCCTGTTCACCGCGCCGAGCCCCGGCAAGATCGGCGTCCCCGCGCCGTACGTCCCGTGGGTGACCGAGCGCTCCCAGCAGATGGTCGACGAGCTCGCCGCGCTGGCGGCCGAGGTCGACGTGGTCGGAGACCCGGCCGACCTCGCGGCGAACATCGTCGATGCCGTCCGGCTGCCCTCGGAGATCTCCGACGCCGAGCTGCTCGAGGCCGCGCTCGACGCGTGGGTGCGCCAGCACGAGGTCATCGAGCAGCGCATGGACGAGCGCGCCCAGCGCCGCGCCGAGGAGGAGGCCGCCCACCAGGCGCCGCCGCCGGCGCCCGCGCCGCTGCCCGCCCGGGTGCGCGGCGCGATCGCCCGGAGGCTCCGTGGTTGATCCGCGGCTGGCGCCGCTGCGCGAGCTCTTCGCGTCCTACGCACGCTCGGAGGTGCCGGGCGAGGTCCGCTCCGTCGCGGTCGTCGGCAACGCGCCGATGGTCGTCTCGGCGGCCCGCGCCGCGATGATCGACGACTGCGACCTGGTGCTGCGCACGAACAGCTTCGTGCTCGACCGGCCGGACGCGGACCCGGTCGCCGGGCGTCGTACCGATGTCGTGCTGTGGGGTCGGATGGTCCGGGCCACCCCGTCCTCCTTCTCCGACTACCGCTCGCGCCTCTACGTGCTGCTCGAGCCGATGCGGATGTTCCACCGCCCGGAGGTCTGGCCGGGCTCGTGGCCCGAGGACCTCGGACTGGTCGTCGCCCGCAACGACGCGGTCGCCGTCCCGCTCCTCGACGAGCTGGGCGTGCCGTGGCGCGAGGAGGGCATCGCCCCGACCACGGGTACGACGGCCGCCTGGCTCGCTCGCGCGCTGTTCCCCGACGCGCAGGTGCACCTGACGGGCCTGTCGTACGTCGCGGACCCCTCGCCCGAGCGCTGGGACTACCAGTCCGGCGCGCGCGGCCGGATCGGCCCGGAGCACCGGGTCTCCGCCGAGGGGGCGCTCCTGCGGCGGTGGTGGAAGGACGGGCAGGTACGGTTCTGGCCGACCGACTCCGAGGAGGAAGCAGCATGAGCCGACCCGGTCCGAAGGACGTGGTGCGGGCGCTGCGCCGTGCCCACCGGCTGCCCGACGACGTCGGTCCGCGGATGGCCGACCTCGAGCGCCGCCTCGCCGACGCGGTCCGTGAGCTCGGCCGGATGGGCCCCCAGCTCGCCGCCCTCGAGGCGCGGGTCGAGGAGCTGCACGCGCGCCTCGCCCCCTCGCCGACCGGCGACGCCGCCGACGTCGAGGCCGCCCGCAACGTCCTCGACGAGGTCCGGGCCGAGCACGCCCGGGTCCGCGCGCGGATCAGCGCGGCGACGGTGTTCGAGGAGCGGCTGCGGGTGCTGGAGGAGAAGGCCGGCGTCGACTCGGCGACGGGGCTCGACAAGGCCTGAGCCTCCTCAGCGCGCGGTCCAGCCCCCGTCGACCTCGACCGTCGACCCGGTCACGAACGACGAGGCCGGCGAGGCGAGGAAGAGCAGTGCGCTCATGACCTCCTCGGGTCGGCCGACCCGGCCGAGCAGGGTGAGGCCCGCGATCCGGCCGAGCAGCTCCTCCGCCTCCGGTGAGCCCGCCTCGCCGGGGAACGGGCCGAGGACCAGCGCGTTGACGCGGATCCCCTCGGGGCCGAGCTCGGCGGCGGCGTACCGGGTGAGCTGGAGCATCGCGGCCTTCGCGGTGCCGTAGAACGGCGGGTTGCGGTGGGCCTCGGCGGCGTAGATCGAGAGGTCGGGGGCGACCACGCCGTACATCGACGAGACGTTGACGACGGCCGCCGGGCCGCCGGCCGCGGCGGAGGCGGCGAGGGCCGGGCGGGCGGCGTTGATGGCGCGTGCCGAGGCGGTGACGGCGAGGTCGAAGGCCTCGCGGTAGTCGTCGTCGGTGGAGGTCCGCATCGAGCCGCCGCGGGCGACGTGCGCGTTGTTGACGAGGACGTCCAGCCGGCCGTGCCGCTGGGCGACGTCGGCCACCAGCGCGGGCCACTCCTCGGAGGTGATGTCGCAGGTCGCGAGCTCGACCCCCGGGACGTCCCCGACGGTCTCGGCGAGCCGCGCAGCCGAGCGACCGACGGCGACGACCCTCGCCCCGGCGCCGGCCAGCGCGCTCACCATCGCGGGGCCGAGCCGGCCGGAGGCGCCGCTGACGACCGCGACGGTCCCGGTGAGGTCGAAGAGGTCAGCCACGCTCAGCTCCAGTTGCTCGGGTCGACCAGCTCGACGGGGCCGGGCGCGACCAGCGCGTGGACCCGTTCGACCTCGTCCGGCGTCAGGACAGGACGGTGCACCAGCGCCGCGGTGTCGTCGACCTGGTCGGCCGTCTCGGCGCCGACGACGATCGAGGTGACCCACGGGTGGCCGAGGACGTAGGCGACGCAGAGGTCGGCCCGCGACGCACGGCCCAGCTCCTCGACGGCGTGGTCCAGCGAGGCCGTCACGGTCGCGCCGTCGATGCCGGCCACGGCAGGCCAGCGGGCGGACGTGCCGGCGGCGAGCAGGCCCTGGAGGTACACCGAGCGAACGGTGACCACGACGTCGGGCCGCGCAGCCAGCGCAGCCTGGACGCCGGGCGCCAGCCAGCGGCGGTCGAGGACGTTGAAGGGCAGCTGGACGTAGCCGCAGCGCGGGTCGGCCAGCAGGGCGACCAGCTCGTCGGGGGAGGAGAGACTGGCGCCGACCACCGTCGCGGTCCCGGCGTCGACCAACCCCGCCAGCGCCTCCGCCACGCCAGGCCGGTGCCAGTCGGCGGCCCGGTGCACGAGCAGCGCGGCCACCGACGAGGCGCCGAGGGCGCGCAGGCTGGTCTCGGCGGACGCCGCCACCGCAGCGGCGCCGTCACCGTCGGCCAGCGGGATCACCTTGGTGACCACGCCGGCGTGCTCGGACAGGCCGCGGCGCAGCGCGACGCCGAGCCGTTGCTCGGAGCGGCCGTAGCCGCGGGCGGTGTCGAGGTGGGTGATCCGGTTGCGCCGGACGGCGGCGAGCACGTCGGCCACGACGGCGTCGGAGGGCAGGCCGCCGGCGTTGGCGGCGCCGTACGCGACCCCGAGCTGGACGGTGCCCAGCACCAGTGCGGACTGACCCAGCGGGTTGGCACGGATCGGCAGCGGTGCGCGCAGGTCGGACGTGGCGCCGACGCGGTCGCAGATCTCCCGCCAGTCGGTGCCGACCGGGTCGTCGACGTCGGCGAAGGTCCGCGCCACGGCGACGAAGTCGTCGAAGGTGTCGACCGTGCAGCGCAGCCCGGACCAGTCGCCGATGCCGGCGAGGGAGGTGCGCAGGTCGCCCTCGCGCTCGCGCATCCACGGCGTCACGTGCTCGCGCTCGAAGGGCGTGGCCGCCGCGGCGTCGGCCTCGCGCAGCAGGCCGACGGTGAACGCCTCGGCCGCCACGCCGTACGGCAGCGCCGGGTCGTCGCCGCCGAGCCGCGCGTAGCGCTGACCGGAGGCCTGCAGCGCCGCGACCAGCTGGCTCACGACGTCGCCGTCGGGCACCACGTTGTCCGCCGTCAGTCGTACGACGACCGCGTCGTCCTCGAGCCCCGTGGCAGCGACCACGAACCGGGCCAGCGGGTCGTCCAGCGGCCCGCGGACGACCTCCACCCCGTCGGCCCGGCAGGCCAGCGTGATGACGTCGTCCTCGGGCTGGTCACTGGTCGCGACGAGCACCGGGTGCCCGGCATTGCCCGCCCGCTGCGCCGCGAGGACGACCATCGGCCGGCCGGCCACGGACAGCAGCGCCTTGCCCGGCAGCCGCGAGGAGCTGAGCCGGGACTGCAGCACGACCTGGACGCGCGCACTCATCTGGGCGATGTCCTCGGTCAGCCCAGGATGTCGATCAGGGTCTCGATGACGCGGTCCACCTCGGCGTCGGTGAGGTCGGGGTAGAGGGGCAGTGAGAGCTCCTCGGCGTAGAAGGCCTCGGCGTTGGGGCACATGCCGCGCTGGTAGCCGGCGTCGGCGTACACGGGGTGCCAGTAGACCGGGATGTAGTTGACCTGCACGCCGATGCCGCGCTCGCGCATCTTGTCGAAGACCTCGCGGCGACGGCCGTCGAGGATGCGGGCGCAGTAGAAGTGCCAGACCGGGTCGACGCCCTCGCGCTGGACCGGGATCCGCACGCCGTCGACGTCCGCGAGGGCCGCGTTGTAGCGGGCCCAGATCTCCGCGCGCCGCCGCTTGAAGGCCTCGAGCCGGGTGAGCTGCGAGAGCCCGAGGGCGCACGCGACGTCGGTCAGGCGATAGTTCAGGCCGGCCTCGTGGACCTCGTACCACCACGCGCCCTGGTCGGGGTTCTTGAACCGGTCGGCGTCGCGGACCATGCCGATGAAGTGGAACTCGTGGGTGCGCTGCGCGATCGCGTCGGACTTCGCCACCACGGCGCCGCCCTCGGTCGTCGTCATGTTCTTGGTCGGGAAGAACGAGAACGTCGTGATGTCGGCCAGGTCGCCCACCGGTGCCCGGCGGCCGCCCTTGTCGGTCACCGTGCCGCCGATGGAGTGCGCGGCATCGGCGAGGGTGAGCGCGCCGACCCGGTCGGCGATCGGCTGCAACGCGGCGTAGTCGGCGGTGTGACCGGTGTAGTCGACCGCGGCGACGACCTTGGTGCGCTCGGTGACCAGCGCCTCCACGGCGGCCGGGGCGATCAGGCCGGTGTCCTCCTCGACGTCGGCGAAGAGCACCTTGGCGCCGAGGATCGAGGCGCCGGACGCCGTGGCCACGAAGGTCATCGGCGTCGTGACGACCTCGTCGCCCTGGCCGACGCCAGCGCCGGCGTACGCCATGTGCAGGGCGGCCGTGCCCGACGTGCAGGACACGGCGCGGTGGCCGCCGGCGAGCGCGCCGATGGCCTCCTCGAACCGCGTGACGGTCGGCCCGGTCGTCAGCCAGTCACCGCGGAGGACCTCGGCGACCGCCTGGACGTCTTCCTCGGAGATCGACTGGCGACCGTAGGGAAGCATCGACTCAGATGCCCGACTCGAGGACCTCGCGGAGGTCCTCGACGCCCCACCAGATGTCGTTCTTGTCCGAGGCGCAGTGGAAGCCCTCGGGGACCGGCACGGCGTCGGCGATCGGCTTGTAGCCCCACTGCGGGGTCTCCGGCTCGATCACGTAGTACTTGCCGTCCTGGATGATCACCGCACGGCGACCCTCCTCGGGGCTGATCATCTCCTCGTGGAGCTTCTCGCCCGGGCGGAGGCCGATGTCGACGAACTCGGCGTCGGGCACGACCGCGTGGGCCAGGTCGACGACCTTGTGCGACGGGATGTGCGGGACGAGCAGCTCGCCGCCCTGCATCAGGTCGAAGGTGTCGACGACCATCTGGACCGCCTGCGGCAGCGTGATCAGGAAGCGCGTGCAGCGCAGGTCCGTGATCGGCAGCTTCTCGCCGCGCTCGGCCATCGCCTTCCACTTCGGGATGATCGAGCCGCGCGAGCCGGTCACGTTGCCGTAGCGGACGACGGCGAAGCGGGTCGGGTACGACGCCGCGTAGTTGTTGCCCAGGATGAAGATCTTGTCGGCGGTGAGCTTCGTGGCGCCGTACAGGTTGATCGGCGAGGACGCCTTGTCGGTCGACAGCGCGACGACCTTCTTCACGCCGGAGTCGATCGCGGCCTCGACGACGTTCTGCGAGCCGAGGACGTTGGTCTTGATGAACTCGAACGGGTTGTACTCGCCCGTGTCGACCTGCTTGAGGGCCGCGGCGTGGACGACGTAGTCGACGTCGTGCATCGCGCGGGTCAGCCGCTCGCGGTCGCGGATGTCGCCGATGAACCAGCGCAGGCGCGGGTCGTCGTTGAACATCTGCCGGCACTCGAACTGCTTGAGCTCGTCGCGGCTGATGATGACCAGGCGGCGCGGGTTCAGGTTGTCGAGGGCGTAGCGGATGAAGGCCTTCCCGAACGAACCGGTGCCACCGGTGATCAGGATGCTGGACCCCTGGAGGATGGACACGCGGACGCCTTCCGTCGGGCGGGGGCGGGGGCCCGTCCCCCGCCACGATGAATCGGACCGACGATACCGTTGCGCGCGGTCACGGCCGGAATTGAGGTGGTTGAGGGTGTCGCAGGGCACAGCCAGCGGAACCGTCGTCGTCTGGTGCGACCTCGGGCCGGACATCGGGGTGGGCCACCTGATGCGCTGCCTCGCGCTCGCCGAGGAGCTGCACGCGTGCGGCCGGGAGGTCCGCTTCCTCGTCGACGCGGCGGCGGTCCCGTTCGCGGCCGCCCAGCTGGACGCGCGGGGGTTCGCCTCCGTCCCGCCCGCCCCGACCGTCGAGGAGCAGCTGCGCCAGATCGCCGAGCTCGCGCCGGAGGCCGTCGTCATCGACTCCTACCGCCTGCCGCCGAGCGCGTACGACGCCGCGCGGGCGTCGTACCGGACCCTGGCGTTCGTGGACGGCGAGCTCGGGGGCCGGGTCGCGGACGTCTACCTCGACCAGAACATCGGCGCCGAGGACGACGACCGCCCGCTGCCCGAGGGGGCGGTCCGGCTGGCCGGGCTGCGCTACGCGCTGATGCGCGACGAGGTGCTGCGGCACCGGCCCGCCGTCCCGGAGGTCGACGCGCCGACGGGTGTGCCCCGGGTCTTCGCCTTCTTCGGCGGCACCGACGCCTACGGGGCGGCCCCGGTGCTGACCGCGGCCCTCGGCGCGACCGGACGGCCGTTCCGCCTGTCGGTGGTCGCGGCGACCGACCCGAGCCGGGCGGCCCTCGCCGCGATCCGCCCGGGCGAGGGCCAGGAGATCGACGTGATCGCGCCCACCGACCGGCTGGCCGAGCAGGTGCGCGCCGCCGACCTGGTGGTCAGCGCCGCGGGCACGTCGAGCTGGGAGCTGCTCTGCCTCGGTGCGGCCGTCGCGTTCGTCTGCGTCGCCGACAACCAGGTCGAGTCCTACGGCCGGGTCGTCGACCGGGGTCTCACCTTCCCGCTGGGGCTGCTGGACGTCGTACGGGAGCAGCCGGAGGCCGCGACCGCTGCCCTCGCCGGCGCCCTCGACGACGCCGACGCTCGCAACCGGCTGCGCCGCAAGGGGTGGGAGCTGGTCGACGGACGCGGCCGCGGTCGCGTCGTGGAGAGCCTTCTCGACACCGGCGAACCGGCCGCCGGTTGATATAACTGCCGGGTGCGCGAGCTGACTGACTTCCGGCCGTTCCTGCGGACCTCCACCGTCTTCTGGCGCAACAACGTCCCGCCCCCCTCGGAGCGGATCATCCTCGTCGAGGCGATGAGCCAGGACCTCCGGGTGACCC
>DATLIG010000257.1:0-9744 GCA_035539555.1 Nocardioides sp. | reverse complement strand
TCTTGACGACCTGTCGCGGCCCGCGGTGTCGAGCCGCGACAGGTCGTCAAGACGATGGTGGTGCGCGTCGCTGACGGCGACCACCGGTTCGTGCTGGTGCCTGGCGACCGCGAGATCGCGTGGCCGAAGCTGCGCGCCCTGCTCGGCGTCAACCGGCTCTCGATGCCGCCGGCCGACGCCGCCCGCGAGGTCACCGGCTACGTGCGCGGCACCATCACCCCGCTGGGCTCGCTGGCCGCGCTCCCAGTGATCGCCGACGAGCGCGTCGCGGGACGGGTGTCGATCGGTGGCGGCGCGCACGGCGTCGCGCTGACCGTCGAGGCGGCCGACCTGGTCGCGGCGCTGGACGCGACCGTCGCCGATGTCACGGGCCCGATCTGAACGCTCAGCGCTCTGCGTCGTCGAGCAGTTGCACGACCTCGGCGACGAAGGCATCGACCGGGTAGCGGTAGGCCCCTGTCACGGCATTCGGCCGGCAGCGTTGGGTCGTTGCGGTCTGTCGGTCACCGTGGACGTCCTGCAGGACGATGAGCTCACGGCGACGCTCTGCGTCGTCCGGGGCGACGTCGCACGGCTTGCTGGTCGAGCCCTTGACCAGGAGACGCGTCAGCAGCGCAGGGGAACGCACGACAGTCGAGGTCTGGAGCTGCCCGGACGCCCGGTAGCGGCACAGCGAGATCGCCACGTCGGACGTCGCGGCCACGGGAGCGGCCTCGAGCGTGGTCGTGGCGTCGGCGGGAGAGTCCGGACAGCCCGGGGAGACTGGGTCGGCGAGGGGATGAGAAGCGCGTTCTTCGCGGACCAGCGCGAGCGCACGCTGCAGGACGTCGTCTGGTCGCGCCCACTGCCCGCCTCCGTGGACAGCGAGGTTTGCGCAGCTGCCGGAGCGGTCGCCGTGCATCCGGACCTGGCTCCCGTCGGCATAGGCGAGGACGAGGTCGAACGACGGGACGAGCGGTTGTGTGCAGACGTCTGGATCCTCGTACGGCGACAGCGCGTTGATCTCGTCGACCAGCTCCGCGACCGCCGGACCGTCGATGACGTCGTCCGGCCAGACGGCCGCCCCGGGGTCGAGGTCGAGGGCGACACCGCACAGTCGGGCGGCCACGGCGTGGTCGGGAACCACCGGTGAGCCTGCGACCGCCGCCGCGCTGGTGGCTTCGCAGCGGGGTGTGCCCGCGGCTGCGCCGGGTGCGTCCGCCCTACCGGGTCGTCGTCCGCCATCGCCGGCCAGTCCGACGGCTGACACGATGACCACCACTCCGACGGCGGCGGCGCTCGAGGCGATCAGCGCGCGCCGGCGGTCGCGTCGACGGCGCGCCATGACGGTCACCTGCTGACCGAAGCCGGGTGCGTGGTCCGGCACCGGTGCGCCGGCGAGGACCGAACGCACGTCGTCCTCCGACATGGTCATTCCTTTCCTCCTGTCTGCGACCCGGCCAGGTGCGGAGAGGACCGAAGCGCGGCCAAGGCCCGTGCCGTCTGGCTCTTCACCGTGCCCTCCGACACGGCCAGACGCCGGGCCGTCTCGGCGACCGACAGGTCGTCGAAGAACCGCGCCACCACCACGGCACGCTGCCCGCGCGACAGGCGTGCGAGGGCTGCGGCCAGGTCGACGGCGTCGTCATCTACCGGCGTCACTGCTCGGGATGCGGCGTCCGGCAGGACCGCCGTCGGCACCTCCCCGGTCCATCGGCGTCGCCACCACGCGAGGTAGGTCGTGTACAGGATCCGGCGGACGTACGCCTCGGGCTCACCCCGGGACGTGATCCGGTCCCATCGGGGCCACGCCTTGAGCAGAGCGGTCTGGACCAGGTCGTCTGCACGGTGGGCGTCTCCCGTCAGCAGCCAGGCGGCGCGCCACAGCTGCTCCCGGTGCTGGTCGACCCAGGGCGCGAAGTCGTGTGCATCAGTCGTCACCGCCTGCCTCCTCCACCTCTGACAGCGGGTGGGGAGCCGATCCGGTTGTCAGGCACGCCGAAATTTCCCGACCCCAGCTCGCGGGGTGCGCCCGGTCCAGCGGCGGTACGCCGCCCCGAAGCTGGTCGCCTCGGCATAGCCGAGCCGGTGGGCGACGTCGTCCACCGTCAGGCCGGGGCGGGCGAGGAGCTCCTCGGCGGCGCTGCGGCGTACCTCGTCCAGCACGGAGCGGTACGACGTCCCCGCGTCGGTCAGGTGCCGGCGCAGTGAACGCTCGCTGAGCCCCAGGGCGGCCGCGACCTCACCCATCGGGGCGCCGTCGGTGAGTCGTTGGGCGACGAGGATCCGGACCTCCTCGGCGACGCCCGTGCGGCTACGACGACGGGCGACCAGGTCGCGGCAGAGCGACTCGGCCATGGCGAAGGCGTGGGCGTTGGCCTGGGGCAGCGGCAGGTCGAACCACGCGGCGTCGAGGCGGAGCTCGGAACGGCCGGACGCGTCCGCCCGGAGCGGCGCGACGCCGAAGGCCGAACGCAGCTCCACGGACCGGCCGGGATCGAAGGGCAGGGTGAGCGACGACAACCGCGGCGCCCCGCCGGCGATCTCGCGCAGGACCGTCCAGATCGCGGTGAGGTCGCGCTCGACGAGGAAGGACTGCACGTCCGCGGGCAGGTCGCCCTGGTCGACTCCGATGACGACCTGGTCGCCGTCGGTGCCGGCGGTCGGCACGCAGAAGGTGAAGCTCAGGTCGAGGAAGCGGAAGGTGAGGTTGGCGGCGTCGCCGAGGGTGGCACTGCTCATCAGGGCGAAGCCGAGCGGTCCGAAGGTCGACGCGTGGTAGCGCGTGCCGACCCGGACCCCGGTGGTGTCCGGGGCCGCAGCGAGCAGGTTGCGGACGACGCGCAGCTCCTGCTGGGCCGTCACCTCGCGCCGGTGGTCGGCGAGGTCGCGCGGCGCCAGACCACTGCCGGCGAGCAGCGCCGCGGGCGCGACGCCGGCCTCACTGCCGGCGGCCACGAGCAGGGCCGTGCCGGCGACCTGTCGCGGGAAGTCCCACGTGCGGGTGACCGGCGGCTCGAACATGTCCGGAATTATGGATCCTCTGGCCGCTGAGCGTTCGATCCGTGGTCCGGCGATTCCTACAGTCCTGCCATGGAGCAGCCCACGGTCATCGTCATCGGCGCCGGATTCGGCGGCCTCGCGGTCGCCCATCACCTCCGCGAGGCGGGCGTCACGGACATCACGGTCCTCGAGCGCTCCGACGACATCGGCGGGGTGTGGCGGGACAACACCTACCCGGGAGCCGCCTGCGACGTACCGTCCGTCCTGTACTCCTGGTCGTTCGCCCGCAAGGCCGACTGGTCGCACCGGTACGCCCGCCAGCCGGAGATCCTCGACTACATCCGTGAGTACGCCGCCCGCAGCGGCCTTCGCGACCTGGTCCGGACCGGAGCCGAGGTCACCGGCGCGGGATGGGACGACGAGTCCGCCCGCTGGACGCTCACCCTCGCGACGGGCGAGGAGCTGACGGCCGACGTGCTGGTCTCGGCCGTCGGCCAGCTCTCCCGCCCGGCCGTGCCCCGCATCTCCGGTCTCGACGACTTCGCCGGACCGGTCTTCCACTCGGCGACCTGGGACCACGACGTCGATCTCGCCGGCAAGCGGGTGGGCGTGATCGGCACCGGGGCCAGTGCGATCCAGTTCGTCCCGGCCATCGCCGGCGAGGTGGGATCGCTGACGGTGTTCCAGCGTTCGGCGCCGTACGTCGTCCCGAAGCCGGACGGCACCTACAGCTCCCGGCAGCAGCGCCGATTCGCCCGCCTCCCGCTGCTGCACCGCCTCACCCGGCGTGGGGTCTTCCATCTCTCGGAGCAGCTCAACAGGACCCTCGACTCCGACGGCCGCCTCGCCGTGGTCCTCGAGAAGGCGTGGCAGCTCAACCTGCGCCGGCACGTCAAGGACGCCGGCCTGCGCGCGAAGCTGGTGCCGGACTACCCGCTCGGTTGCAAGCGGCTGCTGTTCTCCAACGACTGGTACCCGACCCTCGCCCAGTCCCACGTCGATGTCGTCACCGACGGCATCGCCGGCGTGGAGCCGGGCGGGGTCCGCACCACCGACGGCACGCTGCACGAGCTCGACGTGGTGATCCTCGGCACCGGCTTCGCCGCGACCGAGTTCCTCGCCCCGATGGAGATCACCGGCCGCGGCGGTCGTCTCCTCGCGGAAGCCTGGGACGGCGGTGCCCGGGCGCACCTCGGGATCACGGTCCCGGACTTCCCGGGCCTCTACGTCCTCTACGGACCCAACACCAACCTCGGCGGCAGCTCGATCATCGGGATGCTCGAGGCGCAGGCCGGGTACGTCGTCGCGGCGGTCCTCGAGACCGCCGTCCGCCGGGCGCCCCTGGCCGTTCGCGCGGACCGGGCAGCGGCGTACGACGAGGAGATGCAGCGTCGGCTCGCGGGCAGCGTCTGGAGCTCGTGCACGAGCTGGTACCGCGAGCCCGGCGGCCGGATCACGACCAACTGGCCGGGCACGGTCGCGGAGTACCAGCGGCGAACAGCTGCCTTCGACCCGGGGGACTTCGAGACGGTGGCGGAGGTGGCGGCGCGATGACGCACTACGACGTGCTGGTGGTCGGCTCCGGCTTCGGCGGCAGCGTGACCGCCCTCCGGCTGTCCGAGAAGGGCTACCGGGTCGGCGTCGTCGAGTCCGGACGACGCTTCGCCGACGACGAGCTCCCGACGTCGTCGTGGAAGGTCCGCGACTACGTCTTCAACCCGGCGCTCGGCTGCTACGGGCTGCTCCGGATGACCCTGCTGAAGGACGTCCTGGTCCTGACCGGCGCGGGCGTCGGCGGCGGGTCGCTGGTGTACGCCAACACCCTCTACGAGCCGCCGCGCGCCTTCTTCGACGACCCGCACTGGGCGGGGATCACGGACTGGGCCGACGAGCTCGCGCCGTACTACGACCAGGCTCGGCGGATGCTCGGGGTGACGTCGTACCCGCGGCTGTCGCCCTCGGACCACGTGATGAAGGCCGTCGCGGACGACCTCGGCGTGGGCGAGACGTTCGGCCCGACCGAGGTGGGCGTGCTCTTCGGCGAGCGGCCGGGGGAGCGCGTGGCCGATCCGTTCTTCGGCGGTGCCGGACCGGTGCGGACGACCTGCACCGACTGCGGCGCCTGCATGACCGGCTGCCGGGTCGGCGCGAAGAACACCACGGTGAAGAACTACCTCCACCTCGCCGAGCGAGCCGGCGCCGTCGTGCACCCGATGACCACGGTGAGCGACGTCCGACCCCGCCCCGGAGGTGGGTACGACGTCACGACCCGCCGTACCGAGGGCAAGGTCCGTCGCGGGCACCGCACGTTCACGGCCGACCAGGTGGTGTTCAGCGCGGCATCCCTGGGCACCCAGCGCCTGCTGCACCGGCTCCGCGACGGCGGGAGCCTGCCGGCGATCTCCCCGCGGCTGGGCGAGCTGACCCGGACCAACTCGGAGGCGATCCTCGGCGTCCGCGCGCGCGGCGACGAGGTCGACTACTCGCAGGGAGTGGCGATCACGTCCTCCGTCCATGTCGACGACCACACCCACGTCGAGCCGGTGCGCTACGGCAGGGGGAGCAACCTGCTCGGCCTGCTGATGGCCACCCTCACCGACGCACCGCCCGACGGCCGGTCCCGCCTGGTGGCCGGGCTGCGCGAGATGTGGCGTCAGCGCCGGGACCTGCCGCACCTGCACGACCCGCGGCACTGGTCCGAGCAGACCATCGTGCTGCTGGTGATGCAGAGCCTCGACAACTCGCTGACGACGTACCTGCGCCGGCGTCCGTGGGGACGCACGCTGACCACCCGGCAGGGCACCGGCGAGGCGAACCCGGTCTGGATCCCGCAGGGGCACGACGTCGCGCGCCGGGTGGGTGAGGAGATCGACGGCATCCCCGGCGGGACCTGGGCCGACCTCGTCAACATTCCCGCGACCGGACATCTCATCGGCGGCTGCCCGATCGGGGAGTCGCCCGCCGACGGCGTGATCGACCCGTACCACCGCCTGCACGGGTACGACGGCCTGCACGTCATCGACGGCTCGGCCGTAGCGGCCAACCTCGGGGTGAACCCCTCGCTCACGATCACGGCGATGGCGGAGCGGGCCGTCGCGATGTGGCCCAACAAGGGCGAGCCCGACCCGCGTCCGGCCCGGGGCGCCGCCTACGAGCGGGTCCAGCCGGCGGCGCCGCGTCGACCCGCGGTCCCCGAATCCGCTCCCGGGGCCCTCCGCCTGCCGGTCGTACGATCCGGTCCCTGAGCACCGAGGCCTCACCGGTCAGGACGGCGGGCGGGTCTCGATCACGCTGCCGTCGAGCGCGTACTCGATCGTGCCGCTCTGCCCGAACTCATTGCTCACGCTGGCGCGGATCCACTCGGGCGTCGTGTCGTCGGGGTCGGGCTTGGAGATGTAGAGCGAGCAGTCGCCCGGGTCCTCGACGAGCTCCCTCACCTGCTTGCACATCCCAGGCAGCAGGCTGGCGTCGACGAGGGTCAGCTCGAAGACCGCCTCGTCCCCGGTGCCCTTGGTCGACTCGCGCAGGCCGCCATCCCAGTAGTAGCTGATCTCGCGCTCGTCGGACGGGACCGCCGGCTTGTACGGCACGTCGATCACGGCGTAGGTCGGGTACACGACCACGTTGCGTGCCAACGTCGAGCCGGTCTCCTCCCGGAGCGCGCTGACCATCGCGTCGAAGCCGGTGTCGGTCTGCGGCTGTTCCTCGGGGTCGTCGCCGCCGGCCAGCACGAGGACCAGGGTCGTCGCCACGCCGACGACGGCGACCCCGGCGATCACCAGTCCGACCGGCAACCGCGGGCCGGTCCGTCGTACCGTCCGCTCCTCCAGGGAGCGGACCGGCTTCGGCTGCTTCGGCGGCTGGTAGCCCTTGACCTTCCTCGGCGCGACGCCGTCGGACTCGCCGTCGGGCGTCGGGTCGGGTCGGTACCGCTTCCAGGTCGGGGGAGCCACGTTCGGAGGCTAGGGGAACCAGGCTGCCGCTGTCTCGCGGATCCACGTCCGAACCGCGAGCCGATCCGCCATCATGAGCGCGTGGCGGCCGACCTCCTCTTCGAGCGCGAGCGTGTGCTCGGCGCCCTCGTCGAGGTCGCCGCCTCGGCACGGTCCGGCTCCGGCACGGCCGCCCTGGTCACGGGTACACCGGGCATCGGCAAGACCCGCCTCCTGGGCGCCCTCATGGGCGAGGCGACGACGGCGGGCACGGTGTGCCTGCATGCCGCGGGCCACCCGCTCGAGCGCGACTACGGGTTCGGCGTCGTGCGCCAGCTCTTCGCGCACCTGCCGACCGACCTGCTCGACGAGGCGCTGGCTGCCGGCGACCGCGGACCGGCGACGGGGCAGGACGACCTCTTCGCCACCCTGCAGGCGCTGGTGACGGCACTCGCCCGGACGGCTGGCGAGCGCTCGCTGCTGGTGGTCGTCGACGACGTGCAATGGGTCGACGACCCGTCGCTGCGCTTCCTGCACTTCCTCGCCCGGCGCCTCGCCACGACCTCGATCGCGCTCGTGGTCGCGGTCCGCAACGGCCAGCAGCGGGAGACCGCCCTGCTCGGCGAGCTGTGTGACGCCGTCGGCGGCACGGAGCTGGTGCTGCAGCCCCTGACCCGTGCAGGCGTGGGCCGCGTGCTGCGCCAGCGCCTGCCCGAGGTCGCGGACGCCTTCGTGGACGCCTGCCTGGCGTGGACGCGAGGGAACCCCCTCTACCTCGGCGAGCTGGCCCGCACGGTCGAGAGCGAGGGCATCGCGCCGACCGTCGACGGCGCGGCGATGCTCGCCGATCTCGCTCCGGGCACGATCGGGCGGCTGGTGTTCGTGCGGATCGCCCGCGCCGGTGACGCGGCCGTCGCCGTGGCGCAGGCCGTGGCCGTCCTGGGGGACGCGCCACCGGTCGCGGCCGTCGCTCGGCTGGCCGGTCTCGAGGTCGCCGTCGCCGGCACGGCCGCCGCCGACCTGATCCGGCTCGACATCCTCGACGACCGGCTCGCCTTCACCCATCCCGTCGTCCGTGAGGCCGTGTACGACGACCTGGCGGCCCCGTTGCGCGCCGCGCGCCACCTCGCCGCGGCGGAGATCCTCCACGACCTGGGCGCCCCCAAGGAGGCGGTCGCCGCGCAGCTGGTGCTCGGCCCGGCCACGGACGCCGCCTGGGCGAGGGAGTCGCTGCAGCGGGCGGCCCGAGCTGCCGTGGGCCGCGGGGCGCCGCAGGCGGCGGCCCGCTTCCTGGACCACGCCGGTGCCGGTCCGGACCTCCCCGACGATCCGGTGAGCGTGGGCGCGGACGTCACCCGAACCCACCTGCTGTGGATCAGCGGCCGCTCCGCGGAGGCGATCGAGCTCGCCGAGCGGACGGTCGACCACCGGGCAGCGGCGGACGAGGCCGACCCCCGTGCGGACACCCGCCCCGACGCCATGCTCGCCATGAAGCTGATGCTCCAGTGCGTGACGCCGGGCACCGGTCGCCCGGACCCCGACCTGCTCGCCCGCTTCGCCGAGCTGCCCGGGACCACCCAGGTCGAGCGGGACTGCCTGCTCCCCGTGATCCTCCACCGGCTGGCCCGCGGCACCGAGGCCGCAGAGATCCGGCCGTTGGTCGACCGCGTCATCGGTGGCGCCACGCGGGGTGCCAGTCGTCGCCGCTCGCCCGCGACCTGGCTGTTCCTGGTCCTCCACCTCGGCGACCTCGACGGCACCCTCGCCTTCGTCGACCGCTACCGCGCCGCGGCCGAGGACAGCGACTCCCCGATGTGGCGGGCCGAGGCGCTCACGGTGCGCGCCCAGGCGCTCTACCGGCTGGGCCGCCTCGCCGAGGCGGAGGCGGACGCGCACGCGGCGCTCACCGGCACCGACGGCACCTTCGCCGTGACCGGCCCCGTCGCCGCGACCACCCTCATGTACAGCCGGCTCGAGCTCGGCGATCTCGCCGGGGCGCAGTCGGCCGCCGAGGAGTTCCACTTCCCGTCCCACCGGGAGGACACCGCCTTCGCCTCGCTCGCCGAGGCGGCCATGGGCCGGGTGCGCGTCCGCGCCGGCGACGTCACCGGCGGCCTCGCCCTGCTGCGCAGTGCCGGCGAACGGCTCGACGCCGTCGAGTGGCTCGTCCCGGAGCTCTCGCCCTGGCGGCTCGATGCCGCCCAGGCCCTCGCCGCCGTCGGCCGCCGGGAGGAGGCGGTCGAGGTCCTCGGGCCCGCCGAGGAGGCCGCCCGCCGCTTCGGCGCCCCGAACGGGCTCGGCCGCGTGCTGCGGGTCCGGGCGCTGCTCGACGACCCCGTCTCGATCGACCTGCTCCGCGAGTCCGTCGCCGTGTACGACGACACGAGCCTGCCGCTCAAGCGGGCCCATTCGCTGGTCGAGCTCGGGAGCGCCCTGCGGCGCGCCGGTCGTCGTACCGAGGCACGGGATCCGCTCGCGGAGGCCAGGGACATCGCCGCTCGGTGCGGAGCCGCACCGCTGCTCGACCGAGCGACCACGGAGCTCACGGCGACCGGCGCCCGACCCCGCAGCACGGCCCGCACGGGGGTCGAGGCGCTGACCGCCTCGGAGGCCCGGGTGGCGCGGCTCGCCGCAACCGGCCTGCGCAACGCCGACATCGCGCGCGAGCTGTTCGTCCAGCCGACGACGGTCGAGAAGCACCTCGCGTCGGTGTTCCGCAAGCTCGGCATCGAGTCCCGCGCGGACCTGCCGGCGCCCGACTGACCCACCCCACCGGACACCCCACCACCGGACGGTGGGGTGGGGTCGGCCAAAAGGGTGGGGTCGTCCC
>DATLIG010000256.1:0-25253 GCA_035539555.1 Nocardioides sp. | reverse complement strand
CGCTCGACGAGCCCGAGGGCCACCATCGCGTCGGCCGCGACGTGGGTGGAGCGAGGGGTCAGGCCCAGGCGGGCCGCCAGGCCGTCCAGGTCGACCGGCCCCTGCTCGAGGGCCTCGAAGACGCCGAGCTCGCTCGCCGCGAACAGGAGCTTGCTGGCCATGAACCCCGAGGCGATCTGCATGATCGGGTCGGGAGTGGGTGCTGCTGGTTGCCCCGTGGGGTCGCCGGCCCGGAGGGCGGGCTCGTGGATGGTGGTCATGGGCCCAGCGTGTGCCGGAGCGACCGTGGCCGCCATCCCGCGCCGCTGGTGACCTGGCCCGCCGGGCGTCCCAGATTTGAGGGGGTCTCCCCGGCAGACCGATCGGCGTAGCCTGCCCCCATGGGCCCGAACCGGGTACCCGCCGTACGCGAGGAGATCCGGGCACTCGCAGGCCGCGGACAGACGTGGATCGATTTCACCGCAGCAGTCGCCGACAGCATCGCGACGGTGCTGCCCCACACCGCGTCCTGCTTCCACACGGTGGATCCCGGCACGATCATCCTGACGGGCAGCGTCAATCGCAACGTGGGGTGCTCGGGGTCCTGGCTCGCCCATCACGAGTACGTCGTCGAGGACGTCAACAAGTGGGGCTTCCTCGCGCACAGCGGCCGGATCGCCGGTGCCAGCAGCCTCGCGACCCACGGCGCCCTCGACCGCTCCGAGCGGCACCGCTCGCACGCCGGCTACGGGTACGGCGACGAGCTGCGCGTCGCCTTCGTCCGCGACGGGGTCTACTGGGGCGCCGCCGCCTTCCTGCGCGAGCCGGACCAGCCGTGGTTCACCGAGGCGGACGTGGCTGCCGTGCGTCACCTCGCCGAGCCGGTCGCCGCGGGCCTGCAGCGCGCGACCGCCTCCGCCGCCCAGGCAGCGTTCGCGGACCACGGTCCGGGCGTGGTCGTGTTCGATCCGGACGGTGTGGTGGAGTCGGTGTCTCCTGCTGCGGAGCGCTGGATCGCGGAGCTCGACGAGCACCCGCCGCCGCTCGTCCCGGCCGAGGCCAAGGTCGTGCAGGCGGTCGCTGCCCGCGCCCGTTCGATCCTTCCCGGGACCGACCCGCTCGAGCTCAGCGCGCGGGCCCGGGTCCGGACCCGGTCGGGCCGATGGCTGCTGATGTACGGCACCCGCCTCAACGGTGGCGAGGACGGCCGGACAGCAGTGGTGATCCATCCCGCCTCTCCGCACGACGTGGCACCGGTGGTCGCGCTCTCCTACGGACTGACGGCTCGCGAGTGCGAGGTGGTGATGCTCTGCATCCAGGGGCGCGCCACGAAGGACATCGCCGCAGCGCTCTCGCTCTCGCCGTACACGGTCCAGGACCATCTCAAGTCGATCTTCGGAAAGACCGGCGCAACCACCCGCGGCGAGCTGGTCGGGCGGGTCTTCCTCGACCACTACGCACCGCGGTGGCAGACTCCGGCCCTCGGTGCGCCGCCGGGCGTGCTGGCCCTGACGATGGATTGAGGTCCGCGCCGCGGCGGCCGATGACCGCAACGACGCCGGTCCGCATAGAATCTCCTCACGTGACTGCCGCATGGGGCTTCGGCCTGACCACGTACGCCGCCGACGGCGAGACCGTCCTCGACACCTGGTTCCCCGCCCCGTCGCTGGGCGAGAAGCCGGCCGACGCGAGCGCGCCCGCCGACCTGGTCGCCCTCGAGGGCGCCGACACCGCCCGCGGCGTCACCCGCAAGGTCAACCTGGTCGAGGTCGCCGACCTCGGCGCCGCCCCGGCCGACACGGTCGAGGTCTGGCTGCGCCTGCACCTGCTCTCGCACCGCCTGGTCGCTCCGCACGGCCAGAACCTCGACGGCATCTTCGGCCTGCTCACCAACGTCGTGTGGACCTCAGCCGGCCCGTGCGCCATCGAGGGCTTCGAGCTGACGCGCGCCCGCCTGCAGGCCGCCGGCCAGCACGTCACCGTGTACGGCGTCGACAAGTTCCCGCGCCTCGTCGACTACGTGATCCCGGGCGGTGTCCGGATCGCCGACGCCGACCGGGTGCGGCTGGGCGCGCACCTCGCCGAGGGCACGACCGTCATGCACGAGGGCTTCGTGAACTTCAACGCCGGCACGCTCGGCACGTCGATGGTCGAGGGCCGGATCTCCGCCGGCGTCGTCGTGGGCGACGGCTCCGACGTCGGCGGCGGCGCCTCGATCATGGGCACCCTGTCGGGCGGCGGCAAGCAGGTCATCTCCGTCGGCCGGCGCTGCCTGCTCGGCGCCAACGCCGGGATCGGCATCTCCCTCGGCGACGACTGCGTCGTCGAGGCGGGCTGCTACATCACCGCCGGGACCAAGGTCACCGTGCTCGAGCAGGGCTCGGAGCCGCGCGTCATCAAGGCAGCCGAACTCTCCGGCGCGAGCAACGTGCTCTTCCGCCGCAACTCGGTCTCGGGCGCCATCGAGGCGGTTCCGTGGCGGGGCGAGGGCATCGCCCTCAACGCCGCGCTGCACGCCAACTGACGCGACCGCGCTTGGCCCACCTCGGACACTGGGAGACGTGAAGGGCAGGGTCACGACGGTCGTCGTCGGTCTGGCGGTCGTCGCGACCGTGACCGGCGTCGGCATCGCCGTGCTCGAGGCGACCGACTCCATCGTCGGCGGGCCGTCCGGCGACTGCACGGTCACGGTCGCCGACCGCACGGTCGAGGTCACCGGCGAGCAGGCCGAGAACGCGTCGCTGATCGCCGCCATCGCCGTACGACGCGGGCTGCCGGCCCGCGCCGCGTCGATCGCGCTGGCGACGGCCTACCAGGAGTCCAAGCTCGCCAACATCGACTACGGCGACCGCGACTCCCTCGGCCTCTTCCAGCAGCGGCCCTCGCAGGGTTGGGGCACCCGCGAGCAGATCCTCGACCCGGTCTACGCGACGAACGCCTTCTACGACGCGCTCGTGCAGGTCGACGGCTACGAGTCGCTGGAGATCACGGTGGCGGCGCAGCGCGTCCAACGCTCGGCCTACCCCGATGCCTACGCGGACCACGAGGCCGACGGCCGGGCGCTGGCCTCGGCCCTGACCGGCTTCTCCCCCGCGACCTTCAGTTGCGACCTCGACGGCGGGGCGCCCGACGCCGACACCGGGCTGACCCCGAGCGGCCTCACGCCTCGCGCGAACGCCGTCCGCAAGGAGTTGTTGTCCAGGTTCGGGCGCATCTCACTCGGCGGCTTCGATCCCGACGGCGTGAGCAGCGGCCACATGGAGGGCTCCGCGCACTACGACGGGCGGGCGATCGACGCCTTCGTGCGCCCGATCAACGCCCGGAACAACACCCGCGGCTGGGCGATGGCGCACTGGGCGGTCGCCAACGCCGCCCGCCTCGACATCCGCACCGTCATCTTCGACGACCGGATCTGGACCGCCGGCCGCGACGGCTGGCGCGACTACGACCCACCCAGCTCGTCCGGCGACATCAAGATCCTCGAGCACCGCGACCACGTCCACGTCGACGTCTTCCGCTGACGGTTGACTTGCCGGTTCGTGCCGCCGACTTGCCGGTTCGTGCGGTCGACTTGCCGGTTCGTGCCGCCGCGGTGGACCGAGGCACCAACTCGACCGTCGAAACCGGCAACTCGACCGGCGAAACCGGCAACTCGGCGAGAAGGGGTCAGCGGGTGATGTGCCAGTCGAGGGGGGCAGTGGGGTCGGGGACGTAGCTGCAGCAGGTGCCGGTGCGGACCGCCCGGGAGAGGTGGGCGCCGAGGTCGGGGTGGGCCTCGGCGACCCGCGCGAGGGCGTAGCGCAGCGAGCGGGTGACGCTGGTACGCGCCCGCTCCGCGGTGCCGCCGGTGGTGCGGGAGCGGCCGGAGAGGCCGACTGCGCCGGCAAGCTCGGCGAGCAGGTACTCGCGGTCGCGCGAGGCCAGCTCCCGCCGCGCCTCGTCGTTGTCGCGCTCGGCCTCGGCCAGGTCGTCCTCGACCTCCCGCAGCCGCCTCCTGTACGACGCCCGGGCCTCCTCGTCGAGCACCGGGAGCCCCGGCTCGACGACCGCGGCGCCGGCCAGGTCGAGGGCCGGGAACTCCCGCCCGGGCTCGGCCAGCAGGGTGGCGAGGAGCTGGACGCCCTTGAGGTCGGGCACCCACGTCTCGGCTCCGGCGTACCCGAGTCGCCAGCGGTCGCCCTCGCGGACCAGCGAGGCGCGCACGCCCCGCGCCACCACGACGTGCTCCCCCAGCAGGACGGCGACCTCCGCCGCCCGGCCCTCCGCCCCGAACGCCGCGAAGCCGGCCGCCGCGGATTCCCACTCCAGCCGCGCGAGGTCGTCGTGGCCGGCGGCACGGTGCGCGTGGCCCAGGACGGTGCGGGCCACCGCGGCGTCGTACGGCGCCTCCAGCTCGACCCACTCGGCGACGGCCTCCTGCCCGGCGTCGACGGCCAGCGCCGGGTCGCCGATGGCGAGTGCGGCACGGGCGCGGGCGAGCGCGGCCTCGGCGCGGATGCCGGCGCTCGGGTAGTGGTCGAGGACGGCTGCCAGCTGGTCGGCGGCGGCCACGGCGGTCGGCGCGTCGTCGCGGTGGCAGGCGATCTCGGCCTCGGCCGCCAGCAGGGGCACCAGGCGCAGCTCGCCGAACGGCGGGCGCTCCTTCCACGGCACGGCCATCGGGTGCTCGATCTCGGCGCGCACCATCGCCGCTGCGCCACTCAGGTCGCCGCGGGCGAGCCGGGTCAGCGCCATGCCGGGCTGGGGTGACCACGCACGCTCGTGCGCCTCACGGAAGGCCTCCTCGGCCCCGGCGAGGTCGCCGCGCCGGAGCCGGATGTTCCCGAGCTCCACCAGCGGCCAGCCGAGCTCGCGGCGCAGCCAGGGACGCAGCTCCGTGCACGCGGCGAGTGCCTCGTCCTCGGCGGCGTCGGCGGGGCCGGAGATCCGCAGCAGCTCGGCGCGGTGGACGCGGCACCGACCGTGGGTGGCCCCGAACGCCGGCCCCTGGCGCCAGTGGTCCATCACCTCCGTCCACTCCCGTGCCCGGTCGTGGCGGCCGAGCCACTGGGCGGCGCAGATCAGCTCGCAGTAGACGTTGCCGGTCGTCAACGGGTCGAACCGGCCCGAGCCGAGGTCGATCGCCAGCTCGTCCAGCAGCGCGATCCCGCCCTCGACGTCGCCGGCGTGGATCGCCAGCCGGCCGAGCGCGACCCGGCCCAGCCCGCGGGCCGGGTCGACGCCGAACCGCTCGCCGAGCTCCACCGCCTCCCGGGCGGGGGCCAGCGCGGCGTCGGGATCGCCGGACAGGAACCGCTCGTAGGTCGTGATGATCGCCAGCAGCGCGTGGACCGGACCGGGGTCGGCGTCGCCGAGCAGGCGGCGCACCCGCGCGACCCAGCCTCGGACGGGAGCCATCAGCCCGGTCTCGCAGAGCAGGTTGAGCGCGACCAGGGCGGCGGCCCGGGCGGCGGCATCGGTGCGGCCGGCGGCCAGCTCGACGTCGTACAGGCTCTCCCAGGCGGCGACGCAGCCGTCGAAGTCGCCCTCGACGTAGCGCTCGAGGGCCTGCCGTTCGAGGGCCTGCCGCTCGAGGTCCCCGGGATTGGCCGCGGCGCTCACTGTCGCATTGTGACAGCGATTGTCACGCCTCAGGGGTGAACCGCTCCCGAGCAAAGGAACCCGCCATGCACGTCACGACCACCGACCTCCCCGTCAAGATCAACGCCCTCGGCGCCCTCGCCCGTCACCAGGGCGGGTTCGGCACCGCCTTCGGCACCCTCGCCGCCGAGCACCTCGTCCTCGCCGCCGGTGTCGACGTCGCCCCGCTCCTCGCGGGCCTCGACGACGGCCTGTGCTTCGCACCGCACTGGGGATACGTCGCCCGCGGGCGCGTCGTGGTCACCTACGGCGACGGCAGCACCGAGACCTGCAGCGCCGGCCAGCTGGTCCACTGGCCCGCGGGTCACACGGTGCGGGTCGAGGACGACGCCGAGATCGTCATGTTCAGCCCGGCCGCCGAGCACAACGCGGTGATGAACCACATGCTCGAGGTGATGGCGACCATCCCGGCCTGAGGAGGAGCTACGCCGACAGGCGGGCGACGGCCGCGTCGATGCGCTCGTCGCTCGCCGTCAGGCCGATCCGCACGTGGTGCGAGCCGGCAGCTCCGTAGAACGCGCCCGGCGCGACCAGGATGCCCTTCTCGGCGAGCTCGGCGACCAGCTGCCAGGCATCCGGTCCGTCGGGGCCCCGGGTCGTCCAGAGGTACAGCGACGCCTCGGAGTGCTCGATGACGTAGCCGGCCGCCTCGAGCGCCGCGCGCAGCTTGGTACGACGCGCGCGGTAGCGCTCGTGCTGCTCCTTGACGTGGGCCTCGTCGCCGAGGACGGCGGCCATGGCGTGCTGGGTCGGGCCCGGCATCAGCATGCCGAGGTTCTTGCGCACGGCCAGCAGCTCGGCGATGACCGCACGGTCGCCCGCGACGAAGCCACAGCGGTAGCCGGCGAGGTTGGAGCGCTTCGACGTCGAGTGCACGACGAGGATGCCGTCGGCGGAGCCGCCGCAGACGTCGGGGTGCAGGACGGAGAGCGCCTCGCCCTCCCACACGCAGTCGAGGTAGCACTCGTCGGAGACGAGCAGCACCCCGCGCTCGCGGCACCAGTCGACGACCTTCTTGAGGTGCTCGGGCGGAAGCACGCGACCGGACGGGTTCGACGGCGAGTTGATCCACAGCAGGCTCGGCGTCTCCGGGCCGAAGGCGGTCAGCGAGTCCGTCGCGACGGCCTTCGCACCGACCAGCGCGGCGCCGACCTCGTAGGTCGGGTAGGCCAGCGCCGGGTAGCCGATCACGTCGCCCGGGCCCAGCCCGAGGTACGACGGCAGGGTGGCGATGAACTCCTTGGACCCGATCAGCGGCAGCACCTGGTCGGTGTCCAGGCACGTGACGCCGTGGGTGCCGGCGAGCCAGTCGACGACGGCCTGCCGGACCTCGGCGGTGCCCACGGTGAGCGGGTACCCGGGCGAGTCGGCGGCCGCCGCGAGGGCGGCGCGCGCCACCTCCGGCGTCGGGTCGACCGGTGTCCCGATCGAGAGGTCGACGATGCCGTCAGGGTGCGAGCGCGCGGTGGCGGCGTACCCGGTCAGCTGGTCCCAGGGGAAGTCGGGCAGCCGGCCCGAGACGGCACCGGGCGTGACCAACGGTCTCAGTGGTCCTGGTTCTGCGGCTCGAGCGCGGCGACGTACGCGGCGTCCTTGTCGATCTCGCCCATCTTGGCGGCACCACCGGGCGAACCGAGGTCGTCGAAGAACTTCACGTTGGCGTCGTAGTAGTCCTTCCACTCCTCCGGCACGTCGTCCTCGTAGAAGATCGCCTCGACCGGGCAGACCGGCTCGCAGGCGCCGCAGTCGACGCACTCGTCGGGGTGGATGTAGAGCATCCGCTTGCCCTCGTAGATGCAGTCGACCGGACACTCATCGACGCACGCACGGTCCTTAACATCGACGCACGGCTGCGAGATGATGTAGGTCATCGGGTTCCTCCTGGACCAGGACTTCAACGGGGCTGGGCGGCCGACGCGGCGGCACCCAATACGAATGGGTTTCGTGTCGAGGTGCAGCCTAGTATCCCGATCGTGTCGGATGCGCGCAGACCCCCCGAAGATGGACACCCTTCGGGCCAGCACCTGCTCGGTCCGCACGTCGTCGGCCAGCGCATCGTCGTCCGCCGGCTGCTGCGCGGCGAGACCGGCCCGACCGGCGGCCCCGCCCTCACCGACCTGCTCGGGGTGTGTACGACGTGGGGCGACGGCGTCTGCGTCGTCCAGCCCGAGTCCGGGGAGCCGGTCAGCATCGCCCTCGCCGACATCGTCTCCGGCAAGCCCGTCCCGCCGCGGCCCTCCGTGCGCCACCGGGTCGGCGTGCGCGAGGCCGAGGCCCGCACCGGCGCACTGTGGCCCGACCTGGAGCGGGTCGCCCTCGGCGAGTGGGAGCTGCGCCGCCAGCCCGATCCCGCCACCACCCTGCGCAAGCGCGCCAACTCGTGCCTCGCCGTCGGCGACCCCGGGCGTCCGGTCGCCGACGCGGCCGCGGAGGTCGTCGCCTTCTACGCCGCCCGCTCGCGCGACCCGCTCGTCCAGCTCGAGGCGGGCTCCCCCGTCGAGGACGAGCTGCGCGCGCTCGGCTGGCGCGACCTCGGGTACGGCGAGTCGGAGTTCCGGCTCGCGTCGGTCTCGCGCGTTCGTCGTACTCTCGGGCGGCAGGGGCGGGCGGTCGACCTGAGCGCCGCCGACGGCCGCGCCGTCGCGAGCGTCGGCACCGGCTGCGACCCGCTCGCCGAGGCCCAGGCCCGGCTCGACGGGGACTGGCTGGGGATCTACGGCCTCACCGTCGACCCCGGCCACCGCCGGCGCGGCCTCGCGTCGGCCGTGCTGGCCGAGCTGCTCGACTGGGGCGCCGAGCAGGGCGCGCTGACCGTGTGGCTGCACGTGGAGGCCGCCAACCCGGGCGGCCTCGCGTTCTGGGACGCCCTCGGGTTCGCGGCCCACCACACGTGCCGCTACTACGTCCCGCCGGGCCAGGGCTGACATAGCCTCACGCCATGAGGAGCAACCCGGCCGCGGAGTCGCGGCACAGCACCAGCGGACGGGCATGGTTCGAGAGGTTCGTCGACCGGATCAACGACCACATCAGCCGGGCGCCCTTCTTCGGCGTCATCGTCGTCGCCCTCGCCCTGTGGGCGATCAGCAAGCCGTTGTGGGGCAGTACGACGAAGTGGGAGCTCGGGCTGCACACCGGGTCCGCGATCCTGTCGCTGCTCCTGCTGGTCCTCCTCGAGAACGCCGGACGCCGCGGCGAGGAGGCGTCGCAGGAGAAGCTCAACGTGCTCGCCGAGGCCCTCTCGGACCTGATGACCCACCAGGCCGGCGACTCCGAGGAACTGCGCGCCTCGGTCCGCCGACTGCGCGAGGCGGTCGGGCTCGAGGAACGCCACTGACCGGCGCCGGGGTCACCGGCCCAGCGACTCCAGCGCCGTGCCGGTGAGCCGGTAGGTCGACCACTCCTGCAGCGGCCGCGCGCCCAGCGCCTCGTAGAACTCGATCGACGGGGTGTTCCAGTCCAGGACCGCCCACTCCACCCTGCGGTAGCCGCGATCGACCGCGATCCGGGCGAGCGCCGTCAACAGGGCCTTGCCCAGCCCGCTCCCCCGGAACGCCGGGTCGACGAAGAGGTCCTCGAGGTAGATCCCCGGCACGCCCGTCCACGTCGAGTAGGTGCGGAACCACAGCGCCATCCCGACCACCGGCCCACCCGGCGGGGACTCCGCGACGAGCACGTTCGCGACCGGGTCGTCACCGAACACCCACCGCTGCAGGTCGGCCTCGGCGGTCTCGACCGCCTCCGGCTCGCGCTCGTAGTCGGCGAGGGCGCGGATCAGCCGGAGGACGTCGGGGACGTCCTCGGGCGTCGCGACGCGGACGCCGTCAGGCAGCTGCACCACGCTCACTCGCCCTGCAGGCGGGCCTCGAGCGCGTCCGCCTCGGCCGTCGCTCCCTCGTCGCGGAGCGTGTCGACGATGCGGTAGCCGAGGTGGTACCAGCGGCTCGTGTCCGGCTCCAGCTCCTCCCAGCGGCGGCGCAGGTCAGGCACAGGGACTGCGTCGCCCGCGTCGAGACGCAGCAGCAACGCACCGGCGGCGGCGCCCGACTCACCGAGCGCGAGGAATCCTTGCTCGGCGTCCACCGCGAGTCGCTGCGCGTCCTGCTGCCGCCCTGCCGCGAGGGCGATCTCGGCCCGCTGGATCGCAATGCCGGCCTCGTGGAAGCGGACCTCCGGCTCGGCGGGGTCCAGCCCGGCGAGCGCTCCGGCCGCCTCGTCGAGCAGTGTCACGCCACGCTGCTGGTCCCCGCCCCACCCGGCCGTGCTGGCGGCACACCGCAGGAAGCGGGCGCGGTCGACCTGCCAGCCGGCCGCGTCGGCGATGCCGGCCCCGGCGATCCAGCTGGCGGTGGCGTCGTCGTACCGGTCGAGATGCTCGAGGAAGGTCGCCTCGCGATCGGCGAGGTGGAGGCGCCACCCGGGCTCGCCGTGCTCGACGGCGAAGGCCTGCAGCCGCCGCACCGCGTCCACGGCAACCTCCCAGTCGCCCATGCCCTCCGCCGCGCGGACCAGCAGGTCGACGAGACGGGCGGTCGGCGGGACCAGGTCCTCCTGGCCGACGACGACCAGCACGTCCTCCACCGCCTGCGCAGCCGACTCGGGGTCCTCCGCCCGGAGATAGGCCTCAGCGAGGTCTCCCTGGAGGGACGGGTTCAGCTGGTCCACCGTCGACAGCAGTGCCACCGCCTCGGCGAGGTCCTCGACGGCACTCGACGCCGCCCCGAGCGCGAGGTGGGAACGGCCTCGCTGCCACAGCGGCATGATGTGCGCCGGTCCGTCGTCGACGACCTCGGTGATCGCGGAGAAGTGGTCCACGGCCTCCTCGTGACGACCGAGCTCCGCCGCGACCTCGCCCGCCAGGAACAGCGCCGCGGGCCGGTCGTCGTCGTCGAGGGTCGTCAGCTCGACCGACCCCAGGACGGCGTCCGCCTCCTCCGCGCGCTGGGCGGCCAGGAGCAGCCGCGCCAGGCGCAGGGCCCAGGTCGGACGACGCTCGGGCGCGTCGGTCTCGAGCATCGTGCGCATCGGGCTCTCCCCGGTCGCGACGGCGTCGTCGACCTCCCCGCGGTCGAGCAGCACGCCCGCGAGTCGCGCGCGCGCCCGGACGCTGCGCTCGGCCGCCCCGGCCTCGTCGAACCCGACCAGAGCGACCTGCAGCGCCTCGAGCGCGGCGTCCAGGTCGCCGCCCGCCCACGCCCGCAGCCCGGCCGACTCGGACATCCGCGCCACGTCGAGGCCGGTACGACGGTCTGCGGGCACCGCGGCGTCGTACGCGTCCCAGAGTGCGGCGGCACGGTCGGGCCTCCGCGACGACCACGCCTGCTCCGCGGCCTCCAGCAGCTCGTCGTCGGGAACGTCGGCGATCTCCGGCAGGCCCGGCTCCTCCCGGTCGGACCGGCGCCCCGCCGACTCGGCCTCGCGACGCGCCTTCATCCGCTGGCGAGCGCGGTGCGCGCGCTCCGCGGTCTGCGACAGCGGGACGAACTCGGCCCACTGCTCCTCGTCCAACAGGTCGCGGATGACGTCGCCCTGGTGCGACGTGCCGTTGCGCGCATCGAACTGCTCGCTCAACGTCGTCGCCAGCTCGGCCAGGTCGGCGGCCGCCTGCCCGACCTCGACGCGGCCGTCGCGGGTGCGCACCGTCAGGTCGGCGTCCTGGCGCGCGATGCCGGACAGGGCTCGCGAGGCCGCAGCGGCGAACTCCATCCGCACGAGCGTCGAGTCCGCGTCGTCGATCAGGGGCAGGTGCGTGTCGACGATCTCGAGCGCGCGCGCCTCGTTGCCCGTCAACGCGCAGAACCGCACGTGGCAGGCGATCGGGCCCAGGTGACGTGCGCGACCGCGGTGCCGCCGGTAGCCCGCCCGATGCGACTGGGCAGCCTCCTCGAGCAAGCCCTCGGCCACGAACGACTGCAGCGCGAGCGCCTGCATCTCCTGGGGCTGCTCGGAGCACGTCATCACGCCGCTGAGCACCGGCCGGGCCAGTGCCACCGCCTCGTCGTGCCGCCCGCGCCCGGCGAGGTACTCGACCTGGCTGCTCGGGTCGCACCCGAGGCAGTCGGACACGTCGTCGCGCGGTGCCGCGAGCCACAACCGGAACTCCTCGGCAGCGACCTCCTCGTCACCGACGTGCCGCGCGACCATGTGCTTGCTCGAGTGGACCGCGTGCTGCGACTTGCCGGCGATCCGGAACCGGCGCTGCATGTCCTCCAGCGTCGACCGGGTCATCTCCAGCGACACCTCGGGGAAGCGGACGAGCGTCGACGGAACGTACTTGAACGCCCACAGCAGGTGGTGCTCGAACTCGGCGAAGCGGGCGGGATCCTTGTCCATCTCCGCGACGCACCAGGCGAAGGGCACCAGCATCTTGCGGCGCTCCCCGCCCATCACGTAGGAGTGCGCGAGCTCGATCCGCGCCGCGAAGGAGGCGTCGAGGTCGACACCGTCCGCACGCTGCGCGACGGCCTCGAGCGCCCGGCTGCGTGCCTTGCCCTGGGGCAGGCCCTCGGCCTGCCACAGGGCGTGCTGGAGGTCCTCGTTCATCAGTCGGCATCCTTCTCGCGGGGAACGGCCTGGTCCAGCAGGCCGAGGAACGAACGGTTGATCAGTGCCGCGTCGGCCGGACGGACGGGATGGTTGCCCTGGAGCAGGGCCTGCCCGTAGAGGCCTTCGATCGTGAGCCGCACGATGTCGGGGTCGCCGATCGCGGCGAGGCGTCGGATCAGCGGACTGCGGTGGTTGAGGACGAGCTGGGGCAGGCCCTCGTCGGCGGGCACGTCGTCGAGTGCGTCGAGGACACCGGCCCACAGTCCGTCCACGCTGTCGCGAGTACGACGGAGCTCGGCGCCGAAGGCGACGTCGCTGTCGACGAGGTAGAGAGCCGGGAGGGTGGCGGGGTCGAAGGCCCGCACCACCACCTCGCAGCCGACCGGCTCCATCGCCTCCTGCGCCAGCACCATGAAGTCGCGCAGCCGCCGCTCGGTCTCCGGGTCGATCCCGTGGAAGGACGTGGCGAGCTCGGACGGCTCGAAGGCGGCCACCTCGGCACCGGGGTCGATCTGGGGCAGCCGCTCGACGATGTCGGCCGCGTAGGTGTAGCCGCCGTTGAGCAAGGTGATGTCCTGGGCTGCCGCCACCGCTGCCAGCGAGCGGAACTCCTCCGACGTCCGCACGTAGCGGACGGCGCCGTACCGCTCCCGGAACGACGCAAGCGTCATCCGTCCCCGGTTGGTCTCGAAGGCCACCCAACGGTCGACCAGCCGCAGCATCTCGTCGTCGTGAAGGGCCAGCGCGAGCACGCCGAGGTGGTGGATGCCGAGGAACCGCCGCAGCCTGTCGGGCTGCGTGGAGCTCAACCGGACCATCCACGCCCGGAGCTGGTCGGCGATCGCCTGACGGGTCTCCTCGAGCAGGCTGTCGTCGAAGAGCGCCTCGCGGTTGGCCGTCGGCCGCAGCTGGGTCGTGTCGACCACGCACCGCACGAAGAACGCCCAGTCGGGGACCAGGCCCTCGGCATGCTCGGCAAGGAGCATCCGCTTGAGGTAGACCCGGTGGGTGGCCCGTTCCGCAGGGTTGGCCGGGAACGGCAGCACCAGCGCGACGCCCTGCAGCCCGGCCGCCGGGACGTCGATGTCGATCACGTCGAACGGCGTGTAGCCGAGCACGTCCTGGGCGAAGCCTGCGATCTCGGCGGCTCTCCGGCCGGGTCCCGCCGACCGGTCCCACGGCAGGGCCTGGCCCGCCACGACCTCGCCGTTGACGGTGATCTCGTAGGGCAGCATCGCTCCGAAGAGCTCGACGAGGTCACGCACGGTGGCGGGCGTGAACCAGTGCTCGGCGCCCCGCATCGGACGGAGCGTGACCGATGTGCCGGGCTCGTCGCGGTCGGCGACGGTCTCCTGCACGTAGGTCCCGTCCGCTGAGCCGACCCAACGGGTCGCCACCTCTCCGACGGGCTGGGTGACCACCCGCACCTCGTCGGCGACCATGAACGCGGACAGGAGCCCGATGCCGAACTGGCCGAGGAAGCCCTCGCGCTGGAATCCCAGCTCGTCGCGCTTGGAGCTGCGCCCGATCGTCGCGAGGAACTCACCCACCTGGTGGGGCGCGAGGCCGACCCCGGTGTCGGAGATCGTCAGCGTCGCGCCGTCGGTCTCGACGACCACGCGCGCCGGCGCCTCCGGGTCGGAGGACCGGCGCGCGTTGATGGCGTCGACGGCGTTCTGCAGCAGCTCACGGACGTACACCCGCTCGCTGGTGTACAGGTGATGGCTCAGCAGGTCGACGATGCCGCGCAGATCGACCTGGAAGTTCGTGCTCTCCCCCACGCCGGGTGACGCTACGTGATCACCCCGCCGGCGTCGCCCGATTTGCGGAGCCCGTGACCTGCGTGGCTCAGCCTTTGGCGAGGAAGTTCAGCAGATCGTGGCGGGTGAGCACGCCGACCGGCTTGCCGTCCTCGTGCACGAGGACGGCGTCCGCCGACTCCAGCAGCGGGACAGCCGCCGTCGCGTCCTCGGTCGAGCCGATCGTCGGCAGCGCCGGCGACATGTGCTGCTCGACGGAGTCGTTGAGCCGGGCCTTGCCCGTGAAGAGGGCGTCGAGCAGGGCGCGCTCGGAGACCGAGCCCGCCACCTCGGCCGCCACGATCGGCGGCTCGGCACGCACGACGGGCATCTGCGAGACGCCGTACTCCTGCAGGATGGCGACGGCCTCGGCGATCGTCTCGTTGGGGTGCGTGTGCACGAGCGCCGGCAGTCCGTCGGTCTTGGTGCGGAGCACCTCGCCGATGGTGCGGGCCGGCTGCGGCTGGCCGGTGCTGAAGCCGTACTGGGCCAGCCAGTCGTCGTTGAAGACCTTGCTGAGGTAGCCGCGGCCCGAGTCGGGCAGCAGGACGACGATCACGGCGTCGTTCTGGCCGGCGTCGGCGAGCTCCTGCGCCAGCTGGCGCGCGGCGAACGCCGCCATGCCGGACGAGCCGCCCACGAGCAGCGCCTCCTCGCGCGCGAGGCGGCGGGTGAAGGCGAAGGAGTCGGCGTCGGAGACCTCGATGATCCGGTCGGCGACCTCGCGGTCGTAGGTCTCGGGCCAGAAGTCCTCCCCGACGCCCTCGACGAGGTAGGGGCGGCCGGTGCCGCCGGAGTAGACCGAGCCGGCCGGGTCGGCGCCGACGACCTGGACGTCCTTGTTCTGCTCCTTGAGGTAGCGGCCGATGCCGGAGATCGTGCCGCCGGTGCCGACACCCGCGACGAAGTGGGTGATCCGGCCCTCGGTCTGGCGCCAGAGCTCGGGGCCGGTCTCCTCGTAGTGGGAGCGCGGGTTGTGCGGGTTGGAGTACTGGTCGGGCTTCCACGCGCCCGGCTGCGCGGCCAGGCGGTCGCTGACGTTGTAGTAGGAGTCGGGGTGCTCGGGTGCGACGGCGGTCGGGCAGACGACCACCTCGGCGCCGTAAGCCTTGAGGACGTTGCGCTTGTCCTCGCTCACCTTGTCGGGGCACACGAAGATGCAGTGGTAGCCCTTCTGCTGCGCCACCATCGCGAGGCCGACACCGGTGTTGCCGGAGGTCGGCTCGACGATCGTGCCGCCGGGCTTGAGGGCGCCGGACTCCTCGGCAGCCTCGATCATGCGGGTGGCGATCCGGTCCTTCACCGAACCGCCGGGGTTGAGGTACTCCACCTTGGCCAGCACCAACGGTCCGTCGGCGGGCAGGTCGAGGGAACGGTTGAGCCGGACCAGCGGGGTGTTGCCGATCAGCTCCAGCAGGGACTCGACGTACTCCATGCGATCACCGTATCGGCACATCCGTAGCATGTGCGCGTGAGCAAGGCGACCGCTGCCCGAAAGCTCGCCTCCGCCGCGTTGTACGGCGGCGGCGGGCTCTCCGCGCTCGGTGCCGGTCTCTACGGCGTGCTCACGGCGGAGGCCCGGCTGGCCCGCAAGACGATCGGCCCCGCCCGGGACGAGCCGCCGCCGGACGCGACCGGATGGTACGGCCGCGGTCGCCCCGGACCGGCGATCCGGATCGCCCTGCTCGGCGACTCCAGTGCCGCCGGCTACGGCGTCGACCGGGTCGAGGAGACCCCTGGCGCGCTGATCGCCTCGGCCGTCGCCGAGCACGCCGACCGCCGGGTCTACCTGCGGGAGTTCTGCGTCGTCGGCGCCAAGTCGTCCGACCTCGCCGCGCAGGTCGGCCGCGCGCTGCCGATCGAGCCCGACGTCGCCGTGATTCTGATCGGCGGCAACGACGTCACCCACACGATGCGGCCCTCGCACTCGGTCCGCTACCTCTCCGAGGGCGTGCGCCGCCTGATGGGCGCCGGCGCGAGCGTGGTCGTCGGCACCTGCCCCGACCTGGGCACGGTCCAGCCGATCGCGCCGCCGCTGCGCCAGGTGGCGCGGGCCTGGTCGCGCCGCCTCGCCGCCGCGCAGACGATCGCGGTCATCGAGGAGGGCGGCCGGACGGTGTCGCTCGGCGACGTCCTCGGTCCCGAGTTCGCCGCGGCTCCGGCGCTGCTGTTCGGCCCCGACCAGTTCCACCCGTCCGCCGAGGGCTACAAGGCCCTCGCCGGCGTCCTCGTCCCGTCGGTGCTCGCCGCTCTCGAGCAGGTCCCCGACGAGGAGGTCGCCCTCGAGGCCTTCCGTGGCGAGGGCGTCCTGCCGATCACCCGCGCGGCCGTCCAGGCCGTCAACGAGCCGGGCACCGAGCTCGACGGCACCGAGGTCGGCGGCCGCCGCGCCGGCGTGCGCGGCCTGTGGGTCGAGCTCCGGCACCGCCGCAGCCGCCAGCACGTCCCCGGCGAGGTGCCGGCCGAGCACGAGAGCGCGCCGGTCGCCGACTGAAGGGGCGGACGCCGAATCCACCGGTTCATCCGTCACGGGGCTGATCTCGGGCGGCCGCCCGGCTTCGTCGGTCCTCCGAGGTCGCGGCCGGGACGTCATACGAGCCGAGTGTCATCGCGCGCGGTTCGCATGACGTCACCGCACACGCCCGGGGAAACGCTCGTGACGTCATACGGATCGGTCGCCCGGGCGGCCACTTCGCATGACGCTGCACTGCCCCGACTGAACCGGCGGGTTCGGCGGCGCGGGCCCCGGACGCACGACGACCCCGGTCCCACCGAGGTGGGCCGGGGCCGTCGTACGAAGCGGTCGGTCAGTCCTGCTGGAGGATCGCGAGGATCCGGAGCAGGTTGGTGTAGATCCAGACCAGGCTGACGAGCAGGCCGAACGAGGCCCGCCACGACTCGCGCTCCGGAAGGCCGTTGCGCACGCCCTGCTCGACGAAGTCGAAGTCGAGGATGAGCATGAACACACCGAGCACGAGGCCGGCGATGGCGAAGACGAGGCCGAGGGCACCGTCCTCGAAGAGGCCCAGGTTGCTGCCGAACAGGCCGAGCACGACCTCGAACAGGCTGAGGGCCACCATGCCGAACATCGCCGCGATGACGAAGGTGCGGAACTTGTTGCCGACCTTGATGTCGAAGAACTTGTACGCCGCCAGCGTGCCACCGAAGGCCGCGAACGTGCCGATCACTGCCTGGACGACGATGCCGCCGCCGTAGACCGCGTTGAACAGCTCGCTCAGCGCACCGAGGGCGACGCCCTCGGCGACCGCGAAGGCCATCACGAGGCCGGGGCTGATGATCCGCTTGAACGAGTTGACCAGCGAAAGGATGAACGCCGCGCCGCTACCGATGACCGAGGCGGCCAGCAGGCTCGACGGGATGCCGGTGTCGGGGCTGATCGCCGGCGTCACCAGCCAGGTGACGGCGGCCGCGAGGATCGTGATCCCGATGGTGATCGACGTGGACTGGACGACCGTGTCGATGGTCATCCGGCCCGTGCCCGTGGTGGGCGTCGGGACCGGCTGGCCGGGCTGGCCGTAGCCCGGGTAGGGCTGTCCGGGCTGGCCGCCGTACTGCTGCTGGCCGAACCCCTGGTACCCACCGCCGCCGCTCCGGCTGAACTCCTCGGAGCGCCGGAAAACCGGGTTGTTGCTCTGCATGATCCCCTCCGCAGGTCTGCGAATCGTCTCTAGACCCCCAGTCTAGGGGCCTGATGCTGGTGAAACGCCTGACCGCGGTGAATGGTTCCCGCGTCAACGTCCGGTGATCTGCACCGTGACCTCCTGCCCCGGCACGTCGGGACGGACCTCGATCCGGCCGTCCGAGCCGGGCGCCCAGCCGCCGCCGGTCACCTGTACGTCGTACCCGTCGGGGTAGTGGAGCGGGCTGACGAAGATCTCGGTCGGCGCGTCGATCGCGTTCGAGCGGTAGCGGTAGGTGAAGGCCCCGGTCGTCGCGTCGAAGTCCATCGCGAGCGGGGTGCCGGCCGTGGCCTGGGCGTAGGTGCGGACGAGCACGCGCAGCTTGTCGGCCTTGACCGAGCCGAAGTCGGTGTCGTCGCGGAACATGCCCTGCGCGTCGTCGGCGGTCGTCGGGTCCTGCCACTGCTTGTAGGCCCAGTGGGTCCAGCCCATCAGGTTGCGGTCGGCGACGGCCGCGTCGATCTCGACGGCGCGGATGTTGTCGGTGGCGCCCCACTCGCTCATCAGCGGCGCGGCGTTGATCCGCTCCGCCTGCGCGAGGGCCGTGGTCGTGCGCTCCTGGCTGAACTTCCAGCAGTTCTCGACGTCGCCGAGCGGCAGGCCCTGCGACTCGAGGAAGACGTCCTGGCAGTAGTTGTGCCACGAGTAGCCGAGCTGGTCCTCCCCCGCCATCGGCGTCAGGAAGGTCGGCACCTTCTGTCCGGCGGCGAGCTGCTGCGGCTCCCACCACACCACGTTGTCGCCGTCGACCTCGCGGATGGCGCGGGTGGCCTTCTCGTACGCCGGCTGCAGCTCCTTGGTGTAGCTGGCCTTGCAGCCGAAGGAGATGCAGGTGAGCCACTCCAGGCCCATCCACGGCTCGTTGATGAGGTCGTAGCCCATCAGGTACGGCTGGTCCTTCCACCAACCGGCAGCGACCTGCCAGGCCGCCGCCCAGTCGTCGATGCCGCGGTGCTTGTTGGCCCAGAACTCGTCGAAGACCAGCGAGTTCTCCGGCGTCCAGTAGCCGATCGGGAAGGGCAGGTTGAGCGGCGGCAGCAACGAGAGCACCGCCGGGCGGTGCAGCGCCCAGTCGGGAACCCCCTCGCCGCCGTACGTCTCGTGCCACTGGTCCTGATGCATGTCGAGCTGCATCCAGATGCCGCGGTCGGCGAGCAGGTCCATGACCCGCTGCCAGCCCTCGCGGTACGACGGGTCGCCCACCGCCGGCGCGTCCGGCGTGATCCCGGCCCAGAGGGTCCCGAGCCGCACGCCGTTGAAGCCGTACTGCTCGAGCCACTCCGCGTCGGCCGCCGTGAAGCCCTCCGCGGTCGCGGGCGGGAGGTAGGGGTCGAGCTTCCACACCAGGTTGAAGCCGTGGACGATCACGACCCGGCCCTGCTCGTCGACCAGCCACCGGCCCTCGCGCCTCAGCTGCGGCCCGTCCTCGTCGGCGTTCGCCGCAGGCATGGGCCCGGTGGCGCCGACCAGGGCGAGCAGCAGCGTGGACGCGAGCAGCGCGCCTCGGCGCACCAAACTAGAACAGGTTGCAGGGAGCACGTCCGGCAACGTACTCCAGCGGGGTGACCCGAGTCACCCCTCGCTTCGGCGCAGGCGCACGACCGTGTCGCGCACGTGCAGCGGGCCGTCGGGGGTCTCCTGCACGCGGTCGGGGGTGTCCGCCACCTCCACCTCCCACGGCGAGCCGGGCTCGCCCACGCCGAGCGTGGCGAGGACGCGGTCGGGCTCGAACAGCAGGCCGGGTCCGTGGTCGTGGCGACTGCCGCTCTCGACGTCGTGCGGGTGGTGGGCGGTGACCAGCAGCCGGCCGCCGGGGGCGACCGCGTCCGCGATGCCCCGGTAGATCGCGTCGAAGTCCTCCACCGGCACGTGGAGGAAGCTCACGGTGACCAGGTCGAAGTGGTGACGCCCGGCCGGACGTGCGTCGTCGAGCGCGTCGTAGAAGCCGAGCTTGACCCGGTCCGCGACACCCTCGTCCTCGGCGTGCTGCGCGAGCTTCGCCAGGGCGACCTGGGAGACGTCGACGGCGGTGACCCTCCAGCCCTGCTGGGCCAGCCAGATCGCGTCGCCGCCCTCCCCGCAGGCGACGTCGAGCGCGGTGCCGGGCCGCAGGTCGGCGGCCTGCTCGACCAGTCGCTGGTTGGGCCGGCCGCTCCAGACGCGGTCGCTGCCGGCGTACCGCTCGTCCCAGAAGCCGGCGGTCAGTGCATTGCGGAGGGTCTCGAGCGAGTCATCGCGCTCGTGGTCGCGTTGGTGTCGGCGCATGGGTCAACTGTGCTGGTTCAGGTGGACCTGAAGTCAACCGCCCCGGCTCCTGCTGCTCTGAGCAGTGGCGCTCCGCCGTCGGCAGAACCCACTGGCCCGCGGCCGGCCGCGGACGCAGGGTGGCGCCATGACCCACGACAACGGCCCCCGGCTCTTCGACGACCGACGACGGCGCGAGCTCTTCCAGCAGCGCGTGCTGGTGATGGACGGCGCTCTCGACGACGACAACGGCATGGTCCTCGCGACCCAGCTCGTCGAGCTCGCCGCCACCGACCCCACGGCGGACGTCGCGCTGTGGATCCACTCCCCCGGCGGGTCCGTGCCCGCGATGCTCGCCATCCGCGACGTGATGCGGCTCGTGCCGTGCGACGTCTCCACCCTCGCGCTCGGCATCGCCTGCAGCGCCGGCCAGTTCCTGCTCTCCTCGGGGGCGCGCGGCAAGCGGCGGGCGCTGCCGCACTCGCGGATCCTGATGCACCAGGGCTCCGCCGGCATCGGCGGGACCGCCGCCGACGTGGAGCTGCAGGCCGAGGACCTGCGGCACATGCGCGACACGGTCCTCGGCCTGATCGCCGAGGACACCGGCCAGCCGATCGAGCGCATCTTCGAGGACTCGCTGCGCGACCGCTGGTACACCGCCTCCGAGGCGCTGGACTACGGCTTCGTCGACGAGGTGGTCGCCTCGTTCGACGCGGTCGCCCCACCGGTACGACGCCCGGTCGGCCTCGGCACGTTCACGACGGGAGTCTCGCGATGAGCAGCTACACCATCCCCAACGTCATCGCCCAGCACCCGCGGGGCGAGCGGATCATGGACGTCTACTCGCACCTGCTGACCGAGCGAGTGGTCTACCTCGGGACCGCGATCGACGCGGGGGTGGCCAACGCCCTCGTCGCGCAGCTGCTCTTCCTCGAGGCCGACAACCCGGACCGCGACATCCAGCTCTACATCAACTGCGAGGGTGGCGACCCGAGCGCGATGCTCGCCGTCCACGACACGATGCAGTACATCCGCCCGCAGGTCGCCACCACCTGCGTCGGCCAGGCGGTGGCCGTCGGCGCGGTGCTGCTCGCGGCCGGCGCGCCCGGCAAGCGGGCAGCCCTCCCCCACGCCCGGGTCGTGCTGCACCAGCCCGCCGCCCAGGGACGGGGTCCGATCCCGGACCTGATCCTCCAGGCCGACGAGGTCGTCCGGGTCCGCGCCGACATCGAGCAGATCCTCGCGCGGCACACCGGGCAGGACGTCGGCGCGCTGCGTGCGGACACCGACCACGACCGGGTGTTCACCGCCGAGGGCGCGCGCGACTACGGGCTGATCGACCAGGTGATCGCGGAGCGGCCACCGGTGCTCGCCTGAGCCGGACCGGTCAGGCGGCCAGGGCCAGCGCCGTCACGCCGGACGGCACCGACCGCAGCGGGCGCGCCGGCCGGGCGTCGTACAACCCACCGGCGACGGCGGAGGTGAGGTCGAGCAGCGAGCTGCCGAGCGCACCGGTGACGGCGGCGATCATCTCGCTGCTGGGCTCCTTGAGCCCGCGCTCGATCTCGGAGAGGTACTGCGGGGAGATGCCCGCCCGCTCAGCGGTCTCGCTCAGCGTCTCGCCGCGCTCGCGCCGCATCCGGCGCAGCTCGCGACCCAGCAGGTCCCGCCAGAGCGGCTCGGTGTGGTCCCGGTCGTCAGCCATGCCTCATCGTAGGTCGGCTCCGGCACGCTCCGGTGGGGTCGGCGCAGAGTTCTGCTGTGGGCAGAAGATCGGTGCCCCCGCCGGGATTCGAACCCGGACTGCGCCGAGTTTAAGTCGGCTTCCTCTGCCAGTTGGGATACGGGGGCGTGGTCGGCCGCGCGACCGGTCACTCCCTATAAGTAGGTCTGGCGGGGGTGGATCGCATGCGCTCCCGCGACCCGGTCGAGGAACAGGAACCCGTCGGTGTGGTCGATCTCGTGCTGCAGTGCCCGGGCCTCGAAGGCGTCGGTCGTGAGCTCGACCTCCTCGCCGGTGCCCGGCAGCTGGCCACGGACGGTCAGCCGCGACGCGCGCTTCACGTCGCCGGTGAAGTCGGGGACGCTCATGCAGCCCTCGCGTGCCCTCTCGTTGCGGCTCGACTCGACGACCTCGGCGTTGCAGAGCACGAACGTGCCGTGCCGGGTCCTGGTCTTCGGGTGCTCGGTCACGTCGACGCAGAAGACGCGCACGCCGACACCGACCTGGTTGGCCGCGAGGCCCACGCACCCGGGGCTGACCCGCATCGTCGCGACCAGGTCGGCGGCGAGCTGGACGACCTCGTCCGACGTCGGGTCGACGTCGGCTCCGCGCGCGGACAGCACGCCGGCCGGCGCCTTCACGACGTCGAGGATGCGGCCCTCGACGCCGAGCTCGGCCTCGGTCCAGGCCGCGACTCGCTCGCTGCTCAGAACGGGGTCCTCGCGGCGTTGTTCGGGGGAGCGCAGCGGAGGAGAAGAACGTCGTGGGGTGTTCACAGCTCGTCGGCCTCCGCCGGGCGCAGCGTCGCGGTGACCCCGACCCGCTCGGCAGCGGCCCGGATGGCGCCCTCGACGGCGGCCACGTCGGCACCGACCGGCAGGTCGAGCTCGGCGACGAGCAGGTAGAGCTCGCCCGCGAGCCGGGTGGTGAGGTCGGTGATGTTGCCGCCGACGGACGCGACCTGTCCGACCACCTCGGAGACGATGCCGGGACGGTCGCCGCCATGCACGGTGAGCACCCACGACGTACCCCCGGCGCCGGGGGCGACCTGGTCGGCCACGGGGCGCACGGACACATCGAGGTCGCCACCGGCGGCCAGTGACGCGAGCGCACCCTCGATGGCCGTCGCGTCGACCGTGCCGCGGCACAGCAGCATCATCGCGAAGTGCCCGCGCAGCAGGGTCATCGTGGAGTCCTCGATGTTGAGGCCCAGCTCCGCGAGGCCCGCCGTGGTCTCGGCGATGATGCCGGGCCGGTCGTGGCCGAGGACGGTGACGGCGTACAGGTCGTTGCTCACGGGCGTCATCATCCCAGCCCGTCAGGCAGACGCCACCTCGCGGGCGCGCCGGAACACCTCGTCGGTCATCGGCTCGGTCAACCGGCCGGTGAAGGTGTTGTGCTGGCTGGGGTGGAAGCAGCCGAGCAGGACGACGTCCGTACGACGGGAGCGGCGCGACGCCGGCGCGAGCACCACCTCGGCACCGTGCCCGAACCGGGGCCGGGGCCGTGGCTCCGCCCAGCCCACACGGCCGAGGGCGCGCAGCGAGGAGTCCCAGCCGATCGCTCCCAGCGCCACCACCACGCGCACCGACGGCGCGAGGACCGCCAGCTCGCGGTCGAGCCACGGCGCGCACTGAGCGCGCTCCCCCGGCGTCGGCTTGTTGGCCGGCGGCGCGCAGCGGATCGGAGCCGCCATCCGCACGTCGCGCAGCTCCAGCCCGTCACCGACGTGCGTGCTCGTCGGCTGGTTGGCCAGCCCGACGCGGTGCAGCGACGCGAACAGCCAGTCCCCCGACCGGTCGCCGGTGAACATCCGCCCGGTCCGGTTGGCGCCATGGGCGGCGGGCGCGAGACCGATCACGACGATCCGCGCCTCGGCCGGCCCGAACCCGGGCACCGGGCGTGCCCAGTAGTCCTCGTGGGCGTACGCCGCCCGCTTCTCGCGGGCGACCTGCTCGCGCCAGGCCACCAGCCGCGGGCACTTCCGGCAGCGGACGACGCGCGCGTCCAGCCGCGCCATCGCCTCGCCGGGATCGCTCACAACAGCGACCAGGCGATCCCGTCGAGGATGTCGGTCTCCGCGACCGTGACGGAGGGTACGGCGATCCGGCCGAGCACCATCGAGACGATCAGCGCGCCCGCATCGATCACGTCGGCCCGGCCGGGGTGCATCCACGGCAGCGCGCGCCGCTCGGCAACGCTCATCGCGAGCAGCCGACCGACGAGTGCCTGCACGTCGGGAACGGCCAGCTCACGGCCGTGGATCAGCGTGCGGTCGTACACGGGCAGGTCGAGGACGCCGGCGGCGATGGTCGTGTTGGTGCCCGCCACGGCGATCACGGTCGCCGCCGCCGCGGGGTCGACCGGGCAGGCGTCGAGCGCGGCGTCGACGTCCGTGACGATCGCGGCGATCTCCACCACGTCGACCGGGTCGTGGCGCACGTGCCGCTCGTGCAGCCGGACCGACCCGATGTCCATCGAGTGGGCGAGGGTCGGCCCGGTCGCCGGCTCGCCCAGGATCAGCTCGGTCGAGCCGCCGCCGATGTCCACCACGAGCACGGGGCCGGGGACGTCGTGGCCGATCCCGCGGACCGCACCGTCGAACGCGAGGCGGGCCTCCTCCTCGCCCGACAGCACCTCGGGCACGACGCCGAGGCGGGACAGGACGCCTGCCGTGAAGACGGCGGCGTTGCCGGCGTCGCGGGTCGCGGAGGTCGCGCAGAAGCGCAACCGCTCCACTCCGGCGTCGGCGATGATGGCGGCGTACTCGTCGATCGCGGTGAACGCCCGCTCCAGCGCCTCCGGCGCGAGCATCCCGGTGGCGTCGACACCCTGTCCGAGCCGGATCATCCGGCTCTCGCGGCGAACGCCGTCGGGCTCGTCGGCGGGGTTGCCGACCAGCAGCTTGATCGTGTTCGTGCCGCAGTCGATCGCGGCGATCGGCCTGTTCACCGGGAGGTCGCGATCATTCGGCCGCGACGGCTTCGTCGACCGTGACGCAGGGCCCCTTCGCCCACCACTCACCGAGCATCTCGAGGACCTCGTCGCCGAACGGGTTGACGCCCGGACCGGCCGCCAGCGCGTGGCCGGCGAGGACGTGCAGGCACTTGACGCGGGTCGGCATGCCGCCCGCCGAGATGCCCTCGATCTCGGGCACGTCGAAGCCGCCGGCCTCCGCGACCGCCGCACGGTCCGCGAGGTAGGCCTCGTGGGCGGCCTGGTACCGCGCGGCCAGCTCGGGGTCGGTGGCGAGCCGGTCCTGCATCTCCTTCATGACGCCCTCGGCCTCGAGGGTGCCGATGCGCGAGCTCGCCCGCGGGCAGGTCATGTAGTAGGTCGTCGGGAACGGCGTGCCGTTGGGCAGGCGCGGCTCGGTCGTCACCACGTCCGGGTTGCCGCACGGGCAGCGGTGCCCGATCGCGTGCACCCCACGGACCGGCCGGCCGAGCTGGGCGGCCATGACCGCCTCGTCCGTCTCACGCTCGGTCGTCACTCGGTCCCATCCTCCAGGTCTTCCTTCGGTGCCTCGATCTCGTTCTTCGGCGCCGGCACCGTGGTCGGCGGGTCGCCGGCGAGCTTCATCGAGTCCCAGGCCTCGTCGTACCAGGCACGGTCGTCCGGGTC
>DATLIG010000255.1:0-6743 GCA_035539555.1 Nocardioides sp. | reverse complement strand
AGGCGGGCGAGCGCGTCGAGCAGCGCGTCCTCGGGCTCGGGCATCACCCAGCGCAGGTGCTCCTTCGAGCCCATCCGGGTCCAGTACGCCGCCGTCACCTGGGTCAGCCGCGCCGTCGGGGCGGCAGCGCCCTCGGCCTGCTCGAGGGCCTGGGCCAGCTCGGAACTGGCGTCCATGTCGGCCACCCAGTAGTCGAAGCCCTCGTGCACCTCGACGACCAGCGGGCCGTCGGCGACGAGGTCCTGCAGCCGCGGCGAGTCCGCGGCCGGAGCCGTGGTGAGGCCGATCATCCCGGCGCCGGCCTCGGCCGCCAGCGCCTCGAGGAGGACGGCGCCGAGGTCGCGCGACGGGTCGCCGAACGCGTGCTGCACCTGGAGGCCGAGCCAGACCTCACCGCTGTCGCGGACCATCGCGGGCGCCGCCATCGGGAGCAGCGTGCAGAGCTTGACCACGCGGTCGGCGTACTCGCCCTTGAGCGGGAGCACGGCGGTCGCGGCGGGGACGAGCTCGCGCATCGCGACGAGGTCGGTCTCCGAGGCGAAGCCCTCGAAGGGGCGCTTGACGAACACGTCGCCACCACCGGGTGCGCCGTGGCAGGCCTTGTAGCGCTTGCCGGAGCCGCACGGGCAGGGCTGGCGCGGGCCGACCTCGCCCGGAGCCGTCTCGGTCGCGGTCGCCTTGGTGCGGTTCTTCTTCGCCATGCGGCGAAGACTATTCCGAGAGTGCCGGAGGTACTCACCCGGTGGCATCCTGTCGCCGTGACCCGCGATGTGCTCCACGCCGAGATCGACATCGAGCTCCCCTCGCTCGATGTCTACTCAACCATCGCGCAGGCGTGGTTGACCGACGGCCCGGCCGCGCTGGCCGCTCCCCAGATGGAGGCGGCGCTCGATGCGCGGCTGACCGAGAAGTCCCTGTCGCGACACCTCGGCTCCTTCGGTCCGCCCGGAACCGCGTGGGGGTCGGTGATTATCGCGCCCTACTCCCGACCGCGACACCGGGCAGCTAGCCTCTACGCTTTCACTGAACGCAGCTACGCCAGGTTCTTGGCCAAGCTGAGCGCGGAGATCCCGGAGCGGGCAGAACTCCTGTTCTACGAGATCGATACAGTGGGAGAGCCCGTCTCCTTTTATGTGCACCTCGACGGTCCCCACATCGATGACGGCAGACCCGGCTTCGTCCGACTGATCGCCCACAGGCCGGGGCGGGTGGCGGACGACGTCGCTCACCGATGGGCGACATTCACCGAGTCCTTCCTCGCCTCGCTAGCCGTCCCCGTGGTGTACGGCCACGTCGCCAACGACATGGCCGAGGAAACCGCTCGAACGGCCTTGGAGATGGCGACCGACGGTTGGCCGTTTGAGGCCAGCGATCCACTCGAACTGCGCGGCTACTCATGGCTCACGGCGCTCAGCCCCGGCCAGGCCGCCCGGCTCGGAGGGACGGACGCGCTACGTGGGAGCGCTTTCGTCCAAATCACCGAACTTGGCTCCGGATCAGTTCTGCTCAAGGCGACAGAACGTCTCAGCGAATACGACGGCGCTGCGATCGAACGGGTGTGGGAGGCGCTGAGACCACTGCTCCCTGCCGGGGAGCCGCTGCCTCCGCCTGCTCTCGCAGGACAACCCGAGCCGCGGCTCGTCCGGAGGGGCGCAATTCAGCCCTGAGAACCGAACCTCGCGTCGAGCAGGTCCAGCATGAACCGCGGCTTGTCGCTGATCACGGCCTTCACCCCGAGGTCGAGGCAGAGGTCGAGGTCCTTCTCCTTGTTGACCGTCCACACGTGGACGTCGCGCGGGTCGCGGCCCAGGCTCTCGCGGACCTTGGGGTGCTGGCGCAGCATCTTGATGCCGGGCCCGACCGCCCAGTCGCGTCCGATCATCCGCTTGAGCACCGGCCAGTGGTTCGGCTTGTCGAAGAGCTGCACCAGCTGGACCTCCGGCGCCAGCCGCTCGACGCGTTGGAGGGCGGCGTACGAGAAGCTCATGATCCGAACCGGCGCGCCGGCCTGGTCCCAGCCGAAGTCGCGCAGCATCTCGACCAGCCGCTTCTCGACCAGCCCGCCGTAGCGGGTCGGGTGCTTGGTCTCGATCGCCACCTCGATGCGGCGGTCGTGGTCGGCGACGGTCTCGAGCAGCTTGCGCAGCGTGAGCACCCCGCGCCCGTCGTCCTCATCGACGCCCTCGGCCTCGTCGTCGAGCTCGGCCCACGGGTTCTTCCACGACGCGAAGTCGAGCTCGTTGAGCTCGGCGAGGTCCATCGTGGAGACGATCCCCTTGGTGGACGCCGTCCGTCGCAGGTCGCGGTCGTGGACGCAGACCAGGTGTCCGTCAGCGGTGAGCCGGACGTCGCACTCCAGGCCGCCGGCGCCGGATCCCATCGCCTCCAGGTAGGCGTTCAGGGTGTGCTCGGCGATCTCGTGACTCGCGCCCCGGTGGGCGACGACCTGTGGCCGCATGGCTAGATCATGGCAGGCCCGGCACCCGATCGCGGACAGCACCCTCAGGGTCGAGATCCGGGTCGGACCGGGGTCGATCCCCGATGTGCCGAGGACGCCCACGGGGCACCGTGGAGGCATGAGCAACGACGACAACTACTCACCCACCCGCGGCCGTCGCCTGACCCGCCGCAGTCACGACAAGATGGTGGCCGGCGTGTGCGGCGGCGTCGCCGACCACCTCGGCATCGACGCCAACCTGGTCCGGCTCCTGCTGGTCGCCGCCGTCATCTTCGGCTTCGGCGCCGGGATCATCCTGTACGTCGCCGGCTGGATCCTGATGCCGCAGGCCTGATCACGGCTGGCCCCTGGGGAAGCGCTTCCCTAGGCTGGCCGGGATGCCTGACCTCGTCGCCCGTCTCCGTGCCGCCGGCTGTGTCTTCGCCGAGGAGGAGGCGGACCTGTTGGTCGAGGAAGCCACCGACCCGGCCACCCTCGAGGAGCTGGTACGACGCCGCGTGGCCGGCGAGCCGCTGGAGCTCGTGCTCGGGTGGGTCGCCTTCGACGGCCTGCGGGTGGCGGTCGATCCCGAGGTGTTCGTCCCGCGCCAGCGCACGACGTGGCTGGTGGAGCTCGCGGAGGCCACCCTCGCCGCGGCCGCCGGTGATCGGCGGGCCGTCGTGGTCGACCTGTGCTGCGGGAGCGGGGCGCTCGGCCTCGCGCTGGCCCACCGCCGCCCAGGCAGCACCCTGCACGCCACCGACGACCACCCCGCCGCGGTCGCCTGCGCGGCGCGCAACCTGGCGCAGGTCGGCGGGACCGTCCACCTCGGCGACCTCGCCTCCCCGCTGCCGATGGACCTGCGCGGTCAGGTCGACACGCTGCTGGCGAACGTCCCCTACGTCCCGACCACGGCGGTCGCCGCGATGCCGCCCGAGTCCCGCGACCACGAGCCGCGCAGCACCGTCGACGGCGGCGCCGACGGGCTCGACGTGTTCCGCCGGGTGGCCGCACTCGCGCCGGAGTGGCTGTGCCCCGGGGGCTCGGTCCACTCCGAGGTCGCCGTCGCGCAGGTCGATGCGGCGCTCGACGTCCTCAGGGAGCGGGGGCTGGTCGCCCGCGTCGACCACGACGAGGAGCGGGACGCGACCGTCGTGACCGGGACACTGCCGCCCGGTCAGGAAGCGGCAGCGTCCGACACCGCGTCGAGCAGGCTCTCGAGCCCGTCCTTGTCGACCGCGCGCCCGGACACCGAGATCTCCAGCGACGCGTCGCCGTCGCCGTCGGGGACCCAGCGGAAGAAGTTGTAGCGGAACCGGTTGTTGCCGTCGCGGTAGGTGAAGTAGACGGTGTCGTCGGTCTGCTCGTAGACGTCGACGGCCACCAGGTCAGGCGACTCCTCGAGCTGGCGGACCTTGGTCGCGACCATGTCGGCGACCGTCACCGTCGGCGGCAGCACCTCGACACGCAGGCTGTAGCCACCGACGAGGGGCTCGCCGGCGGGACGCCAGCGGACCTGGCCGACCTTGTCGATGCGCGCCCGGGGGATCACCCCGGCGTCGCCGCCGTCGGCCGCGACCTTGTAGGCGATCCAGCTGACCGGCACCGGGTAGCTCCACGCCTGCCTGCCGGACCTCACCACCCGGGTGTCGTAGTTCGTGCCGTCGGGCAGCCGCAGCGCCGGGAAGTCGATGTCCTTCGCCGGCTCGCCGATCGGCGAGTCCTCGTCGCTCGGCTGGTCCGTCGGCGACTCGCCGGCCGTGCCGGACGGGTCCTGCTTCGGGTCGTCGCCGACCAGCCGGGTCACCCCGTAGGCCGCGCCGAAGGTGACCGCCAGCACCAGCAGGAAGGCCAGGACCAGCGGCAGGACGCGGGTCCTGCGCTCGCCGCCGCCACCGGTCGACGCGGGCAGCGCGGGGTCCGGCGTCGGGGTGCCGGCGAGGGACCGGGCGTCGTCGGCGGCCGGCGGGACCGAGGCCAGCTCGGTGGCGACCGCCTGCTGCGGCGGGAGCCGGCGCTCCGCCGTACCGGTCAGGGCCTCGCGCTGGACCGCCGTCCGCTCGGCCCAGCGCAACGCGGCGACGAAGGACGGGACGTCCGGCCACCGGTCGTCGGGGTCGAGCGCCAGCGCCCGCAGCAGCACGGAGTCGAAGGCCGGCGCCACGTCGGCGATCGTCGACGGCGCGGGCGGCAGCTCGGGGCGCACCAGCGCACTGAGCCCACCGTCGCGGACCAGGCGCCCGGTGAGCAGCAGGTAGGCGACCGCGCCCAGCGCGTGCACGTCGGCGCGCAGGTCGAGGCCGATGCCGTTGGCCTGCTCGGGTGCCATGTACGACGGCGTGCCGACCACCTGGGTCAGGCCGCTCGCGTGCAGCATCGCCTTCGCGACGCCGAGGTCGGCGACCATGATCCGCTCGCCGCCGTCGGGTGTCGACCGCAGCAGGAGGTTCTGCGGCTTGATGTCGCGGTGGATCACGCCGTGCCGGTGCAGGACCGCCACCCCGTCGCCGGCCTGCGCGAGCAGGTCCACGACCCGGCTGGTGCCGAGGGGGACACCCGGCTCGACCAGGTCGGCGACGGTCCCCCGGTCGGCGTAGGACATGACGAAGTACGGCGTCCCGTCGACCTCGCCGATGTCGTAGACCCGCACCACGTGGTCGGAGTCGGCGCGGCGCAGGATGCGCGCCTCCTCGAGGAAGCGGTCGCAGACGTCCTGGCGCAGCGCCCAGTTGTCGGCGAGTGCCTTGACCGCGACCGGCGAGTCGAGCTCGTCGTCGTGGTAGAGCCAGACGGTCGCGAAACCGCCGGCTCCGATCCGGTCGACACGGCGGAGCCTCCCGAGTCGTTCCGGCAGGGACACGGTGCGTATTGTGCCTGACGGGGGCGGTGGCAAACGCTCGCGACTCCCCGGCAGGGGCACTCGGCACAGGCACTCGGGAGGGCAGGTCATGGAGCAGCTCGGCCTCGACGAGCTCGATGAGCTCGCGCTGCGCGCCGCCGCCGGCGACCGCGACGCGCTGGAGGACCTGCTCGCGGCCATCCAGCCGCGGGTACGCCGCATCTGCGGGCGGATGCTCCTCCACCCGCAGGACGCCGAGGAGGCCACCCAGGACGCCCTCCTGCTGGTCGCCACCAAGATCGGCACCTTCGCCGGGCGCAGCAGGTTCACCACGTGGCTGCACGCGGTCGCGTCCAACAGCGCCCGGTCGACGTACCGCACCCTGAAGCGGCGCTCTGCCGAGCACTCCGTCGACGACCTCCCCGTGCACGCGGACCCCCGCACCACCAGCGTCATCGCCGGCAGCCGGCTCGACCTGCTCGAGGCGCTCGAGGTGCTCGCCGCGAGCAACCCCGACCTCGTCGAGCCGCTCGTGCTCCGCGACGTGCAGGAGCTCGACTACAACGAGATCGCGCGGCTGCTCGACACCCCGCTCGGCACCATCAAGTCGCGGATCCACCACGCCCGGCAGGCGATCCGGCCACTGCTGCGCGTGCACGACTGACCGGTCGGGTCACCAGCGGTCACTCGTCGGGCGCACGCAGCGCCACCGTTCCCGACGTGTCCGGGATCCGGCACTCCGACGGGTGCTGCGAGCGCACCCCCACGTCGTACGACGCCCCTTGGAGCCGCGTCACGACGTCCGTCCCCGACGGCATCCGCACACCGCGGCCCGACCACGTCCGGCCGTCCTTCGACGACGGCTCCAGCCTGATCAGGAAGCTGCCGTAGGGCCCGACGGACTGGATGCCCTTGCGGTGCGGGTCGTGCACGACGACCTGGCAGAAGATGCCCGTCGGGTCGGCATTGGCCTCGGCGACCGAGGCGACGACGTCGACCGTGAGCGGGTCGGTCCTCCCGCGCGGGTCGGCGGTCATCGTGAACCCCTCGACGGAGGGGAAGGACGGCAGGCCGCTGGCGTCGGCGAGCGCCCGCTCGGCGTCGGCGACCGCGCGCTCGCGGACCTCGCCGATCAGCAGGTGGGCGACGGCCAGGCACGGGTCGGCGGCGGCGCCGAGCACCGGGGCGTCCAGCGCCGAGCCCGCCTCCGCGAGGGCCGTGTCGAAGCCGGAGGGCGCCTTCGCGCTGTCGCACGGCACGCCGAGCTGCTTCATGACCTCGACCGCGAGGGCGTCCAGCTCGCCGGCGGCCATCGCCTCCAGCTGCTCGGTGGTCGGCAGCGACGGCGGCAGGCCGACCGAGGCGAGGACGGCGGTCACCGCTGCGCGGGTCGCGAAGCCGACGACCGTCTCGCAGCCGTCACCGGCGCCGCTGCTCGCGGCGCCGAGAGCGACGCAGAGCGGGTTG
>DATLIG010000254.1:0-10361 GCA_035539555.1 Nocardioides sp. | reverse complement strand
CGGCCGACCTGCGCCCGTTGCTGTCGTTCTGGGACAGGATCAGCTACGGAGCCTGGTCCGACCTCGCCTCGACGCTGGGAGCTGGCCGACCCAGCCACGAGCTCTTCGACATCCCCGATGACCTGAAGCCGATCATGTCGGCCGGCATCGAAGCGGCCACGGCCGGTGCCGCCCACCGACTCGCCGCCGGCCCGGGCCTGCGGGCCGGGAGTCGGATCCTCGATGTGGGAGGCGGCACGGGCTCCTTCTCACTCGCCTTGTGCGGTGCGGACCCCAGCCTGTCGGCGACCGTGCTCGAGCTCGGCGACATCGCGCCGATCGCCGGGAAGCGGATCACGGCGTCCGGGCTCGGTGACCGGGTCGGCGTCCTTGTCGGCGACGTCCTGCAGGACGACGTACCGGGTGGGTACGACGCCTTCCTGCTGGCGAACGTCGTGCACTACTGGAGCCCGTCCACCAACACCGACCTGCTCGGTCGACTCGGCGCTGCTGCGCAGCCCGGTGCCCGTCTGCTGATCGTGGACTTCTGGACGGACGAGACCCACAGCCAGCCCGTCGCCGCCGCACTCATGGCCGGCGAGTTCGCCGTGCATCTCGACGCTGGTGACGTCTACAGCGTCGAGGAGTGCCGCCAGTGGCTCGCGGATGCCGGCTGGACCTTCGAGTCCCACACTGGGCTGGCCGGTCCGCTCAGCCTGGTCACGGCGTCCCTGGGGTGAGCGTTCCCGGGGTGGGCTCAGCCCTCGGCCAGGATCGCCAGCTGGCGGCCCTGCGCGATCAGCCGGCCCTGCTCGTCCCAGAGCTCGACGTCCTCGTCGTGGTAGCCGGCGATGACGTGGCGCGTCGTGACGTGCCCGAGCGCCCACACCGTCTCCGGGCGGCGCCGGTAGTGCACGGTGAGCTGGATCGTCGCGGAGGCGAGGTGGCCGATCTCGGCGGTGACCGGCGGGAAGGCGTCGACCATGGCACCGGCGAGCAGCGCGTCGACCGGTCGCTCGTCGACCGCGCGGATCCAGCAGATCGACTCCGTGACGCCGGTGGGCCTGCCCTGCAGCCAGCCCGCGACGACGGGCGCGCGGTAGCTGTAGCGGTCGAGGATGGGCACCATCCCCTCGGGGATGAGCTCGCTGGCGTCGGCACAGTCCTCCGGCCGCGGGACGTCCGGAGCGGCGTGCGGCGTGTGCTCGACCGAGCCGACCGCGTCCCAGTCGTGGGTGCTGACCACGGCGTGCGCGATCTCCTTGCCGTCCTGGACCAGTACGGCGTCGTACGTCGAGACGCGACGGCCCTTGCGCACCTCGCGGACGCGGATGTCGGCAGGACCGGCGGTGGCCGGGCGGAAGTAGGTGATCGAGATGCTCAGCGCGTCGGGGTGGGCCGACTCCAGCAGGACCGCGTGCTGCAGCAGCGCGAGGACGTAGCCGCCGTTGGGGGTCTGGTTGGCGGTGTTCCAGTCGGTCGTCAGCTGGACGCGGTGCACGCCGTCGCCCAGCGGCTCCGTGGCGACAGCGGCGTCGAGGAGGTAGCTCACCCGTCCATGGTGCCGGAGCGCACGGACATCGACGACGTGGTGGTCGTCACTCCCCGGTGGTGCCGTCGATGCACTCGCGCAACAGGTCCGCGTGTCCGCAGTGCCGGGCGTACTCCTCGATCATGTGGACCAGGATGTCGCGCACGCTGCTGGTCTCGGTGCCCTGGCGGAAGGTGACGACCTGGCCGAGGCCCTCGTCGGTGAGGCGGTCGAGCCACGCGTCCGCGAGGGTGACCTGCTCGCGCCACGACGCCCACGCGAAGTCGACCGCCTCCTCGGTCGGCTCGACCTCGGCGAAGCCGGCGTCCCCGTCGTCGTACAGGCGCTCGCCGTCGACCTCCACCAGCGCCCGCTGGAACCAGAAGTGCTCGACCCGCGCCATGTGCCGGACCAGGCCGAGCAGGCTCATCGAGCTGGGCGGCACGGAGCGCGTCGCCATCTGCTCGGGGGACAGGCCGGCGCACTTGCGCTCGAGCGTCTCGCGGTAGTGGGTGAGGTAGTCGCGGTAGTTCGCCAGCTCGCCGGTCATGTCCTCACCCTAGGAACGGATGCAATCCGGTTTCCCGTACGACGCCCGGCGGCCGTACGCTTGGCAGCACAGCGTTCGAGCCGTCATCAGCGGCGAGCTCCGGGAAGAAAGCCCCCAGCAGCCAGCGGGGGGCGAGTAGAACCCGGCGGGCAGGCCCGTCACAGCCGTGAAGAGTGGTTCCGCCGAGCGAGTCCGGGCGGGACAAGCAGGGTGGTACCGCGGTCCTGACGGATCGTCCCTGCGGTGCAGATGCCGCAGCAGAGACGACGCAGGAGACCGAAGCCCGATGACCTATCCGAAGGTCAGTACCGACCCCGCCAGTGACGCGAACAACGGGCGCGGTGCCGTTCCCGGCTCTCCGCGGTTCCCGCAGATCGAGGAGCGGGTCCTCGCCTACTGGGCGGAGGACGACACCTTCCGCGCGTCGGTCGAGCAGCGCGACCCGGGGGCGCACGGCGAGAACGAGTTCGTCTTCTACGACGGCCCGCCGTTCGCCAACGGCCTGCCGCACTACGGCCACCTGCTGACCGGCTACGTCAAGGACATCGTGCCGCGCTACCAGACGATGCGCGGCAAGCGCGTCGAGCGCCGCTTCGGCTGGGACACCCACGGCCTGCCCGCCGAGCTCGAGGCGATGCGCCTCAACGGCATCAAGACCACCGACGAGATCGTCGAGATGGGCATCGACAAGTTCAACGACGCCTGCCGTGCCTCGGTGCTCAAGTACACCGGCGAGTGGCGCGACTACGTCACCCGGCAGGCGCGCTGGGTCGACTTCGACAACGACTACAAGACCATGAACCCCGAGTTCATGGAGTCGGTGCTGTGGGCGTTCAAGAGCCTGTTCGACAAGGGCCTGGTCTACGAGGGCTTCCGTGTCCTGCCCTACTGCTGGAACGACGAGACCCCGCTGTCCAACCACGAGCTGCGGATGGACGACGACGTCTACCAGATGCGGCAGGACCCGGCCGTCACCGTCGGCTTCTCGATCACCACGCCCGGCGAGCTCGAGGGCGCGAAGCTGCTGATCTGGACCACGACCCCGTGGACGCTGCCGAGCAACCTCGCGGTGATGGTCGGCTCCGACATCGACTACGTCGTGGTGGAGCACGAGGGACAGCGGTTCGTGCTGGCCGAGGCGCGGCTGGCGGCGTACGCACGCGAGCTCGGCGACGAGCCGGACGTGGTGTGGCGCGGCAAGGGCGCCGACCTGCTCGGCCTGACCTACGCGCCGCCCTTCTCCTACTACGCCGACCACGCCCGCGCGTTCCGCGTCGTCGCCGCCGACGAGGCGGTCACGACGACCGACGGCACGGGTCTCGTGCACAGCGCCGGCGCCTTCGGTGAGGTCGACAAGGAGGTCACCGACCGCGAGGGCATCGAGCCGGTCATGCCCGTGGGCAAGGACGGCCGGTTCACCCACCCCGTCGCCGAGTACGCCGGGATGCTGGTCTTCGACGCCAACCTCCAGATCATCGACGACCTCAAGTCGGTGACCCAGGGTGGCGTGGGCGGCTCGGTCACCCCGGGCACGGTGCTGCTGCGCCGCGAGACCTACGACCACTCCTACCCGCACTGCTGGCGCTGCCGCGAGCCCCTGATCTACAAGGGCGTGAGCAGCTGGTTCGTCGAGGTGACGGCGTTCAAGGCACGGATGGCCGAGCTCAACCAGGAGATCCGCTGGGTCCCCGAGCACATCAAGGACGGCCAGTTCGGCAAGTGGATCGACAACGCCCGCGACTGGTCGATCACCCGCAACCGGTTCTGGGGCTCGCCCGTCCCGGTGTGGAAGTCGGACAGCGAGGAGTACCCCCGCATCGACGTCTACGGCTCCTTCGAGGAGATCGAGCGTGACTTCGGCCGCCTGCCCCGCAACGCGCAGGGCCTGCCGGACCTGCACCGCCCGTGGGTCGACGACCTCACCCGCCCCAACCCGGACGACCCGACGGGCCAGTCGACGATGCGCCGCGTCGCCGACGTCCTCGACGTGTGGTTCGACTCGGGCTCGATGAGCTTCGGGCAGGTGCACTACCCGTTCGAGAACAAGGAGTGGTTCGAGGAGCACTTCCCGGCCGACTTCATCGTCGAGTACATCGGCCAGACCCGCGGCTGGTTCTACACGCTGCACATCCTGGCGACCGCGCTCTTCGACAAGCCAGCCTTCTCGTCCTGCATCAGCCACGGCATCGTGCTGGGCTCCGACGGCAACAAGATGTCGAAGTCGCTGCGGAACTACCCCGACGTCTCCGAGGTCTTCGACCGCGACGGCGCCGACGCGATGCGCTGGTTCCTCATGGCCTCGCCGATCCTGCGCGGCGGCAACCTCGTCGTCACCGAGCAGGGCATCCGCGACGCCGTGCGCCAGGTGATGATCCCGCTCTGGAACACCTGGTACTTCTTCGCGCTCTACGCCAACGCCGAGAACTACGAGGCCAGCGTCGGACGCGCCGCGTCGCTCGGCAGCAAGGACCCGCTCGACCGCTACCTCCTCGCCAAGACGCGGCAGTACGTCGAGAAGATGACCGCCGAGCTCGACGACTACGCCATCGCGGACGCCTGTGAGACGACGCGCGGGTTCATCGACGTGCTCACCAACTGGTACGTCCGGCGCTCCCGCGAGCGGTTCTGGGAGGGCAAGCCGGAGGCCTTCGAGACCCTCGCCGCCGTCCTCGACGTCGTGTGCCGGGTGGTGGCGCCGCTGCTGCCGCTGACGACCGAGGAGATCTGGCGGGGCCTCACCGGCGGCCGCTCGGTGCACCTGGTCGACTGGCCCGAGGCGTCCGCGCTCCCCGCCGACGACCAGCTGGTCGCCGCGATGGACGAGGTCCGCGACGTCTGCTCGGCGACCTCCGCGCTGCGCAAGGCCGGCAAGCTGCGCAACCGGCTCCCGCTCGCGGGCCTCACCGTGGTCGTCTCCGACCCGGCGGCGCTCGAGCCGTTCGCCGCGATCATCGCCGACGAGCTGAACGTGAAGTCCGTCCGCCTCGTCGCCGCCGACTCCGAGGAGGCCGCCGGCTACGGCGTCGAGCAGAAGCTCACCGTCAACGCCCGCGCGGCGGGCCCGCGGCTGGGCAAGGACGTCCAGCTCGCCATCAAGGGCTCCAAGTCCGGCGACTGGTCGGTGGCCGCGGACGGCACCGTGACCGCCGGTGGGCTGGCGCTCGTCGAGGGCGAGTTCACCCTCGAGACCGTGGTCGGTGCCGCCAGCGACGGTGTCGCCACCGGCATGCTGCCTGCCGGTGGCTTCGTCGTGCTCGACACGGTGGTCACCCCCGAGCTCGCCGAGGAGGGCGTCGCCCGCGACCTCGTGCGCGCCGTCCAGCAGGCCCGTCGTGACGCCGACCTGCAGGTGACCGACCGGATCGAGCTCGCCGTGAGCGGCACGCCGGCGGTGCTCGCCGCGGCCCGCGCGCACGAGGCGCTCATCGCGGGCGAGACCCTCGCGACGTCGTACACGGTCGGGGAGGAGGCGCCCGAGGGTGCCACCGAGGTCGTCGTGGGCGACGGCGAGAAGGGCACCATCAGCCTGCGCCTGGCCTGAGCCCCGGCTCCACCCACCCGGGCTGAGTCGTACCGACAGCGGCGCGGGCCCCGGGGGATAGGATCCCCCCGGGGGGCCGCGCAGGGACAGCGCGGCCGTGGTGACTGGGGAGGAGCCGCCGTGAGCCGCATCATCGGCAAGCCCGACGACGAGATGGTCGAGGTGTTCGGGGCGATCGCGGCCCTGGTCTATGCCGGCTCGTCGACCGACGACGTCTACCGCGCCGTGGTCAATGCTGCGCCGAGGCTGGTCCCCGGCGTCGACCGGGCGAGTCTGGTGATGTTGCGCCGGGGGAGGTTCGTCACCGTCGCCGCGACCGACCCGGTGGCGCGGGCCGTCGACGAGGCGGAGGTCCGCCTGCAGGAGGGCCCGTGCGTGGACGCCATCGTCGACGACACGATGTACCTCGACCCCGATCTCGCCGCCAGTACGACGTGGCCCCGGCTCACCGAGTTCGTGCTGCAACGCACCCCGGTGCGTGGCGGCGCGGGGGTGCGCATCGTCGTCGACGACGAGAAGGTCGGCGCCCTCAACGTCTGGAGCGACGTCCCGGGGCGGCTCGACCCGACCTGTGCCGACCGTGCCATGGTGCTGGCCTCCTTCGCCTCCCTCGCGGTCGCCGCCGGCCACCACCGCGAGCAGGCGGCGACGCTGCGCGAGGGACTGCGCAGCAACCGGGAGATCGGCAAGGCCGTCGGGCTGCTCATGGCGTTCCACAAGGTCGACGAGGAGAAGGCGTGGGAGATCCTGCGCACCACCAGCCGCGACCTCAACCAGAAGGTGTCCGAGGTCGCGCAGACGATCATCGACTACCACAACACGCCCTGGTAGCCGCCCGTACCTGGTCCGCGCCGTCGAGCAGGCGCGCCGTGACGCCGACCCGCGGGGGACGGACTCTCGGTCAAGGAGTTCGGGAACGACGGACCCGGTGTCTCGGACACCGTTAGCGTGCCTCGACATGACGACGATCGTGCGGTGGGTCCAGGTGTTCGTGCTCGCAACCCTCGTCGGCGGGACCCTCGCGGTCACGGGCGGCGCCGCTCCGGCCCAGGCCGCCGTACGGCACTGTGTCGACGACGTCGAGTACGTCCTCGACGCCAGCGGGATGACCTGCTCGTTCGCCAAGCGCCTGATCGCCGGCGCGAACGACGTTGCCTATGCCCGCTACAGCCGCAGCAGCTGCCGCCGGACCAACGACAACGGCGGCTAGCGCACGGACTACCGCACCAGCTTCATGCGGGGGAACTACCGCTGTGGCTTCCGGTACTTCCCGTGGGACTACATGAGCCGGACGATCTGCCGCCATGTCGACGCACCCAAGCGCCGCTGGGCTTGGGAGGAGAGCGCCTGACGGCGCAAGGCACGCCGACTCGGGCACCGGATGGCGCGTGAGGACCAGCACGCTGGTTGACTGTGACCGTGCCTGCCCTCGACCTGTCCGCCGACGTCGTCACGCTGACCCGCCAGCTGGTCGACATCGAGTCGGTCAGCCGTGACGAGCAGGCGATCGCCGACGCCGTCGAGACCGCCCTGCGGGCGCTGCCCCACCTGGAGGTCGTACGACGGGGGCACACCGTCGTCGCGCGCACCGACCTCGGCCGGCCGAGCCGCGTGGTCGTCGCCGGCCACCTCGACACCGTGCCGGTCAACGACAACATGCCCAGTCGGCTCGACGAGGCGACCGGGATCCTGCACGGGCTCGGCACCTGCGACATGAAGGGTGGCGACGCCGTCATCCTGAAGCTCGCCGCGACCGTCACCGAGCCGGTGCACGACGTGACCTACGTGCTCTACGAGGCCGAGGAGATCGACTCGGCGTACAACGGACTGCGGTTGCTGGGGGAGTCCGACCCCAACCTGCTCGCGGCGGACTTCGCGATCCTGATGGAGCCCTCGAACGCGGTGGTCGAGGCGGGCTGCCAGGGGACCCTGCGAGTGGAGGTCCGCACCCGTGGGGAGCGGGCCCACTCGGCGCGCAGCTGGCGCGGGGTCAACGCGATCCACGGCGCCGCCGAGGTGCTCGCGCGGCTCAACGCCTACCAGGCCCGGCGGCCGGTGATCGACGGACTGGAGTACCACGAGGGCCTGAACGCGGTCGGCATCAGTGGTGGCGTCGCCGGCAACGTGATCCCCGACGAGTGCGTGGTGACGGTGAACTTCCGGTTCGCCCCCGACCGCAGCGAGGCGGAGGCCCTGACCTTCGTCGAGTCGTTCTTCGACGGCTTCGCGATCACCCTCACCGACAGCGCCCCGGGGGCCCTGCCCGGCCTGGACCGCCCGGCTGCGCGGGCGTTCATCGATGCGGTCGGTGGCGAGGTCAACCCGAAGTTCGGGTGGACCGACGTCGCGCGGTTCACCGCGCTCGGCGTCCCGGCGGTCAACTACGGCCCCGGCGACCCGATGCTGGCCCACAAGCAGGACGAGCACGTCGAGACCGCCCAGATCGAGCGCTGCGAGCAGCAGCTGCGGGCGTGGCTGGAGGGCGAGGCCACCCCGACCGACCCCGAGGAGAAGCCATGACCCGGCGCAACGGACCCGGACCCCGGCCCAGCAAGGGCCGTCCCGAGGGCTCGACCACCGACCAGCGGCTGCTCGACAGCCGTGGTGACGGCGGCTGGGTCCACACCGACACCTGGCGGGTGCTGAAGATCCAGGCGGAGTTCGTCGAGGGCTTCAACGACCTCGCCGAGCTCGGGCCGGCGATCTCGGTCTTCGGCTCCGCGCGGATCCCGGCCACCCACCCCGCCTACGACATCGGCGTCCGCGTCGGGAGCGCGCTGGCGAAGGCGGGCTTCGCGGTGATCACCGGCGGCGGGCCGGGCGCCATGGAGGCCGCCAACAAGGGCGCGATGGAGGCCGGCGGCGAGAGCGTCGGCCTCGGCATCGAGCTGCCCTGGGAGGCCAAGCTCAACGACCACGTCGGCTTCGGGCTCAACTTCCGGTACTTCTTCGTCCGCAAGATGATGTTCGTCAAGTACTCCCAGGGCTACATCGTGCTCCCCGGTGGTCTCGGCACCCTCGACGAGCTGTTCGAGGCGATGACCCTGTCGCAGACCCTCAAGATCACCCAGTTCCCCATCGTCCTGATGGGCGTCGAGCACTGGCAGGGCCTCATCGACTGGATGCAGGGCTCGATGCTCGAGGACGCCCGGATCAAGCAGTCCGACATCGACATGCTCACCCTGACCGACGACGTCGACGAGGCGGTCGCCCTGATGGTGGCCGCCCGTGAGCGGCACGCCTGAGGTCGTCGTGTCCGATCCGATGATGTGGGTCTTCGCCGTCCTGATCGTGCTCGCCATGGGCGGTGTCGCGATGCTCGCCGCGGGCTACGGCGAGCCGATGTCCCCCACGTACGACGACCGGCCGGACGCGCTGGTCCCGGCCCATCGCCCCGTGGCGGCCGGCGACCTGCGCAAGGTGCGCTTCTCGCTCGCGCTGCGCGGCTACCGCATGGCCGAGGTCGACGCGCTGCTGGCGCGCCTCGCCTCCGAGATGGAGGGCCGGTCTCCCGGTGCGGCGGACGCCGGCGGGGACGATCCCGCGGGCGTCGTACACGTGCCGGGGGTGCGGGAGACCGCCGAGGAGTGGGCGGCCGCGCATCCCGCCGGCGCCGACATCCTCGACTTCTCGGCTGAGAGCGTCGATCAGGTGGAGTCCTTCCTGGACCAGTGGTCGCGGCGGTCCGAGCGGGGCGACGCCGAGGACAACGACGACGTGTGGGCAGCGGGGGCCTACGTGGGCGAGATCCTGGTCCGCACGGTCCCCGGTGCGACGTGGGTGCAGCACCCCGCGTTCGAACCGCTGCCGGTCGTGGAGATGCCGTCGGGCCGGCTCGAGAACCCCATCGGCAAGGCGATGAACCGCTACGAGGGCGACGAGAGCGACAGCATCGCCTTCTACCTCGAGGCGGCCCTCGCCGCCGAGCAGCGCCGCTGACAGCGGCCGATCCGAGCCGGTTTCGGCGAGGGCCGCTGCACGGTTTGTGTGGCATGGGCGATAATGGTCCGGCGCACAGTCGGGTGCACAGGGCGCCCGACAGCACGCTGAGGTAGTGGAAGAGGGGTGCCGCATGGCGGCGATGAAGCCTCGGACCGGCGACGGTCCGCTCGAGGTGACCAAGGAGGGTCGCGGCATCGTGATGCGCGTCCCGCTCGAGGGCGGTGGCCGCCTCGTGGTCGAGCTGAACGCCGAGGAGGCTTCCGCGCTCGGGGAAGCGCTCAAGAACGTCGTCGGGTGACCTCACCCGCTGCCAGCACCCGGCCTGTCCTCCCCGGACAGGTCAACCCTCCCGAGTTCGCGCTCAGCGACCTCCTGCCGGGAGCGATCAAGGGCGTCGACGTCGTCGCGCTGCCGGTCCTCCCGGCGGACGGCGACGGCTCCGTCCTGCTCGGTCCCGGCGCAGCGGAGCTCGCTGACGAGCTGGGCGTCGACCTGGTCGGCGTCGCCGAGGTGCACGGGCTGACCGGAGCCACCGCCGAGGTCGCCGTGGTCCCGGTCCCCGGCGGCACGCCGGCCAACCCGGACCTCCGGCTGGTCGTCCTCGTCGGCGTCGGTGCCGCGACGACCACCGACCTGCGCCGGGCGGGCGCCGCGATGGCCAGGGCGACCCGCGACCGGGCTGCGGTCGCGACCTCGATCCCGACCGTCCACCTCGACGCCGACGACGCGCTCGAGGCGTTCGTGGTCGGCACCATGCTGGGCGGCTTCGTCTTCCACTGGCGCTCGCAGGGCCCCGAGCACACGCCCGTACGACGGGT
>DATLIG010000253.1:0-2991 GCA_035539555.1 Nocardioides sp. | reverse complement strand
GTTCTGGGACCGCCCGGAGCCCCTCGTGGTCACCGGCGCGATGCGCTCCCCGGAGGCAGCCGGGCCAACGTCTCGGCGCGGATCGTCGCGACCTGGTCGAGTCCCGGCACCGCCGCGACCAGGAGCTCGGCGGTCAGGGTCGGCACCACCTCGCTGCCGTCGGCGCTGCTGGAGGTCGAGGCGATGGTGCCGCCGAGGGCGCCGACGGCGACCGTGGGGGTGGTCATGGAGCCATCATCCCTGCCGGAATGTGGATGCGGGATGTCGGCGCGGGGTGACAGGCTCGGCGCCATGGTGAAGGACGACGAGCCCGGCCGGATGGGCGGCAGCGCCGAGCGCCCCGCCCGCTTCTTCGCCGACGAGGAGGAGTTCGAGGCGTGGCTCGCGCGCCACCACGACTCAAGGACCGAGCTGTGGATGGGGATCTTCAAGAAGCACGTCCCGGAGCAGGGGCTCACCTGGGCCCGGGCCGTCCCCGTCGCGCTGTGCTGGGGATGGATCGACTCCGTCGCCCAGCGGATCGACGACGACGCGGTCCGCCAGCGTTGGAGCCCCCGCAAGAAGACCAGCAACTGGAGCAAGGTCAACCTGGAGCTCGTCGAGCAGCTGCGCGCCGAGGGCCGCATGCAGCCCAGCGGACTGGCCATCTGGGAGCAGCGCAAGCCGGAGCCGGCGCCGTACACGCACGAGGTCGACGGCGAGCTGGTGCTGCCCGATCCCTATGCCGCCCAGCTCGCCGCGTCGCCGGGGGCGAGCGCGTTCTGGGAGGCCGCCACCCGCACCTACCGCCGGATCTGCGTCAACTGGGTGCTCAGCGCCAAGCAGGAGGCCACCCGCGACCGGCGGATGGCCCAGCTGGTCGAGTGCTCGGCGGCCGGCGAGATGATCCCGAGCCAGCGCTACGGGGAGATCCCGAAGTGGGTCGACCGGGCGGCAGCGGCGGCACGCGACGCCTGACACGTCGTACCGGACATCTGTGCTGCGTTTCCGCCGACAACAGAGCACAGATGTCCGGTACGACGCCACCGGCCCGCCTCAGGAGGCCTCGGGCTCGACGTAGACCGTCCCGCCGAGCTCGACGAACTCCGCCGACTTCTCCTTCATCCCGAGCGCCGCGTCCTCGGGGGTCAGGTCCGACCCGAACCGCTCGCGGACGTCCTGACTGATCCGCATGGAGCAGAACTTCGGTCCGCACATCGAGCAGAAGTGCGCGGTCTTGGCGTTCTCGGCCGGCAGCGTCTCGTCGTGGAACTCCTCGGCCGTGACCGGGTCGAGCGACAGCGCGAACTGGTCGCGCCAGCGGAACTCGAAGCGCGCCTTCGACAGCGCGTCGTCCCAGTCGCGGGCGCCGGGGTGGCCCTTGGCCACGTCGGCTGCGTGGGCGGCGAGCTTGTAGGTGATCACGCCGGTCTTCACGTCGTCGCGGTTGGGCAGGCCCAGGTGCTCCTTGGGGGTGACGTAGCAGAGCATCGCGGTGCCGTGCATGGCGATCGTGGCCGCGCCGATGGCCGAGGTGATGTGGTCGTAGCCGGGCGCGACATCGGTGGCCAGCGGGCCCAGCGTGTAGAAGGGCGCGCCGTGGCACCACTCCTGCTGGAGGCGGACGTTCTCCTCCACGAGGTCGAGCGGCACGTGGCCCGGCCCCTCGACCATCACCTGCACGTCGTGCTCCCAGGCACGGGTGGTGAGCTCGGCGAGGGTACGCAGCTCGGAGAGCTGGGCCTCGTCGTTGGCATCGGCGGTGGCGCCCGGGCGGAGGCCGTCGCCGAGGGAGAATGAGACGTCGTACTGGCGGAAGATCGCGCAGAGCTCGTCGAAGTGCGTGTAGAGGAAGTTCTCCTCGTGGTGGGCCAGGCACCAGCCGGCCATGATCGACCCACCGCGCGAGACGATGCCGGTGACCCGGTGGGCGGTGAGCGGCACGTAGCGCAGCAGCACCCCGGCGTGGATCGTCATGTAGTCGACGCCCTGCTCGCACTGCTCGATGACGGTGTCGCGGAAGACCTCCCAGGTCAGCTTGTCGGCCTCGCCGTTGACCTTCTCCAGCGCCTGGTAGATCGGCACGGTCCCGATCGGCACGGGCGAGTTGCGGATGATCCACTCGCGCGTGGTGTGGATGTCCTCGCCGGTGCTGAGGTCCATGACGGTGTCGGCACCCCACGTGATCGCGTGGGTGAGCTTGTCGACCTCCTCGGCGATGCTGGAGGTGACGGCGGAGTTGCCGATGTTGGCGTTGATCTTCACCAGGAAGCGGCGACCGATGATCATCGGCTCCGACTCGGGGTGGTTGACGTTGGCCGGGATGATCGCGCGACCGGCCGCGACCTCGGAGCGGACCAGCTCGACGTCGCACTGCTCGCGGGCGGCGACGTAGCGCATCTCCTCGGTGACGATGCCCGCGCGGGCGTAGGCCATCTGCGTCACCGGCGCGTCGCCGGCCGCACGCCGGGGAGCCCGCCGCTCACCGCGCCACTCGCCGTGCGCGGTACCCCGCCGGAGTGCGGAGCGGCCGTTGTCGAGGAGCTGGACCTCGCGGCCGTCGTACACGGTGGTGTCGGTGCGACCTTCGATCCACCCGGCACGCAGGGCCGGCAGCCCGACCTCGGGGTCGGACCCGGGGCCCTCGGTGCAGTAGCGGTCGAAGGTCTCGCCGTTGGTCAGCGCGACCCGGGTGAACGGGACGGCGAGGTCGCCGACCTCGATCCGGGTGTGGGCGGGGTGCACGGTCATTCTTGTTCTCCTTGGATGTGAGCGACCGGCCCTCGGCCGCGGCCGAGGGTCCAGGACTTGCCGAGATGGAGCTGGTGGGAGACGTACGCCGCGGCCCGTCCGGCTGCGACGGAGAGGGTCGCGCAGTGCGCGAGATGGGCAGCGAGGGCGCTGCTGTAGGTGCACCCGGTGCCGTGGTCGTTGGTGGTCTCGACGGGGCCACCACGGGTGACGATCACCCCGGGCCCCTCGGGCCGGCCGAGGGCGATGAACTCGTCCTGG
>DATLIG010000252.1:0-11325 GCA_035539555.1 Nocardioides sp. | reverse complement strand
GAGGAAGCTGGTGAAGACGGGTGCGATCACCAGCACCAGCAGGAAGTTGCGCCACCGGCCCGCCTTGAACGCGATCGCGTAGGCCAGCAGGTTGCCGAGCACCGCGCAGATCAGGGTGGCGAGGCCGGCGAGGCGTGCCTTGACGGTCACGATGACGAACGACAGGCAGAACATCACGTGGGCGATGAAGATCGTGATCAGGCCGAGCTTTCCGCCGAACCCGGCGGAGACGAACAGCGCGAGCAGCGAGGAGCCCATCACGATCTCGGGTGATGCCATCGGCAGGAAGATGATCGTGTTCATCGCCGAGCGGCCCCGGAAGTCGTGACGCACGAGGGCGAAGGCCGCGAGGGTGCCGAGGATGGTCGCGACCAGCGTGGCTGCCAGGCCGATCCCGACGCTGCGGAGCACCGCCTCGCACATCCCGTCCGGCTGGCACACGTTGGCCCAGTTGTCCCACGTGAAGCCGCGGAAGGCGTAGACGTTCCTCGACTCGCTGTTGTCGTTGAAGCTCATCAGCATCACGACGGCGATCGGCACGAACATGTAGACGAGCACGAGCAGGCCCGCCGCCAGGATCAGGTGCTCGCCGATCCATCGTCCGGCACGCTGCAGACCGGTCACAGCAGCTCCTCCGTCCCCGCCTTGCGGATGTAGATCACGACGAGCGCCACGATGATCGCCATCAGGGTCACCGAGAGGGCGCCCGCGGCGGCGTAGTCGCCGGTGTCGGTGAAGAGGTCCTGGATGACGTTGCCGACCATCCGCTGGTTGGTGCTGCCCAGCAGTTGGGCGTTGATGTAGTCGCCTGCCGCTGGGATGAAGGTCAGCAGCGTGCCGGCCACGACGCCCGGCATCGACAGCGGGAGCGTGACCTTGAGGAAGCCCCGCGACGGTGAGGCGTACAGGTCGCTCGCGGCCTCGATGAGGCGTACGTCGATCTTCTCGAGGCTGGCGTAGAGCGGCAGCACCATGAACGGCAGGAAGTTGTAGACGAGACCGGCGATCACCGCGACCGGCGTGGCGAGCAGCCGGTCGTCGTCGCCCATCAGGTGCAGCGTCTGCAGGGCGTCGACGATGAAGCCGTCGTCGGCGAGGATCAGCTTCCACGACAGGGTCCGCACGAGGAAGCTGGTGAAGAAGGGTGCGATTACCAGCACCAGCAGGAAGTTGCGCCACCGGCCCGCCTTGAACGCGATCGCGTAGGCCAGCAGGTAGCCGAGCACCGCGCAGATCAGGGTGGCGAGGCCGGCGTACCAGAGCGAGCGCCACAGCTCGTCCCAGTGCTCGCTGATCGCGTCCCAGAAGTTCGCCACGTGGTAGGTGACGTCGTACCCGGTCAGGACCGAGCCCTCGGGGTCGTAGAGGCTGGTCGCGAGCAGTGAGTAGAACGGGATGACGAAGAAGACGCCGAGCCACAGGGCCGCTGGCAGCATCAACCAGTAGCCGGTGAAGCGGCCCCTGCGCATCAGACCTCCTCCAGGGCGCCGGCGTTGACGTCCTGGTCGGCGGGCAGCAGGAACGCGAACTCGGGGCGCCACGACACGTCGACGCGGTCGCCCTGCTGGAGGATCCGACGGCGGCCGGTGTTCTGCTCGAAGGCCATCAGCTCCTGGCCCCACGGCATCATCACGAGGTACTGCGTGCTGACGCCGACGAAGCTCACGTCCGTGATCACGCCGCCGGGCAGGTGGTTGCCGGGCGCGTCGATCGGCTCGCCCTCGGGCGCGACGAGCACCTTCTCTGGGCGGATGCCGATCCAGCCGTTGCCGCTGCGCACGTGCGCCCGGTCCGCCGGGATGGAGACCTGGGTGCCGTGCATGTCGACGCGTACGACGTCGCCTTCCGCGCTCGTGACGGTGCCCGCGATCAGGTTGGACTGGCCGAGGAAGTTGGCGACGAAGGTGGTGCGCGGGTTCTCGTAGAGCTCGGTGGGGGAGCCCATCTGCTCGATCACGCCACCGTTCATGACGGCGATCGTGTCGGCCATCGTCATGGCCTCCTCCTGGTCGTGCGTGACGTGCACGAAGGTGAGGCCGACCTCGGTCTGGATCCGCTTGATCTCGATCTGCATCGCGCGGCGCAGCTTGAGGTCGAGGGCGCCGAGCGGCTCGTCGAGGAGCAGCACCTCGGGACGGTTGATCAGCGCCCGGGCGAGGGCGACGCGCTGCTGCTGGCCGCCGGACATCTGCGGCGGCTTCTTGCGCGCCTGCGCCTCGAGCTCGACCAGCTCGAGCATCTCCTGCACCTGCCGGTCGACGTCCTTCGCGCCGCGACGGCGCAGGCCGAAGGCGACGTTCTCGCGGACGTCGAGGTGGGGGAAGAGCGCGTAGTTCTGGAAGACGGTGTTCACCGGGCGCCGGTAGGGCTTCTCCCAGGTGATCTCGTCGTTGCCGAGGTGGATCGTGCCCGACGTCGGCGACTCCAGCCCGGCGACCATCCGCAAGGTCGTGGTCTTGCCGCAGCCGGACGGGCCGAGCAGGGCGAAGAAGGTGCCGGCCGGCACCTCCAGGTCGAGCGACCGTACGGCGGTGAAGGTGGCGAACTCCTTCGTCAGCGCGGTCAGCCGGAGGTCGCGGGGCGCTCCGGACGAACGGTCGGCAGGGGTGTCGGTGCGGTCAGCCGCCAGTGACATCGGCGAAATCCTTCTCGTAGGCGCGGACCTGGAACTCCTCGAGGGCCATGAACGTGTGCGTCGTGGCCAGCGACTCGGCAGTCGGGAAGATCAGCGGGTTGTCGACGAGGCTCGGGTCGACCTTCTCCATCGCCTCCTGGGCGCCCTTGACCGGGCAGATGTACCAGACGTAGGCGGCGAGCTTCGCCGCCACCTCGGGCTCGTAGTAGTAGTTGATCCACTCCTCGGCATTGCCCTGGTGGGTCGCGAGGTTGGGCACGAGCATGTTGTCCGACCAGATCATCTGGCCCTCCTCGGGCGAGACGAAGACGAGGTTCTCGTCCTCGGCGGCCGCCACGTCGCCGGACCACGCCTCGCAGGCGAGGACGTTGCCGGCGGCGAGGTCCTGGATGTACTCGTTGCCGGTGAAGGCGCGGATCTGCCCGTCACTGCGGGCCTTCGTGATCCGGTCGACCGCGTTGTCCCACTGGGCGTCGGTGAAGTCGGCCGGGTCGTCACCCTGGGCGAGCAGGGCCAGGCCCATGGTGTCGCGCATCTCCGTCAGCAGCGTGACCCGGCCCTTGAGGTCCTTGCGGGAGAGCAGCTCCTCGAAGGAGCGCACCTCCTTGACCTTGGACTTGTTGTAGGCGATCCCGGTCAGGCCGCTCTGCCAGGGGGCGGAGTACTTCCGCTCGGGGTCCCAGCCGACGCCGGCCAGCGAGTCGATCAGGTTGGCGTGCAGGTTGGGCACCTTGGCCGCGTCGAGCGGCTGGATCCAGCCGACCTGGATCATCCGCGCCGCCATCCAGTCGGTCAGCATGAACAGGTCGCGCTTCGAGGTCTGGCACGAGCCGAGCTGGTTGACGACCTTCGCGAAGAACTCGAGGTTGTCGTTGACGTCGGCGGTGTAGGCGACCTCGATGCCGGTGCGCTTCTGGAACTCGGTCAGCGTCGAGACGTAGCCCTCGTCGTCCTCGTCCATGTAGCCCGGCCAGTTGGACACCACCAGGCGCCGGTCGGAGGCGGAGCGGTCGCGCGTCGTACACGATGCGGGGTCCTGCTTGCGGTCGGGTGTGCCGAACAGGGGCAGTACGCCGAGGCTGGCGGCGCCCAACGCGACACCCGCACCTCCACGCAGGGCTGCCCTGCGACTGATTCCGGACGAGCCGGCCAAGCTCCCACCTCCCTGGACTGGTCTGCGCATCGTGGCATGGCGCAGGTCACATGACAAGGGATTCCGTGGTCAGTTGACGCGATTGCAACGAAATCCGAACATGCACGTTGCGCGGCGGGGGCCGGACCTGTGAGGATTCAGGCGTGACCAAGCCCAAGGCCGCCCCGCTGGACGACGTCTCGAAGGCGATCATCGCCGAGCTCCAGGAGGACGGCCGTCGCTCCTATGCGGCGATCGGGAAGGCCGTCGGGCTCTCCGAGGCCGCCGTCCGGCAGCGCGTGCAGCGGCTCACCGACAGCGGTGTGATGCAGGTCGTCGCGGTGACCGATCCGCTCGAGATGGGCTTCGCCCGTCAGGCGATGATCGGGATCAAGGCCACCGGCGAGCTGGAGCCGATCGCCGACGCGCTCGCCGAGCTCGACGAGGTCGACTACGTCGTGATCACGGCCGGCACCTTCGACCTGCTGGCCGAGGTGGTGTGCGAGAGCGACGAGCACCTGCTGCAGATCATCTCCAGCGGGATCCGCCGGATCCCCGGCGTGCTCTCGACCGAGGCGCTGGTCTACCTGCGGCTGCGCAAGCAGACCTACTCGTGGGGCGTGCGCTGACGGCTGAGCAGTCGCGCCCGAGCCCGGTGCAGCCGGGGGAGCAGGAGGTAGACCACGATCGGGACGGCGATGCTCGCCATCACCAGGGTTCGCAGGACCGTGTTGGTGTCGCGCAGCAGCGACCCGACGGTCAGGTTCAGCACGGTGAGCGTCGGGAACACCGCCAGCCAGATCATCAGGGCGAGCTGGTGCCGGCTGGGAGCGGCGACGGGTTGCGTCGCGGCGGCGGGGGTCGTGGTCGACATCGAGGTCTCCTCGGTCTGGGGGAGTCGCGGGATCGCCGCGGCTCCGGGTACAAGCGCCGCGCACGCCCGGTGATTCCCGGCGGGGAAGACGCCCGGCCTGTGCGTCGACCGGCCGCACGCCCTACCATCGCTGCATCGGACGTGGGGCTGGTGATCACATGGGCATGGGCATGAGCAGGACCTGGCTGGCGCGCGGCATCGCTGCCGGCGTCATCGCCTTCGTGGTCGGCGCGTGGGCGGTGGGCCTCGCCGTCGGCAAGGACCAGCCGGCGAAGGACCGGGAGACCCGGCCGGCCTCGCCGGACAGCTCGCTGGTGCCGAGCGACGAGGGATCCGTCATGGGCGAGGTCGAGGACCGCCCGCGGCCGAGCGACGGCGCCAGCGGCGACCCGACCGACGACCCGACCGACGACCCGACCGACGTGGTCCCGGCCGCGGACACGGACGACGACGCCGACCAGCCCGCGGACGACGACCCGAGCACGCCCAAGCCCTCGCCGAAGCCGTCGCGCACGCCCAAGCCGAGCCCGTCGGGCACCCCGACGAAGACCCCGTCGCCCTCGCCCAGCCCGACCGGTCCGGACTGCCAGGACCTGGGCGAGGTCCTCGACTGCGTGCTGGCGCCGATCACCACGCGACCCTGAGCTGGTTCCTCGGACGGGCTGGGCCGGATCGCCGTCGGTCGGTCTCCCGTCAGTCCGGATCCGTCTCGGCGTAGCGGTCCAGTGCGCGTCTCCAGAAGCGCGAGATCATCCGGTTCATCGGTGTCCGGTGGATCACGAACAGCCCGATCCGGTCCCGTCGGCGCTGGGCGTCGTGCGACGACCACTCGACCTGCAGCCGGCTCCCGCCCCCCTCGGCGGGGGCGATGCGGACCGACCCCGAGCCGTGCCCGCCGTAGCTGTTGTCCACCTCGGTCCACCGGACCACGGTGGGGTCCGACCAGTCGTAGCGGGCAACGATCCAGAACGGAGATCGCGGCGTGCTCTCGCGGGCCACGGCCCAGGTCTCACCCTGCTCGCGCACCTCGTAGGTCGCCGGGTCGAGTGTCTCGCTCCACGTCTCGAGGCGGCGGTCGGAGAAGTCGGTCATCGCGCGCAGGACCTGCTCGGGCGAGGCCCGGGTGGTCAGGTCGAAGCGCACGACCTCGGCGCTACTTGCCGAAGCGGTAGGTGCTGAACTGGGCGTCCATCCGGGCGTCCTGGCCGGCCGTGAACTCGAACATGCACGCGTCGTCCGAGTAGTCCATGAAGTTGTTGATCGGGTCGACGCCACCGGACCGGCAGGTGTCACGACCCTCGGGGCACCCGAAGGCCGCCGACCGCTCGGGCGCGGTGTCGGCGACGTAGTCACCGGTCTTGGAGCAGCCGCCCTGGAAGGTGTGGTACAGCCCCATCCAGTGGCCGACCTCGTGGGTCCCGGTGTCGCCCTCGTTGTAGGGAGCCGCCGTCCCGCCCGGCACCGAGGAGAACAGCAGCACGACCCCGTCGCCCTTCGGGCTCGACGTGTACGACGCCGGGAAGGTCGCCCACCCGAGCAGGTCGGAGCCGGGGTTGTTCGAGTAGATGTTGAGGTCGTCGGCCCCCCCGACGCGCAGCGCGGACTTCATGGCCGACTCGGCGCTGGTGCCCGGTTCGGCGACGTACCAGCTCGCGTTGGTCGTGCGGTCCGTGCTGACCAGCCGGAACTGCCATCCCCACGCGGCGTACGCCGCGTTGAGGACGTTGATCTGGTTGGTGATCTGGGTGCTGGGGATGTCGCCGTTGGCGATCCCGGCGCCGTTGTTGATCACGTGCCAGTGCACGTCGATCGTGCCACCGGTCACCGCGGGCGCGCCCCCGCCGCCACCCGGCGGCTTGCCGAGTGCCGACTTGGCCTGGGCGTTGCCCTTCGCGAGCAGCGCCGCCTCGCGGTCGTACGCCGCATCCACGTTGGCCTCCCCGCCACGTCCGCGTGCCGCGGCCCCGGCTGTGGTCCGGGCGGCAGCGGGCTCGAAGCAAGGTGCGTCCCCGGCGGCACTGGCGCTGGTGCCCCCTGGTGCGGCGGCTCCGCTCAGGACGGCACCGACCAGGGTGACGGAACCAGCGAGGGCAGCGAAACGGCGGCTTCGGATCACGACGACTCCCAGAGGGTGCGGTGAGCAGGATCGGCGGATTCGAGGCTAGCCGTGCGTGACAGGCGCGTCGAGGGTTTCGGGGCGTCGGCTCCCCACGAGCCCCGCGCCGCCGGCGACCAGCACCGGTCGCGTCATGCGATCGCCTCCTCGATGCAGGCCACGGCGCGCTCGGCGGGGCCGCTCGTCGGCAGGCTCAGCAGCCAGGCCAGGGGGGAGAGGCCGCTGCCGGCGTACTCCGGCGCGGCCCGCCAGGCGCGGATGAACCGGTCGGTGGTCGCGCGCTCGGCCGTCGCCCGGGGGTAGGGGACGGCGCGGGACCGCGCGCGCACCAGCTCGAGGCCGAACGCGCGGCTGCTGGTCGCGTCGTAGAAGCGGCGGAACGCATCGCGGTCGCCGCGTGCCGACGCGAGGAGCAGGTCGGCGAGGTCGTGAGCGGTGTCCATCGGATCCTCCTAAACCTCAACAGTTTCCTAAACGCTCTGTTGAGGTTAGAGTGCAGGTGTGGACGAGGGCAAGAGCGCGCTGCTGACGATCGGCGACCTGGGGGAGCGCACGGGGCTGAGCCCCGCCGTGCTGCGCATGTGGGAGACCCGGCACAACTTCCCGGTGCCCCGTCGGCTGTCGTCGGGCCACCGGCGCTACACCGAGGACGACGTCGTCCTGGTGCAGCAGGTGCTGCGGCGCAAGGAGGCCGGCGTCCGGCTCGAGGTCGCCATCGCCGAGGCCTCGGCCTCCTCGGCGCCGACGTCGCCCTCGATCTTCGCCGAGCTGCGGCGCCGGCACCCCGCCCTCGTCACGCACCGACTGCGCAAGTCCACCCTCATCGCGCTGTCGTGGGCCCTCGAGGACGAGTGCTGCGCGGTTGCCGACCGTCCCGTGCTGTTCGCTGCCTTCCAGCGGGGCGACTTCTACGACTCCTCGGCAGCCCGCTGGAGCGAGCTCGCCCGGACCGCCCGCACGGCCATCGTGTTCGCCGACCGCTGGAACGGGACGGCCGCCGACGCCGTCGGGCCGGTCCGGGCGCCGCTCGCCGACGACGCGCCGCTGCGCCGCGAGTGGGCCGTGGTCTGCGACGCCCCCGACACCACTGCTTGCCTGTCGGCCTGGGAGCTGCCCGGCCAGGCCGACGTCCCCGACCGACAGCGGGTCTTCGAGGCCGTCTGGACCGTCGATCCCGTCGCGGTGCGCGACGCCGCCCGCGTCGCGGCCGCGGTGGCCGCCGACGCCGGCGTGCTCGGCGCGGCGGACCTGGTCGCCGGCCTCGCCGCCCCGCCGACCGCCAACCCCGCCGCGACCGCCGGCGTGACCGCCCTGTTCAACCGCGTCGTCGCGTACGTCGACCGGCTGACCTGACGAGGAGGACGCGATGTCCGTCGTACCCATCCACTTCGAGACGCGCCGGCCCGGCGTGCTCCAACCGCTCGCGGTCCGCATCGGCGCCCTGTCGTGGATGCCCCGTCTCCTGCCGGCGATCGTGCGCGCCGACAAGGCTCTGCAGGGCGCCACGCGCGGCCGAGTCACGATCCTCGATGTCGCCGGCCTGCCCAACCTGATGCTGACGACCGTCGGCCGCAGGAGCGGCTTGCCGCGCAGCAACCCACTGCTCTGCGTCCCGGACGGTCGCCGGATCCTCATCGCGGGCTCCAACTTCGGCGGCCCGCGGGAGCCGCTGTGGGTCAAGAACATCGAGGCCGATCCGGCCGTGACCGCGCGGCTGCGCGGCGAGACCTTCGAGCTGGTCGCCCGTCGGCTCGACGACGCCGAGCGGGCCGCAGCCTGGGAGACCATGCTCGCGACCTGGCCGAACTTCGCCCGGTACGAGCAGCGCACCGACCGGGAGATCAAGGTGTTCGAGCTCGCCGCCCCGTAGTCGGGCGATGCTTGCACCATGTTAGATGCATAAAGTGGTGTAAGTTGGACTGATGGACCAGCCGGTCAACGGATTCGCGATCACGACGGAGAGCCACGACTGGCATCCCCGTGCGGATGCACCAGCGTCGCGGCGTCGACGGCTGTCCGCACGCGGCCCCTACCAGGCGGCGGTCCCGGCACGGATCGCCGAGCAGCCCGTCGTCGTCGGCGCGGAGCTGCAGGCCGAGGCCGAGGACGCGATCCGCGAGATCACCCGCTTCGACGCCGAGGTCACGGCGCTGACGGCGCAGCGCGCTCGCGACCAGGGCGACGAGACGGCGATCGAGCTCGCTCCGCTGGCCGCGGTGCTGCTGCGAACCGAGTCGGCGTCCTCGTCGGAGATCGAGGGGGTCACGGCCGGCGCCCGCGCCCTGGCGCTCGCTGCGATCGAGGCCAAGGCGGGGCCGAACGCGCAGCTCGTGACCGCCAACGTCGCGGCGATGCAACGCGCGGTCGAGCTGGCCGACGACATCAGCCTCACCTCGATCCTGGCCGCCCACGAGGCTCTCCTGGCGGGCCACGAGTACGCCGCCCCCGGGCGGCTCCGCCACGCCCAGGTCTGGATCGGGAGCAGCGCGATCAGTCCGCACACGGCGTCGTTCGTGCCTCCTCACCACACGCGGGTGGAGGCCGCCATGGTCGACCTGATCCGGTTCGTGGCGCGGGCCGACCTCCCGGTCCTGGTGCAGTGCGCGATCGCGCACGCGCAGTTCGAGACCATCCACCCGTTCAACGACGGCAACGGCCGCGTCGGCCGCACGCTCGTCCATGCCCTGCTGCGCCACGCCGACGTCACGCGGCGCCTGACCGTGCCGGTGTCCGCCGGCCTGCTGACCGACACCTCGGCGTACTTCCGTGCCCTGACGGACTACCGCGACGGCAACACCGAGCCCATCGTCCGGCGGTTCGCAGAAGCCTCGTTCCACGCGGTCGGCAACGGCCGCCAGCTGGTGCAGGAGCTGGAGGACGTGTACGACGCCTGGCTCGACCGGCTCCCGTCGCGCCGAGGCTCGGCTGCTCGCCGGCTGCTCCCGTACCTGCTCAACCAGCCGGCCGTCACCGTCGGCCACATCGAGACGACGACCGGCGTCGCCCTGTCGGCGGCGCAGCGTGCCGTGGACCAGCTCGAGGACGCCGGCATCATCACCCGCGTCGGCGCCGGCAGGCGCAACCGCGTCTGGTTGGCCCAGGAGGTCATCGACGCCCTCGATGCCTTCGCCGAACGCGTGGGCCGCCGCGGCTGACCCGCCGGCGCGAGCTCAGCCGGTGGGCACGGTCACGTCGACCGGCGTCGACCAGGTGCCGAGTGCGACGTACCCCTTGGCCGGCGCCAGCCAGATCCGGTAGCGGGCTCCGGGCTGGCCGGGGAGCGTCGTCGAGGTGCCCTTGACCCCGTGCAGGACGCCGACCCGGCCGGTGGTCAGGTCGCGCACGTAGACGCTCTGCGAGCTCGCATAGGTCACGGGGTCCCAGCTGATCGTCACCGACGTGCCGTCTGCGGTCGCGCGCGGCGTGGGAGCCCAGCCCGTCATGCCGCTGGCCGGGTCGGAGAAGTGGGTCACGCCGGAGCCGACCCCGATCCTGTGCAGCGCAGCGGAGACGACGGTTGCGATCTTGCGTTCGCCGGCCGCGGTGAAGTGTGCGTAGTCGTAGGTGTCGGTGTGGGCGTTGAAGACCGCCAGGTCCGCCAGGACCACCCGGGAACGTGCGGTGTCGAGGCCGGCCGCGATGTCCGCGAGCCGCTCGTTGTACTCCGTGGCGCCGGGGATCCAGGTCTGCGGCAACGGGACGAGGACCAGGGAGACGTCACGGTTGGCGGCACGGAGGCGGGCGATGTCCTTGCGCCACTTGGCCTCCAGCACGTCCGGACTGATCTGGACGACGAGATCGTTGCCGCCGATCATCGCCACCACCACGTCAGGGTCGTGGGCCGGCGCGAGGTCGGCGAGCTGGTACTGCCCGTTGCTGAAGCGCATGCCGTACAGCGAGGCGTGGTCGTCGTCGAAGTCCGGGTCACGGTAGGCGTGGCCGCCGAGCTCCAGCGTCGTGTAGACGGCGATGTCGTCGCGAGGCCCGACGAAGTCGAAGCTCGTCCCGTCAGCGGTGAGCGACTGCCACAGGCGGTAGCGCCAGGTCCAGTCGCCGGTCGTTCCGTGGGTGGTCGAGTCTCCGTAGAGCATGATCCGGACGGGCTCCGCCGGATCCGCCTCGGGCGCCGCGGCTGCCGCGGCACCGGTTCCGATCGGTGCCAGCGCGACCACTGCGCTCGTGATGACCACCGTCAGCATCGCGCAGATGGCGCGTCGCAAGTCCTTCATCTTCCCCCCCAGGTGATGAGTTGCGGGAACGACCCTAGGCGGCCTGGGCTCCGGCCCAGACCCTCCGTTCGGGTCCTTCGGGGGGCCCGAGGTGACTAGACGGGCCGGGACCCGCGCCGCTGCGGTGGTGACGGTCGCCACGGCCACCCTGGGCGCCACCCCGGAGTACGGGCTGAACCCGCGGCGGGCCGACGTTCCTTGGGCGGCGCCGCGCGGGAGTGTCGGGAGCGGGTCAGGAGGGGGACATGCGCTGGGCACCGATGACGGTGAGCATCTGGAGCTTCTCGTAGCTCTCGGTCCCGGGGTCGGCGGTGTAGACCAGCAGGTGGTGGGACTGGT
>DATLIG010000251.1:0-9928 GCA_035539555.1 Nocardioides sp. | reverse complement strand
GCCCGAACTCGTCGCCGGTGACATCGGGGATCACCTCCAGCGAGCCGTCCCGACCTTCGGCGCGGATGCCATCGACCCGGGGACCGTCGGCGTCTGCGCCGACTCCGCAAGGTACGGCACCGGCGCCCTCGGCGGCGACGTCGCCCCGGACAGCCACGCCTTCGACGACGCCCTCGCCCCGTGCGGAGCCCGGCGCCGGGGAGTCGGTGCCCCCGCCCCCGGTGATCCCCACCCGTCGAGACCTGTCGATCACGGGTGGTGGTGCGACGAGCTACCCGGACCATCAGCACCTGCAGCTCAGTCTCGGCCCTGACTCGTCCGCGGCCGGTATCGAGATCCGCCTGAGGATCAACGGGCTCGAGTCGTTCGTGGCCCATCGCCGCGACGGCTTCCGTCCCGCGAGCTGTGACCTCACCGGCGGCGCCCAGGTGACGTGCACGCTCGTCGCGGGCAGCGGAGACTTCGCCCTCGACGTGGTCGTGTCCGGCGATCTCGCGGTCGTGGCGAGTGTCAGCGCACCCGACAACATCGACCCGGAGCCGGGCAACAACCAGTGGCGGACCCCTTGAGCTCGTTTCCTCCCGCTCCGAGGGATGCCCCGGGCCTGCTGGATCGATGGCGCACGACCACGAACAGATGGACCGTCACGGGCGCGGTCCTCGGGGTCGTCGTGAGCGGCGCAGCGTTCGTTGACGGCGTCCTGCTCCCGGACGACCTCGGGGCGGTCGACGCGCACGCGTCGTACTCCAGCGCTGCCGTGGTCACTGCTCCGGTCGATCCGGTGCTCCGGATGTCCGCGGAGAGGATCGCCGATGCGCTGCGCGACCCTGCGGTCGTCGCACCCGACCTTGCAGCACAGGTCATCACCATCGAATCCACGGGTTCGGGCTGGTTGCTGCTGGTGACGACCGACGCCCTCGTTCCGGACGACGCCGCCGTTGTGTGCCATGCGCTGGACGACGCCGGGGCTCTCCCCGGCACGAGGGTCTTCGTCGCCGACGCACGGCGACACCTCGTCCGGTCCTGCTGAGGCTCCGTGCTTGGTTGTCAGCGACAGGACCGCTGGAGAATTGCCTGTCAGCGGCGTAAGGGACGGGCCCGTCGCGTGTCTCACCCACGAGTGCGGTGGGAGGGAGCGCCTGACCGCAGGGTCCGGGCCCGCATGCCCCAAGAACGTGCGGCCGGTCCCGAGCCCGATAAGGCAGTGCACGGCCTGATCGGGCTCCTCGCGCGGACCGAGGGCGCTGCCCGTCCCCACACGGAGGCGCCCTCGGTCCCGACGCAACCGCCGTGGCGGCGATCGGAACGAGGTCGTCTCCTCTGAGGGTCTTGACGCAGCGGTCCTTCCTGAGTTGGGTGTCGTGGGCGGAAGGATCTCCGCACCGGCAGCGGCCCACAAGGCGAACGCCGTCCTTCTCGGATCTCGGAGGACCCCACCCATGCAGCTCCTTGCCGCGGGCGTACGACGCGCCCGCCGACTGCGCTCCCACCTGCTGATCGCCCCGGCGGCGATCCTCGGCCTCACCGTCGCGCTCGGCGCTCCCGCCGTGGCCGACGGCAGCGATCCCGGGCCCGGCGCCGCCGATGGGGCCGGTCTCACCGCCGACAAGGCGGACCTGACCCGCTACAAGGCCGGTCGCTACGTCGTGATGCTGGCGGCCCCGCCCGCCTCCACGGCGGACCAGACCAGGGCCGGCGCGGGCGAGCAGTTCGACGCGCGCGGGGCCGGCGTGGCGGCGTACACGCAGAAGCTGCGGGCCTCGCACGACAAGCTCGGCCGCGACCTCGGCTTCGACGTCGAGCGCCACTACACGATCTCGGCGAACGGCTTCGTCGCCGACCTGACCGCGAAGCAGGCCACCGAGCTGGCGACCGACCGCAGCGTGCTGACGGTGCAGAAGGACTCGATCGTCTACGCCGACACCTGGAACACCCCCGACTTCCTCGGCCTGACCGGCAAGAAGGGCGTCTGGAAGCAGGTCGGTGGCGAGAGCAGGGCGGGCGACGGCATCGTGGTCGGCGTCATCGACTCCGGTGTCTGGCCCGAGTCGAAGTCGTTCCGCGGCGCGCCGCTCACGGCCGACCCGCAGGGCCGGTGGAGCACCCGGATCTCCGGCGCGGTGACCTCGATGAAGAAGTCCGACGGCAACCTCTTCCGCGGACTGTGCCAGGCCGGCGAGGAGTTCGAGGTCAGCGACTGCAACACCAAGCTCATCTCGTCGCGGTACTTCGTCGACGGGTACGGCGAGGCCCGCACCGTCGAGGAGGACTACATCTCCCCGCGCGACGGCAACGGCCACGGCTCGCACACCGCGTCGACCTCCGCGGGCGCCCGGGTCGCCGACGTGACGACCGAGGGCGTCCACTTCGGGTCGGTCAGCGGCATCGCGCCCGCCGCGAAGATCGCGGTCTACAAGGCCCTCTGGGCGACCTCCGACGGTCGTGCCTCCGGTACGACGTCCGACCTGGTCGCCGCGATCGAGCAGGCCGTCACCGACGGCGTCGACGTCCTCAACTACTCCATCTCGGGGCCGACCGACACCGTCCTGGAGGCCGCGGAGATCGCGTTCGAGGGTGCGGCCGAGGCCGGCGTCTTCGTCGCCGCTTCCGCCGGCAACAGCGGTCCCGGCGCCTCGACCGTCGCGCACAACAGCCCGTGGGTGACCACGGTCGCCGCGAGCACGCACACCAGCTTCGAGAACACCGTGGTCCTCGGCGACGGTCGGAAGATCGTCGGTGCCTCGATCAGCAGGACACCGCTGCCCGACACGAAGCTCGTCGACGCCGCCGCGGTCGGCAACGGCTCGGCATCGGCCAGTGACACGGCGCTGTGCGCGCCCGACAGCCTCGACCCGGCCAAGGCGGCCGGGGCGATCGTGGTCTGCCAGCGCGGCGTCTACGACCGGGTCGCCAAGAGCGCCGAGGTGCACCGAGCCGGTGGCGTCGGCGTCGTCCTGGCCAATGTCAGCGAGGGCAGCCTGGACGCGGACTTCCACGAGGTGCCGACGATCCATGTCTCCGACGCGGACGCGCCGGCGGTCTACGACTACCTCGACTCCGCCGGCGACTCCGCCACCGCGCGCTTCGAGCTCGGCAACCTCTCCGGCACGGTGACCCCGGTGCCTCAGGTCGCCGGCTTCTCCTCGCGTGGTCCGGCCGCCTCCGACGACAGCGACCTGCTCAAGCCGGACATCTCCGCGCCCGGTGTCAGCGTCCTGGCCGCCGTCGCGCCGCCGTCCAACCACGGCCGTGACTACGACCTCTACTCCGGTACGTCGATGTCGGCGCCGCACATCGCCGGCCTCGCCGCCCTGATCCAGGGCGTGCACCCGCGCTGGGAGCCGATGAAGATCAAGTCGGCGATGATGACCACCGCGACCGATCTCAAGAAGTCCGACGGGAGCCGGTCGAACGACCTGTTCGCGCAGGGCGCCGGGCACGTCGACCCGCGCTCGTTCCTCGACCCGGGCCTCTTCGTCCTCTCGGACTGGGAGCAGTGGTACGGCTACATCACCGGGCTCGGCCTCGACACGGGCGTGCCCGCGATCGAGCCGAACGCCGTCAACCTGCCGTCCCTGGCCGAGGGGCACGTGATGACGTCGGTCACCCTGGCGCGCACCTTCACCTCGGCTCGCAAGGGCACGTGGCGGGTCAGCGTCGATGTCCCGGGCTTCAAGGCGACCGCCAGCAAGGCGTCGGTCTCCGCGCGTCGCGCCGGCCAGTCGACCAAGGTCGACTTCACCTTCGAGCGCACCGACGCCCCGCTCAGCCAGTGGGCGTTCGGTCACGTCACGCTGACCGGCCCGACCACGGTGCGGCTCCCGGTCGCGCTGCGGCCGGTCTCGGTCAAGGCGCCGTCCTCGGCCTCCGGAACGGGCGTCGACGGCTCCACCGAGGTGCCGGTCACCGGCGGCTTCACCGGCGACCTGCAGGTCTCGGCCGCCGGTCTGGTCAAGGGCCAGTCCTCCGGGGGCTCACTGGCGGTCGGCGACTACACCCTCGAGTGCGTGAGCATCGGCGAGGGCAACGACCTGGCCCAGTTCGACCTCGTCGCCCCGGACCAGACGAGCGACCTCGACATGTACGTCTACGCCGCCGAGACCTGCGACCCGTCGACGATCCTCGCCGTCGCGGGCGAGGCGGCCACCCCGTCGCCGGGCGAGACCTTCTCGCTCGAAGGAGCACCGGCGGGCACCTACATCGTGGAGGTGGACGCGTTCGCGGCCGGTGACCAGGGCGCTCCGGTGCCGTGGTCGCTGCGGGTCTACGACCTCGGCGGCTCGCCGTCGGTCGGCAACCTGGCCCTCGCCCCGAACCCGGTCCCGGTGACCACCGGGGGCGAGACGTCGTTCGACGTGACCTGGAGCGGGCTCGACGCCGACGCCCACTACTTCGGCCTGCTCGGGTACGACGGCGCGCCGAACTCCACGTTCGTCTACGTCGACACCTCCACGCCGTAGGAGGCTGCCGAACCATCCGCGCGGCCGCGCGGCGCCGGGGTGGAGCGTTCGCGTCCGGGGGTTCACACACGCCGGGGTCGAATGTGAAGGCGCCCTCCCTAGCGTGGGCCCCGGGCCGAGCACCGCCACGGCTCGCGCGGAACATCCGGGTGGCGGTGGGCGGTCACGGGGATCCCCCCTCCACGTGACCGAGCCACCCGGAGTTCGTCGCGGCCGGTGCTCACCGGGCCTGGCGCGTCGGTCGGAGGACCCATGGGGACAACCGGACCTCCGACCGGCCGTCGTGCTGGTCCCTGGTTCCGGTCCCCGGTGCCGGCCTCAGATGAGCTTCTTCAGCACCCCGAGCGGCGCGTGCCTCATCACCGGCGCCATCGCCGCCCACGGCAGTGGCGGCACGCACGCGTCGGCGACCTCCCGCTCGATCGCGGCGACCATCGCCCGCACGCCCTTCTCGGTCGAGGACATCAGCGGCGTGGACTGCTCGACCTTGTCGTTCATCTCCGAGCGGATGTAGCCCGGGTAGAGGACGGTGACCTTGATCCTCTTCTGCAGCCTCGTCCCGTGCAGCTCGGTGCGCAGGCCCTCGGCGAGGTGGGCGACGCCCGCCTTGGTCGCGGCGTAGGTGGTCATCGACGACGGCATCCCGCGCATCGCCGACATCGACGAGACCATCACCAGGTGACCGGCCTCCTGGGCGCGGAACACCTCCATCGCCGCCTCGGTCTGCGCGAGTGCGCCGACGAAGTTGGTCATCGCGGTCTCGAGGTTGGCGTCGAACCGGCCGGTGCCGAGCTTCGCGCCCTTGCCCAGCCCGGCGTTGACGACCACCCGGTCGAGCCGGCCGAGCTCGTCGCGCAACTCCCCGAACACCCGGAAGACGGCGGCGTGGTCGGTGACGTCGAGCGCCCGGAGCGCCACCCGCCGCTCCGGGGCCGCTGCGGTGATCTCGGCCTTCAGCTCCTCGAGGCGCTCGGTACGACGCGCGGCCAGCGCGACGTCGTACCCCTTGGCCGCGAACTGGCGGGCCATCTCGGCGCCCAGGCCGCTGGAGGCGCCGGTGATGAGGATCGTCTTCGCGGCGGTGGTCATGGCGCGAAGTGTGACAGGGGTCGACAGGACGGGCACATACCGGGTATACATCTCCATACCCGGTATGTATCCCACCAGCGGAGGCACGATGTCCGTCAAGCACGCACTCCTGGCGCTGCTCGAGCAGCAGCCCATGTACGGCTACCAGCTGCGCGTCGAGTTCGAGCAGCGCACCGGCACCACCTGGCCGCTGAACGTCGGGCAGGTCTACACGACCCTGACCCGGCTGGAGCGCGACGGCCTGGCCGTGGCCGAGGGCGAGGACGCCGAGGGCCACGTGGTCTACCGGATCACCGACGCCGGGAGGGCCGAGGTCGCGACCTGGTTCACCACGCCCGTCGCCCGTACCCAACCGCCCCGCGACGAGCTGGCGATCAAGCTGGCGCTGGCGGTCACCGTGCCCGGCGTCGACGTCGGCACCGTCATCCAGCAGCAGCGCAGCGCCACGATGGCCGCGCTCCAGGACTACACGCGGCTCAAGCGGCAGGCCGGCCGCGACGCCCCGACCGAACGGGCCGATCTGGCGTGGAGCCTCGTGCTCGACTCGCTCGTCTTCGGTGCCGAGGCCGAGATCCGCTGGCTCGACCACTGTGAGGCACGGCTGCGACGGGCGGCGATCGAGCGCCCCGAGGTCGGTACGACGACCGCCGCCCCCGCTTCCGAGCGGAGCCCCCGATGACCGGCGCCCTCGTCGACCAGGCCCGCCGGCTGAACCGCGCCGAGCGGCGCTGGCTCGCCGACGCACGCGACCGGCTGCGTCGTACCCGCTCCATGGCGACGGCTGTCGCCACCACGAAGGAGACCGACCGATGAGCACTCCCGACGCCGTGCTGCGGATGACGGACGTCAGCCGGGTCCACGGCTCCGGCGCCAACGAGGTGCACGCGCTGCGGGGGATCTCCTTCGCGGCGTACCCGGGTGAGCTGGTCGCCGTGATGGGCCCGTCCGGGTCCGGCAAGTCCACGCTGCTGACCCTCGCCGGCGGGCTGGACCGGCCGACGTCGGGCATGGTGACGGTCGAGGGCACCGACCTGGACCGGCTCAGCCTCGACGGGCGCGCCCGGATGCGGCGGACGTCGATCGGCTACGTCTTCCAGGGCTTCAACCTGATCCCCGCGCTGACCGCGGCGGAGAACGTCGCCCTGCCACGCGAGCTCGACGGCGCCTCGGCCCGCGAGGCGCGGGCGCAGGCCCGCACGGCACTGGAGGAGGTCGGGATCGGCGAGCTCGCGGACCGGTTCCCCGACGACATGTCCGGCGGCCAGCAGCAGCGCGTGGCGATCGCGCGGGCGGTCGTCGGCGAGCGGCGGCAGATCCTCGCCGACGAGCCCACCGGCGCGCTCGACACCGAGACCGGCGAGGAGATCCTGCGGCTGCTGCGCGCCCGCTGCGACGACGGCGCGGCCGGGGTGCTGGTCACGCACGAGGCCCGGCACGCCGCCTGGGCGGACCGCGTGGTCTTCCTGCGCGACGGCGTCGTGATCGACGAGAGCGGCTCGGCCCCGGTCGAGCTGCTCACCGAGCCCGCGGTCGGTTAGGTCGTGTCCGCCCTTCCCTGGCGGCGCCCAGGCCGCCCAGCACGCACGCTGGCGGCGTTGCCGACGCTCGACGTGCGCCCAGCATGCCAGCCCGCCGGCGCCTTGCCATCGCACGCACTGGACGACCTGGGCATCCACCGAGGAACGGGAGACACGACCTGATGGGTACGACGAGCGGCGGTTGGCGGGTCGCGCTCCGGCTGGCCCGGCGCGAGGCCTGGCGGCGCAAGGGCCAGACCGTGCTGATGCTGGTCCTGATCTGCCTGCCGGTGATCGCGGTGACCGCTGCCGCCATCGTGTGGCGGACCCAGGACGTCTCGAGCGTCGAGGGAATCGACCGCCGGATGGGGGCGGCGGACGCGCTGGTCGAGGCGACGGGTGCCGAGAGCGTGGCGCAGAGCTTCGACGGCGGCAACTACGTCACGCCCGGCAACGGCGAGGAGCAGCCCTACCGCCTGCAGGACGCGCGGGACGTGCGGCGGGTGCTGGGTGATCGGCCGATGGTCCCGTTCGCCCGGTCGGCGCTGTCCTTCGAGGCCGCGAAGGGCCGCGGCGACACCGACGTCGTCGAGACCGACCTCGCCAGCCCGCTGAGTGAGGGGCTCTTCGAGCAGGTGCGCGGCCAGTACCCGCCCGGTCCCGGGGAGGTGGTCGTCAACCAGGCCCTCGCGGACCGCGGTCCTGGCATCGGCGACGAGCTGGTGCTGCTGCGCATGACCCCGAAAGGTGAGGTCGAGATCCCCGTCCGCGTCGTCGGCATCGCCGAGTCGACCGAGGCGCGCGGCTACGCGATGGCTGCCGCACTCCCGGGCACCTTCGGCATCGGGGACGAGGGGCCGCCGCGCTGGCTGGTCGGTGGTGGCCCGGTCAGCTGGGAGGACGTGAAGGCGCTCAACGCCGCCGGTCTGCTGGCCACCTCCCGACAGGTGGTGACCGACCCGCCGCCGGACTCGGAGCTGTCCCCCGAGCTGGCCACATCGACCAGCGTGGACGAGGTGGCCCTCACCGCACTCGGGACCGTGGTGGCCATGGTGCTGCTCGAGGTCGTCCTCCTTGCCGGACCGGCGTTCGCGGTGCGGGCTCGGGCACAGGCGCACACCCTCGCCCTCGTCGCCGCGAGCGGTGGGACCGCGCGGCAGGCGCGCCGTACCGTCCTCGCCTCGGGGGTGGTGATCGGCACCGTCGGCGGCGTGCTCGGCGTCGCCGTCGGCATCGCGGCCGCGACGCTCGCCGTGCCGATCGCCCAGCACTTCAACGGCACGCGGTTCGGACCGTTCGAGGTCCCCTGGCTGCTGCTGCTCCCGGTCGCCTTCTTCGGCTTCCTCTCTGCGGTCCTGGCCGCCGTCGTCCCCGCCTTCTCCGCATCGCGCCAGGACGTCGTCGCCGTGCTGGCCGGGCGTCGCGGCGACGGACGACCGTCGCGCCGCTCGCCGGTCGTCGGCGTCGTGCTGCTCGTCCTCGGGATCGGGTCTGCGGCCTACGGCAGCCGGCCGGGCGGCGCTGCTCCCTTGCTCGTCGCGGTGTCGGCGATCATCTCCGTCCTCGGCATGATCCTCGTCGTGCCGGTCGCGGTCGGCCTGGCCGGGCGCCTGGGTTCCCGGCTCCCGCTGTCGTTGCGGTTCGCCGCGCGCGATGCCGCCCGGCACCGCACCCGCACCGTCCCGGCGGTGGCCGCCGTGGGCGCCACGGTGGCGGGGGTCGTCGCGCTCGGGATCGCCCTGGCCAGCCAAGAGGCCCGGAACCTGCAGGAGTACGACGCGCAGCTCCCCGACGGCTACGGCAGCGTCTCCTTCGCCGGCAGCCCCGGCCCCGACCGCGAGGCCGTGGACGCGGTGATCGGGCGCTCCCTGCCCGCCGACCAGGTGGAGGAGGTCCGTGGCCTGCAGACCAATACCCCGAACGGGGGCTTCGACGTGGGCTTCAGCCAGGACGGGGAGCCACTGGAGCTGTCGTACTGGTCGAGCATCGGTTCGCCCTACGCGGTCGGGGGGTCGGTGCCGGACTACGTCGCGATGACGGCCGACGAGAGGGCTCGCGCCGACGCGGTCCTCGCCGAGGGGGGCCTGGTGCTGCTGCGCGATCCCCGGTCCGAGGCCAACGCCGGCATCTATTCCACCGAGCTCGACGGCGACCGGGTCACGGTCGAGCTGTCGGAGTACGGCGCCGAGGAGTCCACGACCCGCGGCACGGCGACCGTCCGGGCCGTCCTGGCCTCCGTCACCCGCACCTCCCCGGCCATCGCCGTCCTCTCGCCGGAGCTGGTCGAGCAGATCAACGGCACGGAGACGACGACCGGTCTGCTGCTGCACGCGCCCATCAGCGCTGACGCCCAGCAGGACCTGGAGGAGGGCCTCGCGGCGCTGGCGGCACAGCCCTATCTCTACGTCGAGCGCGGCTACCAGGCGCCGCCCGAGGTCAAGGTGATCCAGGCGGTCCTTGCCGCCCTCGGCGCGATCCTCATGCTCGGCGGCACGCTCACCGCGACCTTCCTCGCCCTCTCCGACGCTCGTCCCGACCTCGCCACCATGGCCGCCGTCGGCGCTCGCCCGCGCACGCGTCGTACGGTCGCGGCGTCGTACGCCGCCGTGGTGGGCCTGGTCGGCGCCCTGCTCGGCGCGCCGATCGGCTTCATCCCCGGGATCGCGGTCAGTCGACCGCTCACCCACGACTTCGCCAACGGGACGAGCGTGCTCGCGATCCCGTGGTCGCTGGTCGCCACCGTCGTCCTTGGCCTGCCCCTGCTCACGGCGCTGGTCGTGGGGGCGTGCGCCCGCGGGCGGCTGCCGCTGACGGCGCGGATCGACTGACCGGTCTCCCGCCGTGGAGTCGTGTGCCTGAGGC